>CAZLPP010000062.1:0-10155 GCA_964561465.1 uncultured Dehalococcoidales bacterium
TTGCCACCTGGATAGCGAACCAGGTGCCGGGCTGCGCCACCTTCACGCACGAGCAGGGGTGCGGCAACTCTGAGTCGGACACCATGGTCGTGCACCGCACACTGGCCGCGCTCGGCAGCAACCCGAACCTTGGCGCGGTGCTGCTCGTCAGCCTCGGTGGCGAGGGCTCCGTGGACGACATCCAGCAGGAGATAGCAAAGACGGGAAAGCAGGTCGAGAAGGTCGTCGTCCACAAGCTGGGCGGCGTGAATAACACCTTTGCCGAGGGCATGCGGCTTGCGCGGCTCATGGCCACGGACATCTCCAGGGTCAGAAGGCAAGAGGTGGACGACTCCAACCTCGTGCTGGGAGCCAAGTGCGGCTGTTCGGACACGACTTCCGGCCTCGCCTCCAACCCCACGCTCGGCGCGGCGTGCGATACGCTGGTCGCCCACGGCGGCACCTGCGTCTTCGGCGAAACCACGGAGATAACGGGTGCCGAGCACGTGCTTGCGCGGCGCGCCGCCACGCCTGAGGTGCGCGCCAAGCTCATTGAGATAGTGACACGGCTGGAGAAGAAGATGGACACCAACATCCCGGGGGCGAACATCGCGCAGGCGAATATCGCCGGCGGGCTGACGACCCTCGAGGAGAAGTCCCTCGGCGCCATCATCAAGGCCGGCACGAGCACGCTGCAGGGCGTGCTCGAGCTCGGCGAACGCCCGAGCGGCAAGGGCCTCTACGTCGTTGACACGGCGGGCCAGGCGCCGAGAGCCATAACCGGCCTCGCAGCCGCCGGCGCCACCGTCATGATGTTTTCCACCGGCAAAGGCGCGCCGTGGGGCTTCCCGTTCGTGCCCATGATCAAGGTGACGGGCAACCCGACTACCTGCGGCTGCCTCTCCGACCTCATGGACTTCTGTATGGACCCGGCCGGAGAAGAGACGCGCGAGGAGCGCGGCGCACGGCTCTACCGGGAGATCCTCGAGGTCGCCTCGGGCAAGATGACCAAGGCCGAGTCGCTCAAGATCGGCATGTACGTCGACATCTGGACCAGAGACGTCGTCCACTAGCCCGGCGCAGGAGGAGGGAGATGGACGGAAAGACCAGAGAGAAGCTTCTGAAGAAGGCGTACGACCTGGGATACCAGTATGAGCAGACCTACCGCGGCTGCGCGCAGTGCGTCCTCGCGGCGTTGCAGGACACGTTCAATATGCCCAACGAGGCGGTCTTCAAGGCGATGAGCGGCTTCGCGGGCGGCAGCGCACTGATGGGCGATGCCGGGTGCGGCGCCTACTCCGGCGCCATTGCCTTCCTGAGCAGCCTGCGCGGACGCGAGCGGGACAAGTTCGCTGACCCTGAGCGCCTCCGCTTCGTCAGCTTCGCCAACGCACGCAAGGTGCACGACCGATTCATCGCTGAGTACGGTACCGTCGTCTGCCGCGAACTGCACTCGAAGCTGTTCGGTCGCCCCTTCTTCATGCCGGATCCGGACGAGATGAAGAAGTTCGACGATGCCGGCGGCCACACGACGGTGTGTCCGGGAGTCTGCGGCAATGCCGCGCGCTGGGCGGCCGAAGTAGCGCTCGCGGAGGGGCTCGTCTCCGACGCACAGCTCAAGGCCATCACGTCGCAATGACCGGCGGCTTCACGCCCCGGTCCGCCGCAATCGAGAACATCCCGGAGCAGGGTTCTCCCCCTGCTCCGGCTCCCCGTCCGGGGGCCGGGCGGCCGGACGTGCGGCCGCAACCGGAGTGCGATACGATTGGCGACAACCGACCGCAAGGAGGACGCGCCGATGAAGAAGGCAATCACCATGGACCCGCGCGACAACGTCGCCACCGCGCTTACCGAGTTGCGCGCGGGAGACGAGGTCGAGGTACTGTCCACCAGCCGTGCCGTCGTTCAGCGTCTGCACGTGAACGACGCCCTTCCGCTGGGCCACAAGGTAGCTCTTGCGGACATCCCTTCGGGACACGACATCACCAAGTACGGCGCAAAGATAGGCCGGGCATCGGTGTTCATCCACGCCGGCGACTACGTCCACATTCACAACGTGACAAGCGACCGGATGCCCCTGACCGAGAACATGCTCGGCCACAAGCCGGCCGCGTAGCGTCACGGAAGGAGAGCAACCATGCAGTTCCAGGGATACGTGAGAAAGGACGGGCGCGCAGGCGTGCGCAATACGGTGCTGGTGCTCGCGGTATGCGACTGCGGCGAGCCGGCGGCGCGGCAGATGGCCGAGGGCATCCCGGGCGCCGTGGCGGTGACCCACTACCACGGTTGCATCGCTATCGAGGTCGTCCCGACCATCGTCGGCGTCTGCACTAACCCGAATATCCACGGCGTCGTCCTGGTGGTAATGGGCTGCGAGGGGCAGCGGCCGGAGCCAATGGCCGAGCAGATAGCGAGTACCGGCAAGCCGGTCAGCATCATCAACATCCAGGAGATCGGCAGCACGCGCGAGGCCATCGCCCGCGGGCGCGCCGCGGTCCAGGCGATGGTAAGCGACGCCGCGAAGGAGCACCGCGTCCCGGTCGACATCGGCCGGCTTGTCGTCGGCGTCAAGTGCGGAGGCTCCGATACAACGAGCGGTATAGCCGCCAATCCGTCGATAGGCGTTATGTCAGACCTCGTGGTCGACGCCGGCGCGCGCGTTGTCATGATCGAACCCATCGAAGCCATCGGCGCCGAGGAGGAGCTGGCCAGGAGGGCGGTCAACGAGAGTGTCAGGCAAGACATCCTCCGCTGGGTCGGCGACGAGGAGAAGCGCTGGTCGGTGCCCGGGGCAAGCGTCGACTTCATGTGCGGTGGCAACGTGCTGGGCGGGCTGACGACGCTCGAAGAGAAGTCGCTCGGCGCCGTCCACAAGAGCGGCCACCGCCCGGTGTCCGGCGTGCTCAAGGTCCGTCCGGACCTCGTCGAGCAGGTGCCGGACCCGCCGGGCTTCTACCTGCAGGAAGGCATCCACATCGAGCTGCAGGCGATGACCTACCAGGCCGCAGCAGGGGCGAACATCATTGTCTTCGCCACGGGCAGAGGCGGCAGCTTCGGTCACGCCATCTGCCCGCTGGTCAAGGTGACCGGCCACCCGGAGACATGGGCGCGCATGTCTGAGGATATGGACGTCAACGCCTCCACAGTCATGGAAGGCACGGAGTCCATCGAATCAGTGGGCCGGCGCATTTTCGATGAGGTGCTGGCGGTAGCATCGGGCAAAATCACGAAGGGCGAGTCGCTCGGCTTCTACAACTTCAACATCTGGAGACAGGACCCCCGGCTCGAGGCCCTGCTCGGGCTCAAGGGAGCATAGCGCCATGGCGAAGTGCCTCATCACAGGCGGGGCGGGTATGGTCGGCCGCCAACTCTCTCGACTGCTGCTGTCGCGCGCCGACAGCGTCTCCATCCTCGACCTCGCGCCGGCGAACAAGCTGCCGGAGGACATCCGCGACCACATCTCGGTCGTGCGGGCGGACCTGTCCAACTGGGCCGAGGTGATGGACGGGGTGCGAGCCACCTCTCCGGATATCATCTACCACATCGGTGCTCTCATGCCACCGGCCAGCGAGCAGGCACACGCGACAGCCCTGGCGGTGAACGTCGGCGGGACGGTGAACGTGCTCGAGGCCGCGCGGCTGTTCAACGTGCCCACCATCGTCTACTCGAGCACCACGGCCACCTTCTCGCCGTCGCTTCCCGAGGACTGCCCCAACGACTACGCGCAGATGCCGGTGACGATGTACGGCGTCACGAAGGTCTGCAGCGAGCGTCTCGGAGAGTACTACCACCGCCGCTACGGCGTCGACTTCCGCGCAGTCAGGTTCCTGTCCATCCTGGGACCGGGACGTATCCCCGGCTTCGGCTGGAGCGCCTACACCTCTCTCGTCGTCGAGGAATGTGCGAAAGGTAACCCGTACGTGCTGAAGGTGAGCAAGGAACTGCGGCTGCGCTTCATCTACGTGAAAGACGCCGCGCTCAGCCTCATGCGACTGGGCCAGGCCGCTGCCTCGTCGCTCACGGCCCGCTGCTACAACCTCGACGGCTTCTCGGCGTCGACCGAGGAGATAGCCGAGGCGGTCCGCCGCCACGTGCCGGGAGCGCAGATCAGCTACGAGTTCGACCCCGACTACCAGCACATCATGGATACGCAGTACGGCAACATTCAGAGGCGCATGGACGACAGCCTCGCCCGCCGCGACTGGGGCTGGCAGGCTTCGTACGGCCTCGACGATGCCGTGCGGGACTTCGTCGAGAACGTGCAGCAGGGACTGACATAGGGAGTGAAGGAGGCACCATGAGGTTCGCAGGGAAGAGGGTACTCGTCACGGGGAGCGGGCGCGGCATCGGTCAGGCGATTGCGCTCGCCTTTGCGCGCGAGGGAGCCGCTCTCGCCGTCAATGCAGCGCACCTGGCCACAGCCGAGGAGACGGCCGCAAAGGCGCGCGAATTCAAGGGCAAAGTCATCGCCATCGAAGCCAGCGTCGCCGACGAGGCGCAGGTCACCGCCATGGTCGACCGGGTCGTCCGCGAGCTCGGCGGCATCGATATCCTCGTCAACAACGCCGGCATCAGCCAGCCCATCATGCCGCTGCTCGAGCAGTCGACGGCCGACTGGGACCGCGTGATGGCCACGAATCTCCGCGGGACGTACGTCTGCTCTAAAGCGGCCGCGCGGCACATGATAGAGCAGAAGTCCGGCAAGATCGTGAACATCTCTTCCATCGCCGGACTGACGGGCCAGATCTACCGGACCGCGTACGCCACCTCCAAGGCTGCCGTCATCAATCTCACCATGGTCCTGGCCGTCGAGTTGGCGAAGTACAACATCAACGTGAACGCCGTGGCTCCCGGGTACGTCCTGACCGACCTTGTGAAGAACTTCGTGCAGCAGGGCAAGGTGAAGGAAGCCGATGTGCTCCGGCGTACACCGCTCGGCCGAATGAGCACGCCGGAGGACATCGCCCACGCAGCCCTGTTCCTTGCCTCGGAGGAGGCACGGAACATCACCGGCGTGAACCTCCCCGTCGACGCCGGCTGGACCGTGAACGGCTGGTATATGTAGCCGGCGGCAGGGCCGGTCCGTCTCGCATCTGAAAGGTCCCGGCATCCAAGCCGGAAGGAGGAGAGAGATGGAGTTCATGGGGTATCCCAGGCCGGACGGCAGCGCCGGAGCGCGCAACTACATCGCCGTCATCCCGGCGGTGCAGTGCGACAATGAGCTGGCCGACCGCATCGCCTCAGAGGTGGGTGGCGGGGTCGTCGCCCTGCCGCACAACGGGGCCTGCGTCAACGTCCAACCCGACAAGGACATGATTGAGCGCACGCTCATCGGCCTTGGCCGGAACCCGAACGTGGCCGGCGCCATCGTGGTCGGCGTCGGGTGCGACGGCATCCCAGCCGACCGCGTCGCCGAGGGCATCGCTTCATCGAAGAAGCCGGTGGAGCTGGTGACTATCGAACGCGAGGGCGGCTACGATGGCGCCCTGGCGAAGGGCGTCAACGCTGCGAAACGTATGCTCTCCGATGCCGCGCGGCTGAAGAGGGAGGCGTTCGACATCAGCCACCTCACCGTCGGCTCGAAGTGCACCGGCTCTACCCCCGCCTCCATCATGGCCTGCAACCCGGCGGTCGGCTGGGCGGCGGAGAAGCTGGTAGAGGGCGGCGGCACGTTCATCTTCTCCGAGACGGCGGAGGCCATCGGCGCGGAGCACCTGCTGGCGCGGCGGGGCAGGACGCCTGAGGTCTCGCGCCGCATCCTCGAGGTGGTCAACCGGATGGAAGAGCGCATCAAGGCGACCGGCATCGACATCCGTGGCTCGCAGCCGGTGCCGGCCAACATCCTGGGCGGCATGACGACGCTCGAGGAGAAATCGCTCGGCGCCATCGCCAAGAGCGGGCACGGCAAGATAGACGGCGTGCTGGAGTGGAGCGAGCGGCCGGAAGGCCACGGGCTGTACTTCATGGACGGCTCGGCCAACACGCCACAGATATTCCTCGGCTTCGCCGCCGGCGGCGCACAGGTCATGACGCTGAACTACGGCGCAGGCCTGCCCACCAAGCTCCACGCCTACACGGTGGCGGTCGGAGGGCTGCCCATCGTCCCGTGCCTCAAGATCTTCAGCAGCCCGCAGGACATCGCGCAGATGGAGTACTTCGACGTGTACGCGGGCACCATCATCGAGGGCAAGGAGACGGTGGCCGACGTGGGCCAGCGCATCCTGGCCGAGCTTGCCGCAGTGGCGTCGGGGAAGCCCGCCAGGCAGGAGATGAGCTCGCGATACCATGAACTGCTGGTGATGTACTACACTGGACCGTTGCTCTAGGGACGCCGGAAGGAGGAAGAGGATGGAGTTCATGGGATACCCGCGCCTCGACGGCAGTGCCGGAGCGCGCAACTACGTAGCGGTCATCCCCGCGGTGCAGTGCGGCAATGAGCTGGCCGACCGCATCGCGACCGAGGTCGGGGGCAACGTCGTGGCGCTGACCCACAACGCCGCGTGCGTCAACATCCCTTCCGACAAAGAGATGGTCCACCGGACGCTGGTGGGCCTCGGCTGCAACCCGAACGTGGCAGCGGTCGTCGTCGTGGGCATCGGCTGCGACGGTCCGCCGGCGCCCCCGATAGCCGAGGACATCGCCCGCTCGGGCAAGCCGGTTGAACTCATCACCATCGAGGGTGAGGGAACATACGAGAACGCCGTGGCGAAAGGCATCCGCGCGGCGAGGCAGATGCGCGCAGACTCGTCAGTGCTGCAGCGTGAGGCATTCGACCTGAGCCACCTGGTATACGCTTCGAAATGCACCGGTTCGACGCCTGCCTCCATCATGGCCTGCAACCCGGCCGTCGGCTGGGTGGCCGACGCGCTCGTTGCCGCCGGCGGCACGTTCATCTTCTCCGAGACGACGGAGATAATCGGGGCCGAGCACCTGCTGGCGCGCCGTGCAGCAAACGACAAGGTGGCGGCCGACATCGTCGAGTTCGCCAACCGGCTGGAGGCGCGCATCAAAGCCACGGGGGAAGACATCCGCGGCTCTCAGCCCAACCCGGGCAACATACGTGGAGGCATGACCACGCTGGAAGAGAAATCACTCGGCGCCATCGCCAAGAGCGGCCACAGCACCATTGTGGGAGCGCTGGAATGGGGCGAGCGCCCGTCGGGGCGCGGCATGTACTTCATGGACGGCGCGGCCAACACGCCGCAGATATTCCTGGGGTTCGCCGCGGGCGGCGCGCAGGTCATGAGTCTGAACTACGGCGCCGGCCTGCCGACGCGGTTCCACAACTACACCTGCGCTGTGGGCGGCATCGCCACCGTGCCGGTGATGAAGCTCTTCAGCAGCCCGCAGGATATCAGCCAGAAGGACTACTTCGACATCTATGCCGGCACCATCATCGAGGGCATCGAGACCGTGGAGCAAGTCGGCCAGCGACTGCTCGAGGAGATAGTCGCCATCGCCTCGGGCAAGCCGGCGCGGCAGGAGATGAACTCCCGCTATCGCGAACCGCTCATCATGTACTACACCGGGCCGATACTCTGAAGCCTCCAACCGGCGCTGCGACGGGAGGCGCGTCACTGCGCTTCCCGCCGCGGCTTTGGAAGCGGGAACGGGCGGTCCGACCGCGGCGGCGCGGTGCTCTGATTCGTGTTGACGCTTCCAGAGTCGAGAGTTACCATTCGGCATACGACTGAACCGACGATCGCGCCCGAATGTCCGCGGGCGCGGCATCGTCACGACGTCTCCGGCGCCGCCGGGGACACAGAGGAGGTCTCGACATGTCCGAATACAACAGGATTACCGCCGTCAACGCCCGCGAGATAATCGACTGTCGCGGAACGCCCACCGTGCAGGTCGACGTGTGGGTCGATGGGGAGTTGCGCGGCCGCGCCGACGTCCCGTGCGGACGCTCGACCGGCAGCTACGAGGCCTTCGAGTTGCGCGATGGGGGTACTCGCTACGGCGGCTTCGGCGTGAAGAAGGCCGTGCACAATGTGAACACGGCCATCGCCGACCTGCTGCTCGACCGCGACGTGACCGAGCAGCGAACGCTCGACCTCGACATGATTGCGCTCGACGGCACGCCCAACAAGGGCCGTCTTGGCGCCAACGCCATACTGGGCGCATCGCTCGCGGTTGCCCGCGCCGCCGCGGCCACCCTCGAGCTGCCACTCTACCGCTACCTCAACTCCGAAGCGCACGTGCTGCCCGTGCCGATGATGAACCTGGTCAACGGCGGCAAGCTCTCCTCGAACGACCTCTGCTTCCAGGAGTTCATCATGATGCCTGTTGGAGCGGCGAGCTTCAGCGAGGCACTGCAGATGACCGCGGAGATAAACGCCATCCTGCGGCCGATGACCGCCGCGCGCTACGGCAAGCTGGCCGTCAACGTTGGCGACGAAGGCGGCGTCGTCCCGCCTATCGTCGACGTGCGCGAGGCGCTGAACCTGCTTCGCGACGCGGTCAGGGAGTCCGGCTACGAGTCGAAAATCGTCTACGCCTTCGACTGCGCCGCCACGCACCTGTACGACCACAGGACCGAGACGTACCAGTTCGAGGGCAGGCAACTCAGCCGCCAAGCCGTCATCCAGTTCTTCAAGGACCTCGTGGCTGAGTACCCGATCGTCTCGATCGAGGACCCGCTGCAGGAGGACGACTACGAGGGATTCGTCGAAATCACCCGGGCGTTGCCGGGCGTGCAGATCGTGGGAGACGACCTCTTCGTCACGAACAAGGCGCGGCTCGCGCGCGGCATCGAGATGGGCGCGGCGAACTCCGTGCTCTGGAAGGTGAACCAGATAGGCACGCTCACCGAGGCCATGGAGACAGCCACGATGGCATTCCGCAACGGCTACGGCGTCTGCGTCTCCGAGCGCTCCGGCGAGACCGAGGACCCCATGATTGCCGACCTCGTCGTGGCGCTGAACGGCGGCCAGATAAAGACCGGCGCGCCGGTCCGAAGCGAGCGCACCGCGAAGTACAACCGGCTGCTGCAGATCGAGGAGGAACTCGGAACCGCGGCGACCTACGCGGGGAGTGCGTTCAGGCGCCCGGTGTAGCGGCTGCCCCTCCCACCGGAGCGCCACGCATGTACGTCAAGAACAGGGACGAGCTGCTGTCTCACGGAAACCGCTCGCTGCGGGCGGCGGCGCTCGACATCGCCGAGTACACACTGCAGCGCGTGGACCCGTACCGCGTCACCCGCGACCTCGTGCGCCTGAAGGGCAACACGCTCAACGTGGGGGAACTGACCTACGACCTCTCCGGAGGCCGCCGGATCTACGTCCTCGGCGCCGGCAAGGCGAGCCTGCCCATCGCCCGTGCGCTCGAAGATGTGCTGGGCGAGTGCATCAGCGACAGCCTCGTCATCGTCAAGGCGGGACAGGAGTCGGGCACGCGCATCGTCCACCTGCGGGAAGCCAGCCATCCGCTGCCGGATGAGAGGGGCTTCGAAGCGGCGCAGGACATGGTGCGCATGGCGCGCGGGATGCGCGAGGGCGACATCGCCTTCTGCGCCATCACCGGCGGCAGCTCCGCACTGGCGCCGTTTCCGGTTGCGGGCGTCACGCTGCCGGAGAAGCGCGAGGTTCACCGCCTTCTGCTCGAGTGCGGTGCAAGCATCCGCGAGATCAACGCGGTCCGCAAGCACCTGTCTCAAATAAAGGGCGGACGCCTGGCCCTGGCCATATTCCCTGCCGAGATAGTCAACCTCACGGTCTCCGACGTGACGGGCGACCCGTACGACTACATTACCTGCCCGACCGTGCCAGACACGTCTACCTTTGAAGATGCCCGGCGCGTGCTGACGCGCTACCGACTCTGGGAGCGCATGCCGGCGTCCGTGGTGCGCTACCTGCGGGAGGCAACGTCCGACCTCGAGAACCCCAAGGACTTCGGTGAGCACAGGGTGAACACCTTCCTGCTAGTGAAGAGCGGCGAGGTCTGCAGCGCCGCCGCGGAGGCCGCGGCAAGGCTCGGCTTCACGCCTCACGTACTGACCTGCGAGATGGAGGGCGACAGCACCGAGGAGGGGCGCGCCTTCGAGGCGCGACTCGCTGCTATGCCGGCCGGCCCCGCGGCACTCATAGCCGGCGGTGAGACCACGGTGACACTCGATGCGCCCGGGGGCGAAGGCGGACCTAACCAGGAGTTCGCGCTGAGCGCGGCGCTCGGCAT
>CAZLPP010000063.1:0-9772 GCA_964561465.1 uncultured Dehalococcoidales bacterium
GCGACCGTGAGTCACAAGCGACCCAACGGGAGGCGCATGCGCCTCCCCGACGCATGCCCCGCCCGACCGATGGTGTCCCCGTGTTTTCACACAGCCCCCGCCGGGTTGGTGCGGAGACCGACCCCTACGAGAGAATGGTTCAGACCGGCCGAGCCGATGCTGTCACCGCATTGCGCAGCCGCAGGTTATCCACACGGGGGCGGGAGTCCCCGCACTTCGGGGCAGGGGCCACGTCCACCCTGTCCACCCTGTCCATCCGGTCCACCAGGGTCCATTCCAGCGGCAGGGCAACCACGGCGGCGGCTGCAACGTTCCCTCCTCTGAGGGGCGCGCGAAGGCGGGGCGGTATTGACCTTACGATTGGCAAGTGACAAGATGTGGTCACAACGGACGTGTGCGTCCGGCCCGCTCAGACAGAGCCCGCGCCGACAAGGGGGAACCTGCTATGTCACGGCATGAGACCGCCATCCAGGAACCACACAGCGGAGGGGCGAAGCTTCCTGAACTGCTCGTGCTCGCACTCTCACTCGTTCCGTGGGCAGTCTACTGGCTGCTGGCCGCCCGCGGTGATGCCGCCGGCATCGCCATCGCGCTCGGCGTCTCGGTCGCCCTGCTGGTGCAGCAGGTCCACTCGAATCTGCGCCGGCTGCTGGACATCGCTTCCCTCGTGTACTTCGTCGTTGCCGCCGTGGTCACCTACGCAGGCATCAGCCGGCTGTTCGTCGACCTTGCCGGACCCGTCGGCTTCGGCGTGCTCGGCGCAACTGCATTCGTGTCTCTGGCGGCCCGCAGGCCGTTCAGCGCCGACGAGGCGCGCCACGCATATCCCCGGCAGTACTGGCGCAACCCGGCGTTCATCACGCTGCACAACATCGTCACCACGGTCTGGGGCGGCATCTTCCTGCTCGCAACCATCCTGCTCGCCTTCGGGGCGGTGAAGCTGGTCGGTCCCGTGCCCGCCGGCCTCGTGCTCGCGGGACTCGTCTTCACGTTCATCTTCCAGAAGAAGGGTCCGGCCTACCTGGTGGCTCAGCGCTTCAAGCCCTTCGAGTGGCATGTCGCGCTCTCGCCGACGTCCGCGAAACAGCAGAACGAGTACGACGTCGCCGTGGTCGGCGCCGGCATGGGCGGCCTGACCTGCGCAGCGCTGCTGGCGAAGCGCGGCTACAAGGTGCTCGTCATGGAGCAGCAGCCGCAGGTCGGCGGATACTTCGGCTCGCTGATGCGTGACAACTACGTCTTCAGCACGGGCGTGGCGGGCATCATCGGCGTCGGGGAAAACGGTCCCGTCTCGAAGCTGCTCCGGTCGCTGGACATCAACCCGGAGGGGCGTTTCACGCGGCACACCACCGGATACGTCCTCAACGGCAAGGCGGTCAACCTGCCCTCGGGTCCTCTGCAGCCCGCCGCGGCGCTCTCCCAACTCTTTCCGGAGGAGCGCGACCACATCGAAGCGTTCTACCGGGAAGCATCGGAGGCCTACTCCCAGCTTCACGAGTACAGCAGCAGGTACGAGACGCCCCTGCCCGACCACCTCATCGTGCGGTTGATGGGCGAGAAGGCCACGGCGAACCTGCCGCGGCAGTACCCGACGCTGTACGACTGGCTGGACAAGACGTTGCAGCAGAAGCTCGACCAGCACCTCGGCAGCGACGACCTCAAACGGCTGGTGGCGGCCTCCGCGGGCCAGAACGGCACGAAAGCAGACGTCACACCCGGGCTGCGAGCACTCATAGGATGCATCGGGCCTCAGCTCGAGGGTTTGTACTTTCCGGTGGGCGGGCCCCGCGCCTTCGCGCAGGCGCTGGTGGATGCCGTCGTGCGCTACGGCGGCGCCATCATGCCCAGCTACCGGGTGGAGCGCATCCTGTCGGACGGGCGGCGGGTCCGCGGCGTGCGGTCAGGAGCAGAGATATTCCAGGCCCACGTGGTGGTCTCCAACGCGAACGCTCGCGCATCCGTGCTGCAACTCGTTGAGGCGGAGGAAGCCGGAGGAACCTACATCGACTTCGTCAAGGGGCTGAAGATGTCGTCCTCAGCCTTCATCGTCTACGTCGGCGTCGAGCGCGACCTCAAGTCGTACCCCTCGCTGATACAGCACGTGGACGGCGACTTCTCGATACTCATCAACTCGAACGTCGACGTGCGCATGGCACCGCTCGGCTGCTCGAGCGTGACGCTCATCGCGCCAATGGGCTACCGTGAGTTCCCGGAGCGCGACACGCGGGAGTACGACGACCGCAAACGGCAGTTGACCGCCCTGCTGGTGCGAAAAGCCTCAGAGGCGATACCTGAGCTGAGCAGCGGCGTCGTGGTGCTGGACGCGGCGACTCCGCGAACGCTGGAGGCCTACACCGGCGTGCCCGAGGGTGCGCTGTATGGCTTCGACCAGTCGGTCGACGGCCGCAGGCCGCACTTCCGGTCGCCGGTCAAAGGGCTGTACTTCGCGGGTGCGTCGACCTATCCCGGCGCGGGCATCGAGTCGGTCATCATCTCCGGCATGATCTGCGCCAACGACATTACCGGCTGGACGGCCAGCCGAGAGCGGTAGCCGGCCAGTCTGCCGCACCAGGACGCCCCCTCCCGGGAACGAAGCCGACCCGTCACCGGCAGCTCGGCTTCACCAGTAGAGCCGCACGTACTCGACGACGCCGAGGCTTATCCAGCGGCAGGGGCCCAGCAACTCGCGCTGTATCTCGATGTCCCTCAGCCTGGCATCGAGGTCGGCACGCATCCGCAGTGCACGGCGTGCCTCTTCGCTGCCCGCGGTGAGCGTCCGGCCGCGGACCAGGGAGTTGTACTCCTCGACGAGAGAGTTGAACGCAGCAACGTCCGCCAGGTACTCATCCCAGGCGCGGGAGTAGGCGACGTAGGTTTCGTAGGAAGGGCCGGAGGCGCGGTCGACGGAGATGAGGCCATACTCGCTGCCCACGCGGACGTAGGCGACCCTGTCGCATTCGCACCCGTCCCGTCGGGCATCGGGAGAGAAGACGGCTGACGGGTCGTCCCCGGTACTGTCGATGAACACGAGGCCACGGTCGGTGGTCACGAACGCATTCAACGCATGACCGATCTCCCGCTCCTTCAGGTCGAGGGAGACCCAGGCGGCCCGTATCCCAGCCTTCTCGGCATTGTTGTGCAACTGCTCGGCGAATGCCCCGCACATCCGTTCGTCCTGCACATACGGGCTCTCGTCGGTCGGGTCAGCCAGGAGGAACCGGACCAGCTCGGCCCAGGTCACATCGCGCGCGGACTCGCGGTTGACCAGCACGATGGGCGAGCCGAAAGGGTCAGCCACATAGGGCGGCTGCGCATCGTAGATGACGTCGACGCTGTCGCCCATCACCTCCACAATGGAGCGCGATTCGACCGTCGAGCGGACCGTCAGCACCACGTCGACCGTCTGGGGCGAGTTGTGCGCGCCGGGGGCAGCCACCGTGCAGACGGCCCTGTGGGTGCCGGCGGGCAGCGAGGTCACATCAACGCTGGCCGTGACGATGCCGAGGCCCGCATCCAGCGTGCCGGATGCGGGAGAGAGCGTCAGCCAGGGCGCGTCGCACTCGGCGCGCCAGTCGAGCCTCCCCCGTCCACCGTTCTCGATGGAGAAGGCAAGCGGCAGCAGCGCCCCGCTTCCCCCCTCGTCCCAGACGAGCTCATCGGGAGAGACGTTGAGCGCCGGGCGACCGGACCAGAGCGCGGGAGAGAGCCCCAGAGCCAGCACAGCGATTGAGGTGATTACGGCGCCGGTGGCGACGAGCACGCGCCATGCCCTGCGGGGCCGGCGCTCCTCCTCTGGCTCGAAAGGCAGCGTCTCCAGGCCTCCGCCGGCGGGTGCTTCCGCTGGAACCTCCGCCGCAGTCTGCGGCGTTCGGCCGGACGCGGGCGGGGCCGGCGCGGCAATGGCAACGGCGCCGCAGCCCGACCACGGGCAATACCACAACCCCGTGCCGGGGTCGTAGCTCAGCGCGGTGCCGCAGTGTGGACAGCGCAGAACAGGGGCATCGGACTCACGAGCCAACGGCAATCTCCACGAGCATCACACCAAACATAGCACGGCGGACAGAATCCCCGCCCCCCAAAGGCGTCACACGAACGGTTTGACCGAGTGAATCCAGCATGGTATTCTACCAACTGGTTTGCCCTGCCATCTCCTACATTTCCCCTCAAGGGCACTTTCTCAACTTTCCCTCCTTAACCACAGGGGAAGGGAGAGGGGAGCCTCCCTTCCCCATTTGCTATCTGAGGCAACGGGCGGCGCAGCCATTCGCCAGCACGCACAAACAGCGAGGCCCGCCGGCCGCAACGCGTTCCACATCTCGCGGCGGCCCGGCGGGCCTCAAGCGCCTCATTCCGGACGTCAGTGCGGACTAGCCGCCGATGACGTCGCGGCAGATCTTGAGGAACTGGGCGTCGGTCAGCAGAGTGTGCTGCACCCTGCCCGTCCACTTCACCCTGTCGGTGATCTCCTTGACCTGGTCCTCGGTGGCCTTCAGGCCGTACTTGTCGAGGTAGAACTCGATGGTGGCCGCGCCGCTGTTCTTGCCCATGACAAGGTGGTACGGCTCCTGGCCCACGACCTCCGGGACGAACGCCTGGATGGTGACGTCGATGCCGGCATCCTTGAACTTGCGGTGCAGGTCCGCGGCGATGCCCGTCTCCAGCTTGTTCAGGTCACGGCCGACGATGGGCTTGTTGCCGGGCAGGACGCGTCGGGAGATGTTCTCGACGGCGAGCGAGACACCGGCAATGCCGTCAAGCTTGATGCCGGTCTTGATACCGGCCAGCAGCTCGAGTGACATGACGACTTCCTCGGTGGCAACGTTGCCGGTACGGTCGCCGAGTCCGTTGAAAGCGGTGTGGATGACGCTCGCGCCGTTCGCCACAGCCTCAAGCACACAACCCACGGCTGTACCGAACTCGTTGTGGGTGTGGAACTCAAGCGGGACGTTCGGCAGCCACTCGCGCAGCTTGCGGCAAATGAAGCCGACGGCGCGGGGCGAGGCGCAGCCGACAGTGTCGACCGCGACCAGACCGGCCAGCTTCGTTTCCTTCGCCAGCTTCGTGTACACGTCCTTGACGAAGTCCCAGTCATCGCCGCGCGTCAGGTCCCAGCCCATGAAGATGGTCTTCAGACCTTTCTCGTTCGAGTAGTTGACGGTGGAGATGAGGCGGTCCACCACCTCTTCCTTCGCAAGCTTGTACGCGGATTCGGTGGCGTACGGATTCATGATGTGCTCGAGTATGGCGGTCTTCACGCCGGCCTCGAGCGCCATGTCGATGTCCTTCTTGATGGTGCGCACGAACGCGACCGGTTCCGACTTGAGATTCCGTTTCACGATGCGCTTCATGCCCTCGAGGATTTCCGGAGATGCCGGCGGCATGCCGATCTCGATGCGGTGGATGCCGATGCCGCTCAACTGCTCGGCGATGGCGACCCTTTCCTCCGGCGAGAACGCAACGCCGACGGTCTGCTCGCCATCACGCAGCGTCGCGTCGTGTATCTGTACCTTCCTGTTGCGGAAGTCCCTGATGACCTCCGGCTCATAGTTCAGCGGTGAGACCCACCACTTGCCATTCTCGAAGTTCTCTCTACCCTTCAGTCGCGCAACGTCATGTGCCATAGGGTTTCCTCCTCATTCGTTTCCTGCACAGATGCATATATTTAGCAGAATCGAATCCCTTCACGCCAATCACAGGCGGTGCAGAGGGGCGCTCGACACGTGAGGTCAGCAGCGCGTGCAGCCCAGCGCTACCGCGCTGTCGTCACCGAGAAAGAGACGGGCCGCCGAGGTGCAGGCCTTCGCCGAGACGACGGCTCTCGCCCCGATGATGCTGTCCGTGACGGTGAGGTCGCCCGAGACCTTCGCCCCATCCATCAGGATGGAGTTGCGTATCGTGGCACCCGAGACCGAGACACCGCGGCCGAGGCTGACCGCGGGTCCGATGGAGCAGTTCTGGAGCACGCAACCGGACTCGACGGAGACAGGCTCGATGACGTGGCAACACGAGAGAGAGGCGTCCGCGGCGATGCCGCCGCCGGCGCTCGCCATCCCGCTCACAGCCGCCTGGCTGCCGGCAGCCGCGCTGAGAAGCACGCGGTTCGCTTCGAGGATATCGTCGGGGGTGCCGGTGTCGAGCCACCAGCCCTTCAGCTCGTGGCTGACGACGACCTTGCCCATGTCGAGCAGCTTCTGAATGGCGTCGGTTATCTCCAGTTCATTGCGCCACGAGGGGGCGGTGCGGTCGATGGCGTCGTGGATGACCGGTGCAAAGACGTATGCGCCGACCAGTGCGAGGTTGCTCTTCGGCTGCTTCGGCTTCTCCACGAGGCGAAGGACCTGACCGTGCTCGTCGAGCTCCGCCACGCCGAAGCGGCGCGGGTCCGCCACGGCCTTGAGCAGCACGAGCCCGGCGGGCTGCTTTGCCTCGAACTCACGCACGAGCGGCGCCACGCCGCCCTCAATGAGGTTGTCGCCGAGGAACATCAGGAAGTCCGCGTCTCCCAGGAACTGGCGCGAGACCTTCACGGCGTGCGCAAGTCCGCCGGCGACCTCCTGCACAACGTACGACACGGACAGACCCCACCTCGAGCCGTCGGCGACGGCTTCCCGTATTCTCACACCGGAATCGGGAGAGATGACGATGCCGACCTCTCGGATACCGGCGTCGGCGATCTGGTGGAGCACGTAGGACAGTATCTCCCGGTTACCAACGGGGATGAGATGCTTCGGCGTCGAGTGTGTGGTCGGCCGAAGCCTGGTGCCCTTTCCCGCGCAGAGAACAAGCGCCTTCATGCCTCAACTCCTTCCCGCGAAGCCGCAGACAACCCGCTTCGCCGGCCCGGTTCCGAGCGTGCGATGTGCGGCGAAGTCTATTGAATCGGATTCCGGGGGTCAATCGGAGCAGGCCGCGCGTTGTGTCGTCCGGCGCATGTCACTATAATCGAGCCGGAGGTCCTCCGGCGGACCCCGCGGGGAGGGACAGGTACTCATGGGAAGGCTGCTGATAGTCTCCAACCGGCTGCCGGTGACGATTCACCGGCGGCGCGGAGAACTGCAGTTCGAGCAGAGCGCGGGGGGTCTGGCCACCGGCTTGTCGTCCTTCTACCGGAGCATGAACGCGCTCTGGATAGGCTGGCCCGGACTCGACCGCCAGGTGGAGGGCGCCGGCCGCTCGGAGGTCACGGAGAAGCTGCACGCCCAGGACTGCCACCCCGTGTTCCTCTCGCAGCGCGAGGTAGACGAGTACTACAACAAGTTCTGCAGCGCGACCATCTGGCCGCTGTTCCACTACTTCCCGCAGTACGCCACGTACTCCAACTCGTCCTGGGAGGCATACGAGAAAGCGAACCGCACGTTCTGCGACGCCATCGTCAGCACCTGGCAGCAGGGGGACACCATCTGGGTACACGATTTCCACCTGATGCTGCTGCCCCGGCTGCTGAGGGAGCGGCTGGCCGACCCGAGCATCGGCTTCTTTCTGCACATCCCCTTCCCCTCCATCGAGCTGTTCCGCCTGTTGCCGTGGCGGGTCCAGTTGCTGGAGGGGCTGCTCGGGGCCGACCTGCTCGGCTTTCACACGTGGGATTACGCCGGGCACTTTCTCGCGAGCGTGCGCTTCCTGCTCGGATACGACTCGTGGATGGGGAGGGTAGTGGCCGGCGACCGGGTGGCCCGGGTGGACGCCTTCCCGATGGGCATCGACTTCGATCGCTACGCCACGGCGGCGCGGAAGGCGGCCGTGACGAAGGAGGTCGCCACACTCGACCGCAGCTTCAACGGCCGGAAGGTGATACTGTCGGTCGACCGTCTCGACTACACGAAGGGCATCCTGCGGCGCCTCGAAGCGTTCGGACTGTTTCTGGAGCGAAACCCCCAGTACCGGGAGAAGCTGACCTACGTGATGGTCGTCGTGCCGTCGCGCAGCACGGTCGGCCGCTACGCGCTGCTGAAGCGCCAGATAGACGAGATGGTGGGCGCCATCAACGGCAAGCACGGCACCATCGACTGGACTCCCATCTCCTACATGTACCGCTCGATACCCTTCCAGACGCTGGTCGCACTGTACCGTCGCGCCGACGTCGCGCTGGTCACTCCGGTGCGGGACGGCATGAACCTGGTGGCGAAGGAGTACCTCGCCTCGCGCGTCGACGGCCGGGGCGTGCTGGTGCTGAGTGAGACGGCGGGAGCTGCCAAGGAGCTGGGCGAGGCGGTAACCATCAACGTGAACAACGATGAGGACATCGTCGCCGCGCTCGAGACGGCATTCCAGATGTCCGATGCTGAGCAGGGCGAGCGGCTTGGCGTGATGCAGACCAGGCTGCGCCGCTACAACGTGCGCCGCTGGGCGCAGGACTTCCTCGATGCGCTCGTCTCGACGTCCCAACTCCAGGAGGAGATGGGCGTGAGGTCTCTCGGGGTACAGGCTCGGCGAAGGCTCGTTAAGAGCTTCCAGCAGGCGGGGCAACGGCTGCTGCTGCTCGACTACGACGGCTCGCTCGTGCCGTTTTCGTCGAAGCCTTCAAGGGCAGCGCCATCGGCCGAGGTGCTCGACCTCCTCCAGGCGCTGGGCAGCGAGCCGAGGACGAAGGTGGTGCTCATCAGCGGGAGAGACCGGCAATCCCTGGACGGCTGGTTCTCCCACCTGCCCATCAGCATGGTTGCCGAGCACGGCGTGTGGCTCAAGCCCGCGGGGTCGGCCGAATGGGAGATGATAGAGCCGCTGACGAGCGAGTGGAAGAACGAGGTTCGCCCGATCCTGGAGCTCTACACGGACAGAACCCCGGGCTCGTTTGTCGAGGAGAAGGACTTCTCGCTCGTGTGGCAGTACCGCAGGTCGGACTCGCGACTGGGGGAACTGCGGGCGCGCGAGCTTGCCGCCCACCTCAGCGGCCTGACAGTCAACCTGAACTTGCAGGTGCTCGAGGGCAGCAAAGTGGTTGAGGTCAAGAACTCGGGAGTGAACAAAGGCCGGGCCGCGATGCGCTGGCTGGCCGAAGGTGAGCCGGAGTTCGTCCTGGCCATCGGTGACGATTGGACTGACGAGGACCTGTTCAAGGCCATGTCCGAGAACGCATGGACCATCAAGGTCGGCCTCAGCGGCACAGCCGCGAAGTTCAACCTCGGCTCGCCGGCGAAGGTGCTCGCGCTGCTGCATGAGTTGCTGCAGCGCGACGAGGGGCCGGAGCGCGCCTAGCCGGCGCAGGGCTTGCCCGGACGGGCCGCCGGATGCATCCCGGCTGCCGCCTACAGGAAGCTCTTCCGCCCGGTGATGGCGAGGAGTCCCGCCACGATGAGGGCGACGCCGACCACGGCCTGGAGAAACGCGGGCACGACGAGCACGAGGATGCCGAGGACGAGCATCACGATGCCGAGAACCAGGTTCCTTTCCATTCCCTCCTCCACACTGTCAGCATAGCCGGAGCGACGTGGCGCCGTCGCCTTCGCCGCATCCGCCGGACGCCTTCCGCTGCCTCCCGCCGGAACCGCCGGCAGCGTCCCGCTCAATCAGTCCCCGGTGGCGCGCACTGTTCCGCAGTAGTCCCAGCTCAGTCCGAACGGCCCGGTCGCCTCAGTCGGCGACTCGACCACACCCGGCTCCCCTGCGGCGACCTCGCGACGGAGCGCATCGAGGGCGATGCCGCGCCCGACCGACGCGGCTGCAGCGGCGTCGCCGGACTTCTCGGCTATTTCGGCTGCCTCGGCCAGCGCCGTCATCTCGGAGACCAGCAGACCGGCGAAGACGACGCGGACACGTTCGCCCGCCTCGTAGC
>CAZLPP010000064.1:0-8050 GCA_964561465.1 uncultured Dehalococcoidales bacterium
GGAGCGGGCTTCGCGGGCTGTCCCTTAGCTGCCATGTATGTATCACCTCCTCCTTAGTTCGTTCAGACTCGAGAATGCGATGACCAGGCGCTACTTCTTAGCGCCGGGCTTGGGAGCCGGCTTGGCGGGCTGTCCTTTGCATGCCATCTGTGTGTCACCTCCTCCCGATCACAGTCGGTTGATCAGTCAACAGACAGGCGGCCCTGCTTCGGCGCCTCCGGTCTGAAACCACACGATTACCGTCCCGCTTCATGAGCCGCTCGCTTTCACGGGAGACCTGCCGACGCAGAGCTTCCCCATCGGGCAGAGCACGCAGCGCCGCATCCTGCAGTAGTTCTCACCCAGGCGGACCAGCGCAACCTCGAAGTCGGCATACGTTCTGCCTCCGTGGTCTCCACGCTCCCACACCGAGCGGAGCTCGTCCGCGGACTCAGGTGAGGGAGCGCTGTCGACAACACCGAGGCAATGAGCCGCCTCGAGCGCCGCAAGCGAGAGGCCGGGATGCGCCTTCTCCCAGACTCCTCTCATCTCGCGCAGGAACAGGGCGACGGCGCGACGCGGCACCTTCCTGCCGAGCTCACGAACGCGCACGACGAGGTCCTCCCCATCGGAGGCGAAGAAGTGGAGGCGATTGATATCCCCGTCGTATTCATTGACGAGGGACTCGACCGCAGCCCGGAGCGTGGACGCAATCCTGCGAGTGTATCCGGTCACGCCGGAGACGAAGAGCGCATCGACGAGAGCTTTCTCGTCGGCGGTCAACAATCCGCGAGCGGTCAGAAGGTTCCGCCGCTCCAACTCGCGAAACGCGGAGAGCGCGCTGCCCGTACGGACAGGCGAACCCAGGAGAACGGCCGCTACGAACCACTTGAAGGTCTCGTCCGACTCCATGCCGGCGAGCCTGATGCCGAGCAGGCGCGAGTATGACCCTCCGAGCCGGGTGACGAGCACGCTACACACCGCGCCCGTCTCGGCCTCGCTGAGCCGCTGCTCAAGAATGGTGTTCTTCGGCATTTCCAGTCGCCTGCAAAGCATTCGCAGACTGGAGTTGGGACGTTGAATCGACGGCCGTGAGCATCGGGTTCATCTCGATTCAGATCGCAAAAAGTCTAGAATGGACTCTGCTAGAATTGCCTTTGCGCTGACACTTCGCTGCCCAAGAATCACCTTTGATTTCCATTAGCACGGGGCTGGCGAAGGGAGGACGCTTGTCACAGGACCCTGCCGGGAAGACCGACGCACGCGGCGAACCTCACGAATGCGACGAACTCCCGACTACGGTGGAGGCGGTGAGGCGTGCACGCTCACCGGGTGCAGGCACCGTCGTCTCCCTCAGCGCCGACGGCATCATGGCGCTGGACGCCGACCGGCTCATCCGCGTCTTCAACCCCGCCATGGAACGACTCACGGGGCTGACGCGCGACCGTGTCCTGGGACGCCCCTGCCGCGACGTGCTGCGGATGCTGGACAGCAACGGAGCAAGCCTCTGCGAGACGCAATGCCCGCTGGCCCGGGTTGAGTCCGGCGCCGTCGACGTCGAGGGCGCCATCATGAACGCCGAAGGACAGAAGGTGGCGGTCGACCTGAACTACTCCATCGCCTGCTCCGGCTCGGGTGCACTCAAGTCGGCGGTTATCAACGTGCGCGACCTCAGCCAGTTGCACCAGGTCAACCACATACGGTCGGTGCTGCTGGCATCGGTCTCTCACGAGCTGCAGACGCCCATCTCCATCATCAAGGCGTACGCCAACACGCTTGCCCGACCGGACGCAAAGTGGAGCAATGAGGTCGTCAGAGAGAAGCTGACCGCGATAGAGGAGGAGAGCGACCGGCTGTCGCGGCTGGTCACACGGCTGCTGTACACGTCGAGGCTGGAGGCGGGGGCAGTGTCGATGAACCTGATGGTCATCGACCTCGCGAACGAAGTGCAGCGCGTGGCGCTGCGACTGGCGGAGACCGACGAGACGCACGAGATACTGGTGACCTTCCCCGGCGACTTCCCACCGGTGATGGGCGACCCGGAGAAGATAGACGAGATACTGATGAACCTCATCGAGAACGCCATCAAGTTCTCGCCCCGGGGAGGTTCGGTTACCGTGGAAGGCTCTGTCCTGGACAACGAGGTCCTCGTCTCGGTTGGCGACCACGGCATCGGCATCGGCGCGCGTGACAGGGACCGCATCTTCGACCTCTTCTATCGCGCTCCGGACTCCTCCAGCGGCCAGTTCCCCGGAACCGGCCTCGGGCTGCACATCTGCAGGAACCTCGTCCACGCCCACGGAGGCAGGATATGGGTGGACTCCGAGCCGGGACTCGGTTCACGATTCACGTTCACGTTGCCCATTCGCCGCGATGACTGAGCTGCAGAGAGAGCATAACCTGGCCCGCGCGCCGTGGGGACAGCAGGCGCGCACAGCGCTCGTCGTCGACGACGAGCAGCGCATCGCCGAGGCGGTGGCGATGAACCTCGAGTTGGAGGGCTTCCAGGTGTTCACCGCCGCCAGCGGCGAGGAGGCTCTGTCCAAAGTCACGGAGGAGCTGCCGGACGTCGTCGTCCTCGACGTCATGATGCCGGACATGGACGGGTTCGAGACGCTCAGGCGCATCCGCGAGATATCGACCACGCCGGTCATCATGCTGACGGTCCGCGGGGACGAGGCTGACCGGGTGCGCGGACTCGACCTCGGTGCCGACGACTACATGACGAAGCCGTTCAGCCCGCGCGAGCTGGTCTCGCGCGTGAGGGCCGTCCTGCGCCGCACCGAGATGCCGAGTCCCGTCCCCAAGACCGAGGTGCGCGTCGACGACGACCTCTCCATCGACTTCAACCGTCGCCGCGTGCTCGTCCGCGGCAAAGAGGTGCACCTCCGGCCGACGGAGTTCCGGCTGCTGTACCACCTGGTCAGCAATGCCGGGCAGGTGCTGACACACGAGACGCTGCTGAGGCGGGTCTGGGGCTACGAGTACCGGGACGAGGACCAGTACCTCTGGCTGTACATCACCTACCTGCGCCGCAAGCTGGAGGAAGACCCGAAGCACCCGAAGTACATCATCGGCGAGCGCGGCATCGGCTACCGCTTCAAGGAACTGGAGAAGAAGTAGCCCTGCGATTCCCGAGCACAGGGGCCGGTCAGCAACCGCGGCGGGCTTCAGCGGCGCCGGCGGAAACCAGGCGGCGCACTCTGCTGCCGTCGGGTGGATGCGTGAACTCCGCCCGGGCTCTGAAACCCGTGTCCCGCAGCTCGCGCAACGTCAGCGCCATCACATCGTAACCCACGTAGCGAGCCGCCACGCGGTCGGCCTCGTACTCCGCGAGCCAACTGAGACTCGCGGCGGAAACGACGGGCACGAGCCCGCCGAGCGCCACTCGGAGGGCCGTCGGCAGGTCCAGCGCCAGCCCCAGCGCTACGCCGCCGAGCGCCGCCAGGATGCAGCCGAGCAGCAGCAACTCCCAGTGGCGGCACTTCAAGTGAGCCAGCTCGTGGGCCATGACGCCCTCGAGGGCCTCGGGCGACAACGTCCCGGCCAGTGCACCGCCCAGGCGGACGCGGTTGCCTCTCCCTCCGATGACGGCCGCGATAGCCCGCGCCCCGCGCCACGAGGGCGAAAGCTCGACGGGAAACGAAGAGTCGAGGGAGACCTTCATCCGCCCGGCCAGAGTTCGCAGCGTCTCGGGGACTTCCGTCCAGCGCAGCTCCACGAGGCCGTTCTGCCTCCCTGCGCTGACGCCCTGAGCGCCGGCAACGTGGAGCTGGATGATATCGTGCCAGGTCATCATCGCTCTTAGTATACACCGCGTCGCCGAAGCGCTCGCCGCACCCGCGAAATGCGGTGACACCATATCTATTTCCGCCGCGGCGCAGGGCACTCACGTATGACTCAATCGTGGTTCGGCCACGGCGCGGAACCGCGGCTCATAGCTGAGTCATGAATCAAGTATGGTGTCACCACAAAGCGGCGGGGCGGGTCAGAGGCCCGCCCCGCACTGGCGCAATCGCCTTGTTCGAAGCTAGCTCACCGTGACGTCGCGACCCAGCACCTCCGCGCTGATCTCGGGCTGATAGTAGGCGTAGGCTTTTGAGGCGACCGCCTTGGCTTTGACCGGGTAGAGAGCGCGCACCTGGAACTCGAGCGAGACGCTCTCGCCCCGGCGCAGGTTCTCGATGTAGAAGATGACCTTCCTGCCGGCGATTTCGTACCGCTTCAGTTGCGGGTCGTCATCGACGGCGCGGGCAAGCGTCTCCTCCACCGCCGAGAATCCGGTGGGGATGGAGATGTCCATGACGATCATGCCGGCCTCCGCGGGCACCGGCGGATTGAAGGTGAGCGTGGCCGAGACAGTCACAAGGTCATTGACTTCCACCTCGGTCGTGTCGTAGTCCACCTCGATGGAGAGGACGTCGAGCGCCTCGGGCTGGGCGTCCGGCATATTGAAGCGCCGGACGACCTGGCCGACCGCCTTGCCCTTGCCATCGACCGCAAGCTCGTACTCGCCGCCGACCGGCAGTTCGACCATCTGGAGCAGGTCGAAGTTGTCCGGGGTGACGCGGATGGTCCGCTCGAAGTCGTCACCCGAGATGGTTATGTCGAGGTCGACGTCGGCACGGCCACCCGACTCGTACTCGACGAGCGCCTGAATGCCGACCACCGTGTCCTGGGTCGAGCCGAAGCCGCCGTAGGCGTTCCGCTGGCTCGTGAGCCACTGCGCGGCGCGGGAGGCGTTGAACACGTCACCGTGGCGCACCAGCGCCATGGCCGCGTAGCCGGTGGTCTCGATGGCGGCGCTGCTCTGCTGCACCGGGTACGGCATCATCATGCGGCGGTCCTTCTGTTGTTCGTCAGCCGGCTGCAGCGGGCTGCCCCAGTACAGGCCGTTCTCGTCTTCCTCGGCCAGGTCCATCAGTCTCTCGATGGCCTCGTCGCGCTTCGGGCTTTCGCTCAGCTCCAGCGCGTACGAGGTGAGCGCCATGGTGTAGGCATCGTCCATCTCGTCGAGCCGGCCCTCGAGGTAGTCGACCGCCTTGCCGGCGGCGGACTTCTCGCCCGCCTCCATGAGCGCGATGGCCACGAAGGCCGTTAGGGCGTCCTTGCCCTGGAGGCCGCCGACCATCTCCTGGTGGTGGACGAAGCCGACCTGGTCGAATGAGCCGTCCCTGTTCTGGTGGGAGACCATCCAGTCGGCGGCGTCATCGAGCACGGACTCGTCGATGTACATGATGTCGCGCGCCTCGGCGAACGCCTTCAGCACGAAGGCGGTGAGCCAGAGGCTGCCCTCCGGGTCGCTCTGCCCGAAGGCGGAGAAGCTGCCGTCGCTCCGCCGGTAGGTCAGCTCCCGCTGGTAGCCGGTGATCATCATCTTCTCGGCCTTCGCCATGATCTCAGGCTTGAGCTGTCCGCTCTCCTGGAGGTAGCGGATGATGTAGACGTTGGGGGCGAAGAGCATCATGTTCTGCTCGCCGCAGCCGAACGGCATCTGGATGAGGGAATCTAGACCTTCCATCGTCTGGGTCAGCAGGCTGGCGGTGAGCGCCAGGTAGGCGCGTCCGGAGCCTTCGACCGCGTTCGCGGGGATATCCGTCACGATGTCTCTTATGTCGCCATCGGAGAGCACGAGGTTGTCCACGACCTCTCTCGACACGCCCTCGGCCTCGATGATGATGGTCTTGCTGAGCGCATCGGCGGCGCGCTGCCCCTGGGCCTTGACCTCGACGGCGTTCACGCCAAGGCGCTTCGGCCGGATGGTGAACTCGACGGAGCCAAGGTCGTTCGGACCGACGGTGACCGTCTGCACGGGTTCATCGAGCAGGTCGAACCAGGGGGCCTCCTCGATCTCGACGCGTATCTGCTGCTGCGCATCGACGTAGTTGTAGATAGCGACGGAGACGGGGAACTCCTCGCCGCGAATCGCGGCGTACGGCATGTCGAGCGTCAGGAAGAACGGCTGGAAAGCGCGCAGTTCGGCCTCGGCGACGCCGAGACCCAGGTCGCGGGACACCGCCACTGCTCTCAGCATCCACGTCGTGATGCTGTCAGGCACAGTGACATCGAGCGAAGCACGACCACTCGAACCCGTCTCAAGGTCCTGCCAGATCCAGGTCTCGGGGAAGTACTGGCGCACGCGCTCGACTTCGACGAGCCCCTCGCCCTGGGGAGCGGCAGCCGCCGGAACCGCCGGTGGCATGGCGCCGTTGGCGACCATGGCATCCTTCTCGGCCATGCCGAAACCGCCAAGGAGGCGGAACACGCCCTGCCAGAAGCCTGCCTGCCCCTGCCACTCGTACGACTTGCCCTTGGGGACAGCGTTGTTGCTGAGAACGACGACGCCGGCGTCCTCGAAGACCTCGGCAGCGCCCTTCGTCTCTATCACCGGGTAGAGGCTGACCTCATGCAGCTCCGCCCGCGGCTCCATGTAGAGCCGCTCAAGCTCGGCGAAGACCTGCTGCAGGTTCAGCCGATTCTCGGCCAGGATGAAAACCGACCGGTCGACGGCCGCCAGGCCGACCCTGGACCGCCCTTCAGTAGTCACGTTGATGGTAACCTCGTCGCCGGGCTCGGTCTCTTCCCGGCTGAAGCCCACCTGCACGCGCTGCGGGTAGACGCCCGCCACCTTGAACGGCAGGTAGTCCGCCGCGACCTCGCTGTTGGGCAGGACCTGGTAGACCAGCAGCTTCGAGGAGGGCGCCATGAGTGGCGTCGTCTCAAAGGAGAACTCGTTGCTCTTCGCGTGACCGGAGAAGACGATGCGGTCGCGAGAGACCACCTCGTAGTAGAAGTTGCGCGCCTCGGAGGTTGAGTACACCTGGAAGGTGACCCGCTCGCCCACCTGCGCCACATCGGCACTCTCCTGGGTCACGTGGATGAAGTTGCCGGAAGGAGAGTAGGATGCCTGGACGACACGTTCGACCTGCCTGCCTTCGGCCACAGCGGTGAGCGAGAGCGCGACCGCGTCCGCCGGCGGCTTCAACTCGAAGGTGGCGAGGCCGTTCTTCGTGCTGACGTCATCCTTCACGGTCTTGATGTCGCCATACTCCTCATCCAGGTAGGTCACCTCGAGCCGCACGCGGGTATCGACCGGCCGGCCGTCGGGAGTCTCCGAGACAACGAGCACGTCGAACGGCAGCCCCGGCTTGAAGACAGCGCCCTCGGGAATGACGATGAGGTTCACCGGCGACTCGGCCGCGGTGAGCAACCTCGACGTGCGCTCCACGTAGCCGGTGACGTCCTCGGTCACCGTGATGTCGAGCATGATGTTGCCCTGGCCTCCGGCCTCGGGGACGCCGGCGACGTATTTGACGGCTGGAATCTCGAACTCCGCGCTGCCGTCGATATCGGTTCGGAAGGTCGAGTACTCTTCCCACTGTCCGACGTAGCGTGAGGCGACAATCTCCAGCTTACCCTTCACGGGCTTGCCGAAGCTGTACTCCGCGGAAACCCCGCCGCGCACGCGCTCGCTGACCAGGAACCACTCCCGGGGCAGGTCGACGCTGACCTCGTACTTCGGAAGCACGTAGCGTTCGACCCGGACATCGAGCTGAGTCTCGGCCTTGCCGGACCTGGCGGTGAGCTTCCACGTGCCGAGGTTCGGCTCCGTGGACAGAGGCAGGTCGAGCGTGGCCATGCCGTACTCGTCCGTCGCGACCTCGGATCGGAAGACCTTGATGCCCTTCGCGTCGAGCGCCTCGACCGTCACGTCTCGTCGCAACGGCTTCAGCTCCGCGTTGAGCGTCATGACGCGCATCTGAATAGTCTGTCCGGGCTTGTAGATAGGCTTGTCGGTCTCGAGGAAGACCACCAGCGGGCTCGAGATACGCACGGCGGCGCGCTGCTCGAAGCCGGTGCCTTTGACCACGACGGTATAGTCGCCCCCGTCAACGACCGGTACGTCGAGCCGAACCGTGCCGCTGCCGTTGACAACCGCCTGTTGCCTGGCAATCTCCTTGTTGCCATCGAGCAGGCGGACGTCGATGCGGTCGCGCACAGGCCCAGACGCGCCGTACAGGTTGCATGATACCGATGCCGTGCCGCCCGCGGGCAGCGACTGAGGCACCAG
>CAZLPP010000064.1:8150-9766 GCA_964561465.1 uncultured Dehalococcoidales bacterium
GTGCCCTTGCCCGGAGCGCCGGACAACTCCACACTGCCGCCGAACGGCCTGACGCGCTCGCGCATACCGATGAGGCCGAGGGACTTCGTGCTTGTCGCTTGCTCGGGCGTGATGCCGACGCCGTCGTCCGTGACCGTGAGGACATAGCGGTCATCGGTCGTCTCGAGCTCGACGAACACATTCCGCGCCTTTGCGTGTCTCGCCACGTTCGTCAACAGCTCCTGGAATACGCGGAACAATGCCGTGGAGCAAGCGCGGTCGAGCACGGCATCGTCCGCCCCGGCCATCAACCGGCAGGCAATGCCGGTGCGCTCGCCGAACTGGTCCAATTCCCACTCGATAGCAGCAACGAGGCCGACGTCATCGAGGATACCCGGTCTCAGCTCGGACGATATCCTGCGGACGTCATTGCTCGTGTCATCGAGCAGCTTCATCATCCCGTCCAGTTTCGTTGCCGGCACCGTCTCCTTGTGCTCCACAGCGCGCCGCACGCCGTCCAGGTCGAGCTTGAGTGCCGTCAGCGCCTGGCTAAGCTGGTCGTGCAGTTCCCGTGCGATACCGGTCCGCTCCTCTTCCCGCGCCTCTTCCAGCCGGGCTGCCAGCAAGCGCAGCTCCTCTCGTGAGCGGCGCAGTTCCTCATCGACCGTCCTGCGCTCTGTGATATCGAGGAACTCGGAGATAACAACGGTCTCGCCGCCGAGAGGCACCAGCGCGGACGTGAGGCTGACGTAGAGAGGAGAGCCATCCTTTCGCCGGAACTCCAGCTCCTCACCGCGGACATAACCGTCCCGGATCCCCTTCGCCAGCACCCTCTCGCGGTCATCGAGACTGGCGTACACGTCCGGCACGCGAAGGCGAAGCAGTTCCTCCATCGTGTAGCCGGTCATCTGCAGGAACACGTCATTCGCATCGATGAACGTGCCGTCGGTCCGCGTCACCGTGAAGCCAAGGCCGGTGTGCTCGACCAGTGCACGGAAACGCAACTCGGATTCGCGCAACGCCTCCTCGGCCTGCTTCCGTTTCGTGATGTCACGGCAAACGCAGAAGATGAGCTTCTGCCCGCCGAACACCGCGGCGTTCGTGCTGATCTCAACGTCGTAGATGGTGCCATCCTTGCGCCGGTGCCGCGTCTCGAAGTGGTCGCTGGACTCGTCGACGGTCCGGATCATCTCGTTCAGTCTGTCCTTCGGCGTCGGGACATCCCAGTCCCAGACATGAAGTTGCAGCACATCCTCCGGCGAGTAGCCAAGCATCTCGGCAAAGCGCAGGTTCGTCTCGACGGCCTTGCCATCCTGGTCAAGGACGACGATGCCGTCGCGCGACTGCTCCACAAGGATGCGGCGACGGGTGAGCTCGTCGGCGAGCGCAGTCTTACGGCGCCGTTCCTCCGTGATGTCGCGGGTCACGGTCTGAGCCGCCACCAACCGACCGTCCGCACCCCGCCACGCGACAGCCGAGCGAACGCAGTCCATCTCAGTCCCATCCGCCCTTCTGAGCCTGACCTCCTGGTCGACCACTGCGCCATCGCGGTCGAGCAACCGCAAGAACTCATCGCGGTCCGCCTGCTTCACGTAGTGCCGGAGCACTCCTCGCTTCCCGATGTCGTCTCTGGTGAG
>CAZLPP010000065.1:0-9583 GCA_964561465.1 uncultured Dehalococcoidales bacterium
CCTTCGTCCCGTATCTCGATCCGAACCGTCGTATCGTCAGCGACGGCGCCGATGGACAGCCGGGTAGTGCCGTCTTCTCCGCGGCCGTGCTTGACGCTGTTCTCCACGAGGGGCTGAAGCACGAGACTCGGTATGGGCGTATCCAGGAGGTCAGGGGAGACGCTCCTGGAGATAACCAGTCTGTCGCCGAATCGAGCCTTCTCGATCTCGAGATAGGCTTTGACGAACCCGAGTTCCTCGCCAAGAGTGACGAACTCCCGTTCCGAGGACGAGAGTGCATAGCGGAAGACCGACGCGAGTTGCTCCACGCTCTTCTCCGCCTGGACCGGGTCTGACGCAATCAGGCTGGCGATGGTGTTCAGGGAGTTGAACAGGAAGTGAGGGTTGATCTGTGCCTTGAGAGCCCTGAGTTCGGCCTGGGTTGCGAGGGTCCGGAGCCGCTCTTCGAGCGCGTCCTTCTCTCTAAGCTCCCGGTAGAAGGACGCCGTGAGGCGGAACGAATGCAGGGTGACGACAACCACGAAGACGACGATGAACCAGACGATGAGATTGGCATCCGACGGGCTGAAGTCCAGTATGGCGCCGGTGAGGAGTATCGGCACGAACCAGCCCACGCTGTGAGCCGCGAGAGATGACGTCAGTTGCAGAGCGAGCCGTGTGCCCCTCGAGTATCGCGCAAACCTGGGGTACAGGTGCGTTTCGGTCAGCGTCTTGAGCAGCAGCATCGACCAGGCGGAGGCCATGCACATGATGACGGCTGCAGTCAGGCTCAGCGGCGTGAAGCGCCAGACAACGATGCCGAACATGAGGCCGAAAGCTGCGAAGCGCAGCGACGTGTGCCGGACAAGGCAGTTCAGAAGCCTGAACAAAGGGACTACCTCAAATCCTCCCCGGAGAGAGGGGCCGAGGGAATCGGGGTGTGACGCAATCGACGGGCCGATTGGGCCGAAGCCCCGAGCCTCTCGTCCACCTTCACGCTCAGAGCGATCAATCGGCTGACCCTGCTCCCGGCAGAAAGTCTAGCATCACCCAGGGGCCGGTGCAGATGGTGGCCGTGATCTCTCTCGACGGAGTCCCAATCTGAGTCTGCGGACCGGTTACCGCCAGGAGACCGGGCTCAGTTCCGCCACCGGCTGGACGTTGACCTCGATCGATGCGGGCTTCGAGATAGAGTGCCCATCAAGCGGCGGGATGGGCAAGCCGCGGCCGAGCCGGACGACAATCCAGCCATCGAGCACCTCAGCGAGGCGGCGTCGGCATTCCTCAAGCGTCGCACCGGAGGCCCAGACGCCGGGCAGCTCCCGCACTTCGCCGTAGTACGGCTCGGCATCGTCGATGAGCTCGTAGCGAGCCTTCTCGAGAGCTGCCTGTACGTACTCTGCGATCATTGCTTGTGCCGCTCGTCTGTCGGTGCTATCGACGATTGTAGTGCAGGATGGCTGAAAGGGCAAGGCGAAGACGTCCCGCTGCGAGGGGCCCAGCCTCACGCCGTGTTGGGCCACACAGCCAGGAAGTCCGGAGGCAGTCCCGCGCTAGATATCGCCTTCACCGTGCGGGAAGGGCGGGAAGGGCGGCCATGGGTGAGGCCAGTCTTCGTCCCAGTCCTCGTCCCAGTCGTCAGGCGGCCAGGGGCAGGGCCAGTCCTCGTCCCAGTCCTCCTCATCCCAGTCGCACGGCGGGACGGGGTAGTACCAGAAGCCGTCCCAGCAGTCGTCGTCGCACTCGTTGCAGCAGCACTCGTCATCCGGCCACCACGGATATGGTCCCCAGCCCCACTTCATCCCTGGATAGCCGCGCCAGTAGAAGCGGACGGGGTACCACTCCTCCGGCACATCGGTGACCTCGTAGATGTTCGCGGCGATGATGACATCGTCGCCCCAGTAGGTCACGTAGATGTAGTAGTCACCTACTTCGACGTCCTCATCGTACTTGCCGCCGGTCAGCTCCTCCGGGACTTTGAAGGTGGTCTCCCAGTCGCCGAATTCGTCCAGCTTGTCCGAAGCGTCAACTATCTCGTAGTCGCCCACCTCGACGCCGATGCGGTCGCCTATCTCCGCCAGGTCGGAGGAGAAGTAGATGGTGACGAAGACATAGCCGTACCGGACCGCCGACTCGGGGTAGTCCTTGTCGTAGTCGTTGCCCCAGACGCGGACCCTGTCGCCCACGCCGCCCTCGTCGGGGTTGATCTGCACGACGCGGTCGGCGGCCAGAAGAGGGGAAGGGAAGGCGGCCAGCATCAGGAGGGAGAGCACTATGCCGACCTGAAGGAATCGAAACGCTCTTCGCTGTCTCATGCCGCACCTCCTGCACCACCATGATACCCGCAGGCGGGGTATGGCGCAAACGAACGGGGACCGGCTGTGGTAGACTGGACGGCCGCCGGCCACCCCGGAACGCCAGGGGTTATGTCGCGGCCCGAACGACTGCGAGAGCGGACCGGTTGCGAGTTTCCAGCAGCACAAGGAGCAGTGCAGCATGCCGCGCAAGAAGCGATTCACCAAGCCGTCGACCGCCCGGCGGGCGAAGTCATCGGCGCCGGCCCGGCGCGCGCAGATGCCGTCCTCCGGCCGGGTGACACGCATCGCCACGGTCACCTGGGCCGTCTGCCTGTCGGTGCTGGTGGCCGCCGCGGCCATCGCCGAGCGGCGCCCCGCGGTCGGCCTCATCGTCCTCGCTGTCTGCGCCGGGGCAGCCTGGTTGGTCATACGAACAGGTCGTCCGGGCGCGTGCGCGGCGGTCCTGTGCGGCATCGTCGGGCTCACGGCCGGCATTGCCTTCGGCCCCGGGCACATCGTCTGGGCGGGAGTGACGTGGCAGGCGGTCGCAGGCCTTTTGCTTCTGGCGGCGGGCGTGGTGCTGCTGTTGACCGGCATCCCGCGACTTCTCCCCGGACGGACACGTGGCCAGTTCATCGCCAGGATGGCGCTGGCGCTGGCGGCGGCCGTGACCGTCTGGACGCTGACTCCGGCGGTCGTGGCGACGAACCCTCCCCACATCCCCTCGGGGGATGAGAAGCCCGAGGGCTTCGGCCTCACCGCACGCGAGGTGGAACTCCTGACGTCGGATGGCATCAAGCTGGGCGCGTGGTACGTGCCGTCGACCAACGGCGCCGCGGTCATCCTGCGGCACGGGGCGGGTTCGACCGGCTCGGACGTGCTGGCTCACGCCGCCGCGCTGGTGCACCACGGCTACGGTGTGCTCGTGACCGACGCCCGCGGGCACGGCATGAGCGGCGGCCGGGGCATGGAGTTCGGCTGGTACGGCGACCTCGATATCGCCGCGGCGGTGACGTTCCTGCTGGGGCAGCCGGACGTGGATTCGGACCGCATCGCGGTGCTCGGACTCTCGATGGGTGGTGAGGAAGCCATCGGTGCCGCTGCGTCGGAGCCGCGTATCGCAGCGGTGGTGGCGGAGGGGGCGACCGCCCGAACCGCCGCCGACAAGGCGTGGTTCGCTGACGTCTACGCCTGGCGGGGCCGGGCGCAACTCGTGCTTGAACGCATCCAGTACGGGGTGGCCGACCTGCTGACGCCCGCCTCTCCTCCGGCGACGCTTGCGGCGAGTGCACGCGACGCTTCACCGAAGCCGCTGCTGCTCATCACCGCCGACGAGATAGCGGACGAGGGCCACGCCGCTGAGTACATCAGAGAGCATTCGCCGGACAACGTAACGGTCTGGACCGTCCCCGGTGCTGGCCACACCGAGGGACTGACCGTCGCGCCTGTCCTCTGGGAAGAGACGGTCGTCGACTTCCTCGACGCTGCGCTGGCGTGAGCACAAGAGGCGGTACCGGCTGACCGTACCTGCGCCTCTGCCCTCCCGCGAAGGGCAGGCTCCCACGCCTGCCCGCCATCCGGTTCTCCTGCGCCCACATCTGCCACCTCCGGGCACCCGCGCCGTCTCCCGTAGGGGCGGACCTCTGCATCCGCCCGCTCTCCCGACGCGGGACACCCGCCCATGTCACTGCCACCCGGCACGGCATTCTCACGTAGCGGCAGGCTCCCACGCCTGCCTGCCGTCGGGTCGCCCGGCGCTCACCGTTGCGGACACCGTCCGACGCGAGATCAGCGCGGTGTCCCCGCATCTGCATGCGAGAAACACCGGACTGCAGGCCTTCTGCCTCAGTTCTCTCAAGAATCCATTGAATTCCTGGTGACGATATACGTATACTTGTGTCAGAGAGATGAAGAGAATCATGAGGAGGTAGGAGATGGACGACCTCCGAACGCGTCTGGGAAACCGCATCCGCACCGCCCGCACGGCACTGGGGCTCACGCAGCAGCAACTCTCCGAGAATGCGGGACTACCTGCCCCGCAGGTTGTCTCGCAGATCGAGAAGGGTGAGCGCGAGGTCAAGGCGTGGGAGCTTGTCAACCTCGCGCGGGCTCTGCGCATCGACATCGGTCACCTGTTGGCGGTCGAAGAGCCCGCGGCGCGTCCGGCAGTCCTCTGGCGCGAGGAGCCGCGGGAGAATCGTGCCGTGCTTGAGGCGGAGTTCCTGCAAGCGTGCGAACACTATGCACTCGTCGAACGGCTCTGTGGCCGTTGCGGAGAATCGGATTTGCCTTCGTGGCCCTCCAACACCGAGCGAATGGGCTACAGGCAGGCAACACGTATGGCAGAACGTGCGCGACAGCAGTTCGACCTCGGCAGCCGTCCCGCCCGGGCGCTCCTCGGCGTGCTTGAGGATCGCTACAGCGTCAAGGTATGGCACCGGAGCCTGGGAGACGAAGGCTCGGCGGCGTGCTCGCGGGGAGATCTCGGCGCAGTAGTGCTGCTGAACGCAGACGAGGTGCCCTGGCGACGCAACTTCAGCCTCGCGCACGAGCTGTTCCACCTGCTCACGTGGGTCCGACCCACTGAAGGTGAGGTCCCCGCAGGAGGCACAGCGACTGGTGCGCGAACGGAAAAATGCGCGGGAGCGTTCGCCTCGGCGCTGCTGCTGCCGGAGGAGTCGATCCGCAAGGCATGGTCCCGGCGGACCGAAGCGGGGGCCATGCGAGAGGTCGATGTCGTCGAGATGGCCAGAGAGTACGACGTCTCTACTGACGCGCTCCTCTACCGGCTGCAGAACCTCGGCATCCTGCCGGAGGCAGTGGCGGAGGCCCTGCGAGCAAGCGAGGCGTTTCGCCGGCTGGATCGCTCCACGCGGCCGGCAGCGTGGGCGCAACCCGCCTATCCTCCCGAGCGCTACGTACGTCTCGCCTTCACCGCCTACCAGAAAGGCTCTCTGTCACGCGCCCGGCTGGCTGAACTGCTGGAAGTTAGCATCGCAGACCTCAACGCAAAGCTCCAGGAGTACGGGCTTGACGAGCGACAGGACCTCGCGGCCGAGCTGCGTACTGCTTGATGCCAACGTCGTCATCACCGCACACGAGCTAGGTGTGTGGGACTGGCTCGTGCGTGTATTCCGTGTGAGCGTGCCGTCCGTAGTAGTGCGTAGCGAGGCGCTGCACTACTGCCCTGTGAGCCAGCCAGGCCTGAAGGTTCGCATCGACCTTGCGGCACAGGTCATGTCCGGCAGAATCCAGCAATTGGAGGGGAGCGTGAAAGACATCTCGCAACTGCTCGAGGTGTTCGACCCATCGTTCGTCGACAGCATTCACGCGGGAGAGGCCGAGGGCCTGGCCCTCGTCGCGAACGGCAAGGCCGGCGACGCACAGTACTGTTCCGGCGACGCGCTTGCCATCCAGGCCCTCGCGATGCTGGGCTTCGCGGGAAGAGCCGTGTCCTTTGAGGTGCTTCTGGGCGGCAAGAAGACCGGCGTCCCGCTTGAAGCCCAGTGCACCGAGGACTACCTGCGTCGCAACCTCGCCATCGGCCTAGAGAAACGCATCACCGGCTCCGGCCTGCTGAAAGGGCTGCTCGACTGAGGACCATCCGCAGGAGTTATGGTGACACCGTACTTAGTTCGGGAACCGTGCCCTCACTCCACGTACGCGCCACTCGTGAAGCTGACAGGGATTCTCAGTGAGACCCAAAGCTGCGCGGGAAATAAGTATGGTGTCACCGTATTTCCCACGCCTGCCCGCCGTCGAGGCGATCGGTGCCCATCTCGGCGTGTTCAGGTCTGCGAGAACGCCATCGTCCGCTTGAGATGGTTCAGAACAGAGTTGAACGGGATGTGGCCGTCGTGCTGCAGGCGTCCTACCACGATCCCAGCCGCGATTCCGACCTCACCGGCGAACCTCGCTACCGCGCGCTCCGAGAAGCGCCCTTCACTGACGAACCGGCGGTAGGCCTCCGGCGGGAGCAGCGTGTCACAGGCGAACCTGTTTGCTTCGTCTTCATCGTCGCACAACGGCGCCCCGTCAGCCCAGTCGAGATAGACCTTCTTCTTGCTGTCCCGCAAGAGATGCCCCGCCTCGTGGAAGAAGCTGAACCAGAAGTGGTCGTCAGTCTTGTGGCGCAGGCTCAGGGCCAGCATCGCCTTCTCCGGGTGGAGCCAGCGCGCCGCGCCGCTGAGGTGCGTCTGCCGCAACTCAGCGACAAATACGAGCGCCACGCCGGCGGCGGCGCAGTTGTTCTGGAGCACGCGGTCGAAACCCTCTGGAAGCTCCCGCGTCAGGTCGCGCGCCTCCCTGAGCGAGGTCATGAACGAGGACTCGTCGAACGCAGCGCACTCCGTCTGCACCGCCTGCGTCTCGGCCAGCCTCAGCCAGCACGCGGTGGCCTCGAGTAAGGGCGCGAACGCCGCAGACTTCCGGAAGGCCACCCGGAGACTGCCGTACTGCCTCTCCCACAAATCGGCGCTGGCGACGCCGAAGAACCGCAGCAGAGCTGCCGCCCGTTCAACAGCGTCAGTGGTGGCAGGCACCACTCCTCTCCGGGCAAGCTCGACATACGGGAAGCGTGAAGCCCACTCGGTGTGTGCCTGGAGGTTGAGCGTCTCCGCCTTTCGGGCCTCGAGGAGCCGGTAGTTGGCGTCGAGTCCGGTCCAGAGTCGTGCTGAGACGCCGAGAACGCGCTCAAGCTGGATTGCGGTTTCCGGGGTGACCGGCGCCTTGCCGTTCACCATCAGGCTCATCGTCTTGGTGCTCATGCCGATGCGATGGGCGAGCTCGGTCTGCGACATGCCGTAGACAGCAAGACGTTCGCCGAGGATCACGCCGGGATGAACGGCGTAGTCGGGTCTGAACTCGTATCTCTTCTCAGTAGCCATCAGTGATAGTCCTCCACCGCGAGTATCTCGATTGCGGTGATCCTCGCGAGGTCATAGCCGCCGGCGGGCAGACGAGGCACTGGTTCGCCAACCGGCATGAATATGAGGCGGTAGGGCTGTTTCACGTCCACCGCGAACTGCCCCGCCCGATTGTTGGTCAACTCGTGTCGCCGTTCAGGCTTCGTCGCCGGCACATCGGCCAGCGTCGGCGCCGCCATCAGCACACTCATCCGCCGCATGACGAGCCGTCCGTTGTCCTGGCCGTACTCCCGTATCACCAGCTTCTCGCTGCTGAATACGCGGCACAGCTTCTTGTTGCGGAAGTAGACCTCCAAGGTTTGAGCAGAGTATAGGACTATTTACTTGAAAGGTAAAGAGAAATCTTTGACATGTCCGGCGCCGATAGCCTGAGGCAAGAATGCGGTGACACCATACTCATTTCGGGGACCAGGCCCCTGCGCCACGTACGCGTCAATCGTGAAGCCCGTCGCCCGACTCAGCGAGGTTCAAAGCTGCGCGCGGAAATGAGTATGGTGTCACTTCATTTCGTCAGCGCACGAGCAGCCTGAATGCTGTGCCTCCAGCCACGGCGGTCGAGAGCCTCTCGGCGACTGAGCACCCGCTGACCCGGCAGGTCGTACTCGCAGACGATGCGCTGGTCGTTGCCGATGAGTGACACGCGCACTACTCTGAGGGGAATGCGAAACACTTTGCTCGCCGGTCCGGGATCCGGTCTGTTGCCGAGGTGCAGCAGACGCCGGAGCCAGCCCAGGAATCCGGTCGCCCCACGCGGCGTGCTGGTGGAGACTCCGGCCCCGTTCAGGTGCCGCCACAGCCGGTCGGCCTGCCGCTGCGACAGTCGGTAGGCCACCGTGATGTGGAACAGGAAATCGGCTCCGGGCGACTCGAAGCGCTTGGGACTCGGGCAAATGGAGGCAAGGCGGCGCGCAAGGTCTCGGCGGAACTCAACCAACTCATCGGATGGGACGACGCGGTGGTAGACGAAGTGTCCCTCCTGGCCATTGCCTCTCTCGTAGCCGTCAATCGTGCAGTCCAGGTAGCGGTACCGCCGTCCTGCAGCTGACAGTGCTCGCTGGACCGCGGCAACCTGGCCGGACGTGACGGCGTCGGGGGTGTACAGCGACAGATGCGGCACGCGGTGCATACAGCGCGGTGGAATGCGGCACCGCAAAGCGGCTGACCACGTGTTCCGCTTCAGTCGCTCCCGTACCGGCCTCAGACGCAGTTCGATTAGCACGAATCTTCCCCCGATCCCATTGGGTACCTCGCAGCGTCACGGCAACCGCGGGTGACGCTTCTCCAAGAGAGGATACACACGTAGTGACTCGCAACTCAACGCGTAGAGACAAGCGGAATCCCCCTCGCCCACACCCCGCCGTTCGTGGCATAATATATGCTTCACGCGCGGCAGCAGTATCGGCGCCGACGCTGAGTTCGACAGAGCACGAAGGAGCACCTAGATGGAAGAGAGCACCCCGAAGATCCTGGTGGCCGAGGCTATCGCGGAAGACGCGATTGAGATCCTCAAGACGGCCGGCCAGGTGGACGTCAAGAAGAACCTGCCCCCCGACCAACTGAAGGCCATCCTCGGAGAGTACGACGCCCTCGTCGTCCGCTCGCAGACGAAGGTCACGGCCGACCTCCTCTCCGCCCCCGGCAAGCTGCGCATCATCGGTCGACCCGGCGTGGGTGTGGACAACATCGACGTCGAAGCCGCCTCCAAGCACGGCATCGTCGTCGTCAACTCCCCCCTGGGCAACACCGTCTCCACCGCCGAGCACACCATCGCCATGATGATGTCCCTCGTCCGCCAGATCCCCCGCGCGCACGGCGAGCTCAAGGGCGGCAAGTGGAACCGCTCGCTCAAAGGCATCGAGCTGCGCGGCAAGACCCTCGGCGTTGTCGGCCTCGGCAAGATAGGCACGCAGGTCGCTGAGATGGCCCGCGGCCTAAAGATGAACGTCATCGCCTACGACCCCTTCGTGGCTCAGGAATGGGCCGACCGCTTCGGTGTCACGATGGTCGAGCTTGACGACCTGCTGAAGCAGTCCGACTTCGTGACGCTGCACCTGCCCCTGACTCCCAACACCGAGAAGCTCATCGACGCCTCAAAGCTGGCACTGATGAAGCCCTCCGCCATGCTCATCAACTGCGCGCGCGGCAAGCTGACCGACGAGCAGGCGCTCTACGACGCGCTCGAGAAGGGCGTCATCGCCGGCGCCGCCATCGATGTCTACAGCGCCGAGCCGGCCGTCGACAACGTCCTCGTCAAGAGCGAGAAGGTCGTCGTCACCCCGCACCTGGCCGCCTCGACCGTCGAGGCCGAGCGCAACGCCGGCACCGACGTCGCCAAGCAGGTCGCCGACGTCCTCCGCGGCCTGCCGCCGACCACCCCCGTGA
>CAZLPP010000066.1:0-9382 GCA_964561465.1 uncultured Dehalococcoidales bacterium
ATATGCGCCTGCAACGGACTCCAACCGTTCCGCCGGCTCGAAGGGGAGCGGCAGGCCGGCCGAGGTCGGAGCTGAACGCAGGCAAATGGCACGGCCGGACACCACCACAAGGGTGGCTGCCGGCCTGTTTGTTTCCGCGCCGCCGGGAGACGGGACATGTTGAAGAGATGTGACATCGGACCGAGGCAGATAGTGCTTGACGTGGAGAAGCAACTCTGCGTGGACAAGCGCGAGTTGCTTCTGAGCGATGTCTTCGCCCGGGTGGTGGCGTCCTACTGCGACCATCTGCGCGCCAGGGGCTCACCGCTGATTGACGTGGTGGCCGGCATGCAGGGAACGGACGGAGGCTGGCACGACCTGGTGCGGCTGCTCCAGGTGCTGGCGGACACGCCGCTCGACGAGGCCGCCCGCCGCGCGCCGCGCTGGGCCGCGCTCGCGCAGACAGGCCGCCGCCACGAACTGCATGCCTTCGTCGAAGGGTTGTACGACTACTGGCGCTCGTTCGACCGCTACGTCGTGCTGCATTCCGAGCCGGGGCCGAGCGGCTTCGACCAGCGGCCGTACCGCTCATTCAACCTCACGGTGGAGAACCTCACCCACATCATCCGCGCCCTCTACCGGGACACGTGCGAGAACATCACCGGGGACCACCCGCGCATCTACCGCCAGGTGGAGGCCGGCTGCAACGTGGCGCTCATCGCGCTGCGGCAAGAAGGCGGCCTGCCCGAGCCGTACCGGCGGCTGCTCGGCGAGATTCCCCTCGTGAGGCAGGTATGGATGGCGCCCCCGCTCATCATCGACCCTCCGTACAACAAGCGGACCGGCGAGTTCGAGCGCGTCGCGGAGAACCCGCTTGAGGGCATGGCGCTCGACCCGTCCGAGTGGCTCTGCTTCCCCGCGCGCGTCGGACCGGTGGTGGTCTTCGTCTACTTCCACCGCAAGTTCATGGGGCTCGGCTGTGCACTCGCCAACCTGTTCGAGCTGGCGGACGACGTCCACATCCGCACGCAGCCGCAGGCCATCTACGTGTACGGTGCTCCTGCCTCGCACATGGCGAGGTACGGAGAGCTGCCGACGGTGTTCTACGACGACAGCGACAACGACCTGCTCGTCGGCGCCGTGCCGGACGAGGACCGCTTCGGCTACTTCGGCTACCTGAAGAAGATGGTGCTCACCCTGCACAACATCGCCATGATGCAGCGCGGCCGGATGCCGTTCCACGGCGCCATGACGCGCATCTCGCTCAGGGACGGGCGCGCCGCGAACATCCTCATAATGGGCGACACCGCCACGGGCAAGTCGGAGATGCTCGAGGCCTTCCGCATCCTCGGCGGCGAGCAGGTGCGCGGCCTGACGGTGGTGGCGGACGACATGGGTTCGCTCGAGGTCACGGACGAGGACCGCATCCTTGCCTACGGCACCGAGACCGGCGCGTTCATCCGGCTGGACGACCTGCAGCAGGGCTACGTCTTTGCCCAGGTGGACCGCGCCATCATCATGAGTCCGCAGAAGCCGAACGCCCGCGTCGTCGTACCGGTCACGACGCTCGAGTGCGTGCTGCGAGGGCACCCGGTCGATATCCTGCTCTACGCCAACAACTACGAGAATGTTGACGCGGAGCACCCGGTCATCGAGCGTTTCGCCACGGCGGTGGAGGCCCTCGCCGTCTTCCGGAACGGAGCGGCGATGGCGAAGGGAACCACCACGGCCAGCGGCCTGGTGCACAGCTACTTCGCCAACGTCTTCGGGCCGTCCCAGTACCGTGAGCTGCACGAGGCACTCGCCCGGCGCGTCTTCGACGCGGCCGTTACCGGCGGTGTCTACGTCGGACAGATGCGCACCAGGCTCGGCGTGAAAGGGATGGAGTCGGAGGGACCGCGCGAGGCGGCGAAGGCCCTCTTCGAGGTCATGACCGCTTCGACGGCCGCGCCACCGGCGACGGCGTGACGCTACCGGCCGGCCGCGTCGGGCGGCATCCTCGTCAGCAGGTCCGACCAGTCGCGCTTGAAGCTCAGCAGCGCGAGGTAGAGGCCGTAGTCAGGGAACGTCCGGTCGAGCAGGGTCAGATTCGCAACGGCGTCGTATTGCTCGTCCGCGCGCGGCTCAAGCCCCACGCATTGCATCAGCAGGTCGACGCGCTTCGACATCCATGCGCCGATGAACGTCGGAATGTCGAAATCCCTGAGCGACGCCACCACCGGGTCCGCGCCGAGAACCGGCTGCGTGATGACAAAGCGCGCCCCGGCATCGAGCTTCCGCTGCAGCCGCTCGCGCTCCCTCTCCGGGGGGTCGTACTGGTTGTAGGCGACGCCGCAGTTGAAGACACCCGGGAACTCCCGCCCGATGTAGCGCAGCAGCCCCACGGACGTTGCGGCCTTGTCGTCTGAGCTGATGTCTGACGGCTCCAGCCGCGGCAGGCGCGGCCCGCCGTCGCCAGTGATGACCAGCACATGCCGCAGACCGCAGTCCGCCGCCACGCGGAGAAAGCCATCGACCTCGCCCTTCTGATGAAACGTGTTCAGGTGCAGCAGCGTGCGCTCCGGGTCCATCGGCAGGCTGAGGAAGTCCATGACCTCGAGCGCGGTGAAGTGGATGTTGCCCATCGGGTTGTCGGGGATGGAGACGACGGCGCCCGCATCGAGGATGCGGCGGTAGCGCTCGCCAAAGGCCTCCAGCTTGGCCTCGAAGTCCTCGTCATCCTGCCTTGGTGTCAGCAACTCGATGAGGTAGGGAGTCCCGAACACGCTGCTCATTCGCCCTCCACGGTCTGGCCGGATACTCTACCCGAAACGTGACGTCTGAGGCAATGCAGCGCACCGGCAACGGAGGAGAGGGCGCAATCAGCCTTGGGCACGGCGTCCGACACCGAAGGAGATAGCGCCGCAAGGGCAGCGCGAGAGGCACTCGCCACAGCGGACGCACTCGCGCTGGTTCACCGTGAGGCACTTCTCCCCCGGCTCGATGGCGCCGTAGTCACAGGCCACCGTGTGACACAGCTTGCAGTTCGTGCACGAGCCGCCGAACCGCAGCTTGAAGAGGGAGAGCGGCTGCAGCAGCCCGAGGAACGCACCCAGCGGGCAGAGGTACTTGCAGAACGGGAAGCCGATGACGAGAGACACCGCCAGCAGCAGCACGAGGAAGAGGAGCGGCAGACCAGGGCGGAAGTCGAGGTTGAAAAGCACCTTGAAGGGGTCCACCTGCTGGAACACAGGCTGGCCCGTCAGGATGACCAGAAAGATCAGGGCGGCGAGCACGCCGTACTTCATCCAGCGGAGCACGTTGTGCTGCTCCCGCGGAACCTCCAACCACCTGTTCTTCTTGTTCGCTTCCTTGCGAAAGACGAAGAACTGCGTGGCGCCGAGAGGGCAGGCCCAGCCGCAGAAGACACGGCCGAAGAGGAGGGTGAATATGACGACGGCGACGAGCTGCACGTACACCGGCATGTGCGCTGCGATGTCGTTCACGTAGATGATGGAGTTCTGCAGCGAGCCGATGGGGCAGGGACAGCCACCGACGTAGAAGCCGAGGAAACCCACCGCAATGAGCATGGCAAACGGCCGCGCCCGGCGGTAGCCGCGTGCGAGTGCGAACGTGCCGCCCGCCATCAGGGCAAGCAGGACGATTATCTGCGGTTCCTTGAGCGTGTCCGCCAGCGCGCCGCCAAAGGCCGGACTGGTCGATGCCGAGGAGGGCGTCACGGTCATTCCTTCTCCCGCCGGCTGAGCAGGCGCAGTCGCAGCGGGAGTAGCTGGGCCGTTCTCTGCCGGTATCTCTTCTGCTTCCTCGATCGGAGGGAGCACCCCGGTCGCGGGCGTGATGGTGACCGTGGCAAGCGCCTGGCCGCCGCCCTTCGGACAGACACGCACGACCTCGACTGAGCCCGTGCCCTCCGCTTTGAGGCGGACCGTCAGGTCGTTCTCGTACGTCATGGAGTCGACCTGCTTCCAGCCCGATTCCGTGACCAGCTCCATGCCCGTCAGCCGTATCTGCGTATCACCGATTGGCACGGTGCAGTTGCGGTGGTCCAGGTGAACGGAGATGGTGAAGTCGAGCGTCTCTCCCACCTGACCGGATGCCTTCGACGGCTGGATGCCGATGTCGCATGCCAGCACCGGCACGGCGAGCACCAGTATGGCCGCCAGCGCGGCGAAAGAGGAGAGAGCAAGCCGCGCCGAAGCACGCCTGTTCAGCACACCGAAGAGCCTGATTCCGGCAATCCTCATATCGCTTCCACTCCACCTCTCACGTTGACGCGCCGAAGTGTAGCAGGCCTGCGTGAAGCTCCTGTGAAGAGACGTCCCGGTCTACCGCTTTGACCCGCAGCCGGTGCACTGCTATCCTAGCGAGCCGCACGGCTTCGACGGTGCGGCATCACCGTTGAAGGAGCACGAGATGGCAGGACTCGCCGAGATCAGGACTCTGACGGAGGAGCTTCGTCAATTCGTTGCCAGCAAGGAAGCCGACCTGTTCGGCATCGCCTCCGTCTCGAGCTTCGATACCGCCGGGGAGGAGGTGCATCCCCGCCGCTGGATGCCGGACGCGCAAGCGGTCATCGTCATCGGGCTGCAGGTGCCGAAGGCCATCGTCGAGCAGGTCGAGCGCAAGACGACGCCCTACCCGTACCTGCGCTTTGCCAGGCACCTGCTGAACGATGAGCTGGACATGCTCGCCAACGGCGTCTCACGGTTCCTGGCGCGGAAGGGATACGACTGCCTGCCGACGCCGGCGAACGACTGGCGCGACCCCCGCACGCTCAAGCCGATGGTGTCGCACGTGCTGACCGCGGTGGCCGCGGGGCTGGGAGAGGTCGGCTGGAACAACATGCTGCTCACGCCGCAGTTCGGCGTGCGACAGAAGCTCGTCACCGTCATCACGAACGCGCCGCTGGAGCCGGGACACGTGTACGACGGCGACCCCATCTGCGACCGGTGCATGCGCTGCGTGCAGGAGTGCGAGATGGGCGCCATCGCGCCGGAGCGGACGAGGAGCGTGGTCATCGAGGGCAAGACGTTCGAGTGGGGCGCGTTGAAGCGGCTCAAGTGCATCTGGGAGTGCGAGGGGTTCACGAGCAAGGGCACGTTCTCGGGAGGCGTCGGCCCGTACACGCGCGACGTGCCCTTCCCCGAGAAGACGCCGACGCCCGAGGAGATCGTCGAGTTGCAGGACATGAAGCCCCGGTGGGCGGAAGGATGCGCCGGCCGCTGCTATGCCGTCTGCAACCCCAGCATGGACCTGGCGAAGATACGCCGCTCTTAGCCGCTGCGCACGACCTCGTACCGGAGCCAGAGATTGTCGCCGTCGAGGCGCTCCATGTGCGTCAGCTTGAGCCCCGCGTAGCCGCCGGCCGCGGCGAGCGCCGGTGCGCGCACGAACGCACGCGAGGCATCGTCCCCCATGAGCACCGGCGCCACCAACAGGCTGACCTCGTCGACAAGCCCGAGACGGAGCAGCACGCCGTTGAGCGTTCCGCCGCTGTCGGCGCGTATCCGCTCGACTCCATAGCGGTCCCTCACTTCTGCGAGAGCGGTCTTCAGGTCGACCCGGTCGTCGCCGGCGACTATCCGGTCGACGCCTGACCGCTCCAGGTACGCCATGTGCTCCCTGGGCGTGGACGAAGTGCACAACGCCACGCCGGCCCTCCAGTACGGTTGAGCCAGTATCCAGCGCCACATGCGGATGCGCCCTCTGCTGTCCGGCACGACGAGCAGCGGACGGGCATCCCCGGGCACGGCTTCAGGTCCTGGAGTGTCATCGCCATCCGTGATGACGCCCTCGTGGGCCGCTCCCGTGAGCAACGTCTCGGCGCCGGCAAGCGTCGCCTGTTCGGCAAACGCTCCGATAAGGCCGTAGTACAGGCCCATGTCCACCATGCCCCATTCGAGCAGGCGACAATCGAGGCTGACGGCATTGTGCAGCGTGACACGTGGCAACATGATTGTGACCCCCCTCCCATCCCGGGCACGCCGGAGAGCATCACGCATGCCCGGGGACTGGACAATCATATCAGGGCCGGATGCGGTCCGGCAGGCACGTTTGTCGGGCGCCCACCCTATTTCGCCATGCTCCCCTTGCAGAAGAGCCGCATCTTGCAGGCGGCGCAGGCTCTCTTGCGGCCGGGCCCCGCGCTGTAGAAGCCGATGCCGAGGATGACGGCGAGCAGGACGAGGAGCGAGGTCGTCGCACCACGCGCCAGCAGCACCCCCAGCGCGCCCAAGGGAAGCAGCATCACCAGACCGTAGACGGCCGGGGCCAGGCGGATGCCTGCATTCTCGTTGAACTCCTCCGGCCTGCGACGGGAGAACATCACCGCCGCGAGCCGGCCCCAGCCCGCACCGCAACGTTTGCCGTAGTAGTAGCAGCGGGTGCAGACCAGCCGCCGCAGGACGACGTAGATCATCACCAGGCTGAACGCAAGGTAGAGGCCGCCAAGCACCGGGCTGATGAGCCAGCAGGCAATCGTACCTGCCCCGACGAGCACAGCCATGAGAAGGTTACACAGGACGGCGTCTCGAAGCGGGTAACGCTCCAAGCCCGCATCGTAGTACTGCACTGTCTTCGACATCCCACCACCTCCATCCTCCATGGTAGGACGTGGCCCTGCCTCCGGCAAGCGGTTGACTGCACCGGATGCCGGGGGAGCGCCGGAGCTATGGCTGCGACCGGTCCTGCGGCGACGCAGCCGCGCCTTCGAGCGCTGGCACCAGCGTGTTGGTCACGGTGGCGAAGAGACGCCCCTCCGCGTCGCGCACGTCGGTACGCACAACGATGGTGCGCCTGCCAACGTGCACGGGCACCGACTCGGCCACCAGCCTGCTCGTGGGGCGATTGCGGATGAAGTTGGCGCTGAGCTGCACCGTGAGAGGGAAGCGGGAGGGATCGAACTCGGACGCGGACGGCTGCAAGTGAAGGTTGGCAAGGGCGGTGGCGGCGCTGTCCGCCAGCGTCAGCACGACGCCGGCGTGGAACAGCCCGGTCACCTGCCGGAGGTCGTCACGGTACGGTATCGCCGCAACCACCAGTTCCTTGCTGGCCGACACGATGGTGAAGCCGACCAGCTCCAGCATCGTGCCTCGGAAGGCGTCCTGCCACCTCTGGAGAACCTCGGAGGGCACCGTCATGTGGCGGAGTATACACCGTCCCGGAACGGCTCCAGCCGCGGCGCAGTGAGAGAGACAGCAGAATCGGCAGCGGAGCGGTCCGTCACCGCTTGTCGCCATTGGCAAGCGGAAACTCGCCCGAGGCCATCAGACCCAGGACAACGTCCACGACCTCGGCATCGTAGCGGACGCCGCGCCCCGTCTTCAGCTCCTTTTCCACCTCCGCGAGGGACCGCGCCGGCCGGTAGGGGCGGTGCGAGCTCATGGCTTCCACAACGTCGCACACCGAGAGCACGCGGGCTTCGAAGGACACCTCTTCGCCTTTCAGGCCGTCGGGGTAGCCGCTGCCGTCGAGCCGCTCGTGGTGGTTCCGCGCCATCAGGTCCACGCGCCACGGCAGGCTCGTACCGGTGAGGATCTCGTAGCCGCGGATGGTGTGCGACTGCAGCACGAGCCACTCTTCTTCGCGCAGCGCACCCGGCTTGACAAGTATGCTGGCCGGGATGGATATCTTGCCGATGTCGTGCAGCAGCCCTCCGACATAGATGCCCTCGAGCCATGCGTCGTCCTTGCCAAGGACCTCGCCGACCCGGTGCGCCATCCGGGCAACGCTGCGCTGGTGCCCGGCGGTGTACGGATCGCTCGACTCCATCGCCCGGGCGACAGTCTCGACCAGGTCGATGAACGCATCCTCGAGCCGCTGCTGTGCGCTTTTCTGCTCGCTGATGTCACGGTACGAGGCGAGGACACCCAGCCCGGCGCCGCCGTATACGACGGGGGCGCCGATGATGGAGACCGGGACCAGCCCGCCGTCGGCTCTGCGCCGCACCGTGTCACCCAGCGCCACCATTCCACTGCCGCCAACCGCCTCGGTCATCGCCCGTGCCTCGGCCTTCTTCTGGGGCGGCACGATGAGGTCGTCGATGTGGCGCCCCTTCGCCGTCTCGATGGAGAAGCCGAAGAGCGTCACGAAGGTCTGGTTGCAGTCTACGACCAGGCCCTCCCGGTCGAGAAGGACGACCGCCTCCGGCGTCCCGTTGAAGAGCGACTTGAAGTACTCTCTCTGCCGGGCTGTCTCGTCCTTCGCCGCGTTCAGCGCGTCAACAGTCTGGCGCAACTGGGTCACCGTGTGCTCCAGCTCGCCCGTGCGCTTCTGCACTTCTCTCTCGAGGTAACGGCGGTACTTCTCCCTCTCCTCCTCGGTCCGGAACAGATCCTCGAAGCGGAGACTCTGCTCTCGTGCGGTCTGGAGTATCCCCTGCACTTCGGTGGACGTCTCGCCCAGCAGCTTGACGACGAGCATGTCCGCTCCAGCCACCGTGGCGGCGCCCGCCTCAAGGACTATCTCGCCGCCCTCGGCCGCCTCGGTCCACGGTCCGGACCAGAGCACGCGGCCTTCCCCCCGGCTCCAGTGCGCTTCGGCGTCCACCATGAAGTTGCCCAGAAAGGGCAACGAATCGTCGACGACGAGGTGCTGCGACTGGTCGTTCACGCCGAACACGGTCGTGAACCAGTGGGGCAGCGCCACCACCGGCTTGAACTCACGCGGGCCCGTCCTGGTGAGGATGACGGTGTCCAGCGCAGACAGCAACTGCTGCAGATGGCTCAACATGGCGCACTACTCCTGCGCCGCGCCATTATCGGGCTGCGCGGAGAGCATGTCGCGAACGAGGAGCATGAAGGCATCCTTTACCGAGGTTCCGTCTCTGGCGCTCGTCGTGATGACCCGCCACCCCTTCTGCTCGAGCGCTCGGATATCGCTGTCGAGCCCGGTCCACTGGTCCTTGAGGTCGCCCTTGTTGACCAGCAGCAGGAATGGAACCTCTCCGAGAGTCTCGCGCGCCTTCTTCTGCACCTCGAGAGCCGTGTCCAGCGACGTGCGACGGGTTCCATCGACCACCAGCAGGTAGCCCGATGCGCCGCGAAGATAGGACAGCCTGACCTTCTCGAACCCGTCCTCGCCGGCGAGGTCCCAGAGCACCAGCGTCACGTCCCGGTCGTCCGCGCGGACAATCTGCTTGTCTATCTTCACCCCGATGGTCGTGAGGTACTTGTCCGAGAACACACCGTACACGAATCGCCTGACGAGAGACGTCTTCCCCACCGCGTAGCCGCCCAGCATGCAGAGCTTCTTGGATATCATACGGTTCAATCCTCTCAGTACCGTCCGCAAGCAAAGGATACCCGCAAGAGGCAGACTCGCGCATGTGCGTTCGATACGATATGAACAGTATCCCTGCGGCAGGACATCCGGCCGTCAGACGTGATCAAGAGACCCCCATCTA
>CAZLPP010000067.1:0-9243 GCA_964561465.1 uncultured Dehalococcoidales bacterium
CTGCGGCGCTGCGCGCCATCGCAGCGGCAGCATACCACGACAGCCAAGTGGAGTTGCGGAATTCCCGGGACACCGTACGCCCCGCTTCGCGGGAGTCCTGAGTTCTGAGTTCTGCGTTCTGTGTTCTGAGTTCCGGGAAAACATGGCGACACCATACTTCATTACGTTCATGCTCCGCGCTGGCGGGGCTGCGGCCGCCTGTCACAAAGCCGCGGCTCGGCCACACCGACGACGGGTGCAACGCCTCGCACGTTGGCGTAGCGTTGCGTCCGAAGGTACGGCCGTCCTGCCGGCTCTCCACCCGGCAGCAGCTCGGTCTCGCACACGAGCTGCCGGCGCAGGCAGGCGAGTATCCGGCCAACGGCACCGATGGTCGGGTTGGCCTCCCCGCTCTCAAGCTTCGACACGTACGGCTGACTCTTGCCGATGCGCCGGGCCAGTTCCGCCTGACTCAGCCCCGCCTCCCGTCGCGCTGTCGCGAGGCACACTGCCAGGCTCGCCCGGGCGTACTCCTCTCCGTACGCCGCAGCATACGCAGGATCCGCCAGGCGTCCCGCAGGGCTCTCTACTCGCTCTAGAGACATTCGAGTCTCCGTTCGGCCAACCGCATGAACATAGCAGTGACAGTAGGGACTATAATGCACCCGGTTATATCAGTCAACCGACCGGGCGCGGCGACTCCCGTCCGGGGCCAGCCGCGCCCGCTGCACCATATGGCTGTAACCCTACAAGCAGCCGTTGACCCGGACGCCGGCGGACCGTCACCATGCCCGTTGTGAACACTCCGGCAGAGCACCAGCCGCCAGACAGAGGCGCGAAGCCGTCTACGGAGGCCTCCGCACCGGACTCCGAGTCCGTCATTCCCCGGTACGGCGGGTACCGCAACCTCAGGAGCTTCCAGGTGGCGCAGCTTGCCTACGACGTGACGGTGGCCTTCTGCGACGCCCACATCGACCCGCGCAGCCGCACCCACGACCAGATGGTGCAGGCAGCCCGCAGCGGCGTGCAGAACATCGCGGAGGGCAGCACGGCCAGCGGCACGTCCAGGAAGATGGAGATGAAGCTCACCAACGTGGCCCGGGCCAGTCTGGAAGAGCTGCGGTTGGACTATGAGGACTTCCTGAGGCAGCGGGAGCTGGCGCAATGGCCGCCGGACCACCCCGCCCTGATGCGCTTCAAGGCGCTCCGCTGCGCCACCTTAAAGGCCGTGCTCGCATGGCGTGACGCGCAACTGCAGCTTCAGGAGAAGAGCACGGACAGACAAGGACAAGAAGGCACGGACCTGCACGGACAGGGCAACACGGACAACCACAGACAGCCACGGACCGGGGGAAAGGCCACCTCTTCCCAACCGTCCGTGCCAGTCGGTGTGGGTCGGTGTGAGTCCGTGTTCTCAGCGCAGCTCATGGCAAACGCGGCGCTGTCACTACTGAACGTGGCCTCCTATCTGCTCTCCCGCCAGCTTGCCGCCCAGGCCTCCGCCTTTGAACAGGAGGGCGGTTTCACGGAGCGGCTCTACAGCCACCGCCGCGCCGAGAGAGACCGCTGAGAAATGCGGGGACACCACACGACCCGCTTCGCGGGAGTTCTGCGTTCTGAGTTCCGGGTTCTGCGAATTCCGCATGAAATGCGGGGACACCATGCGACCCGCTTCGCGGGAGTTCTGTGTTCTGCGTTCCGGGTTCTGGGTTGGCGTGATTCGCAGGGCACCGGGGATACCCGGGACAGTTCTCAGCGTACGCGTTGCAGGACGGCCGCGTCAGAGAAGCTCCGCCTTCTCGAGGATGCGTCTGACTTCGTCCCGCTGCGCCGGCTCGAGCGGCAGGAGGGGCGGGCGAACCGGCCCGCCGTACATGCCGATGAGGTCCACCGCAGCCTTGAGCCCGGCAACCCCGAACTGAGACGTGACGGCGGCATTCGGCGCGATGAGCCGGAGCTGTATCTCCTTCGCCCTTGCCAGGTCGCCCTGTTCGAAGCTGGTCAGAATCTCGTGGAGCCGGCGCGGCGCCACCGACGCCAGCGCCATCACCCCGCCGATGCCTCCCACGGCGAGCGCCGGCAACAGGAAGCTGCCGGAGCCAGCCAGCACCTGGAAGCCTTCGCGCACCGCGGCTCTCACCTGGCCCATCTTGACGACGTTGCCGGAGCTCTCCTTGAGACCGACAACGTTTGGGTGCGCGGCCAGCTCGATGATGACGTCCGCGCCCATGTCGACCCCGGTAGAGGCCGGCACGTTGTAGAGCACGATGGGGATGGGCGAGCGCTCTGCGACTGCGGTGTAGTGGATCACCAGCGCCCGGCGGTCCATCCGCGCCTTGTAGTAGTGAGGCGTGACGACGAGGGCTACGTCCGCGCCAAGCTCCGCCGCCTTCTGCGTCAGCTCGATGGTCTCGATGGTGGACTCACAGCCCGTCCCGGCGATGAACACGTGGTCTCCATCAATGGCTTCGCGCGCCGTCTTCCACACTTCGAGCTTCTCCGCCTCCCGCAGCAGCACCGCTTCACCGTTCGAACCGAGGACCGCGAACCCCCGCAGCGGCGTCTCCTGCCACCTCTTCAGGTTGGAGGCAAGGTGCTCATGGTCCACACGGCCGCGTGCATCGAAAGGGGTGGGGATGGGCGGGAAACAACCTCTCAGGGAAACATTCGTCTTCATCATCGCGCTCCTCCGCCGGGGAAGACTCGGCCGGACCGGGGGCCGGTGCCCAAAGATACCGTTATCGCATGCACGCTGCAACGGGCGGAATGCGATGACTCCATACTCATTTCCTTCGCCACTTCGCGGGGCGAAAGGTTCCGTGTGCGAAGGTGCAATTTTCCGCACACCACGTCGACGCAGGACCGCGGGCGGTCCACCTCCTTCCGGGCCCGTGCTAGACTTCTCGGCCAACATCGGCGCACCACGCCAATCGCAATCCTGCGATAGGGTGCGGCCGGATCCCAGACAGAGTGCAGGAGGCAGCATGCCGGACGGGAGAAGACGCCTCGAGAACCTGGGCAGGTGCCCCTATTGTGGTTCAGGCGCCGTGGTAGAGCGTTCAGGGTCGCAGGCCGCTGGTTGGAAGTACCGGTGTACGGTATGCGGTCACAAGAGCGCTGACCTGAGATGGGAGGATGTGCTGCTTCCCCCGGAGTACCCTGCTCCCACGATGGACCGGTACGTGGACGCAGACGGCGCGCACACCTTCCAGAAGCTCGTGCTGCCTCGGGGCGAGTTCTGGGTGTCCAAACCTCCCTCGCGCGGTTAGGCCCGCCGGACTGACGCACGGCAGAGCGACGTGAGGCCGAGCGCGCAATCGCGAAGGCGCCACGCCTGACTGGCGGGATGCGGGGACACCATGCTCATTCCATTTGTGATTGCCAAGCCCGTCCCCGCCGCCTCGCCGAGGGCAGGCGTGGGAGCCTGCCACTTTGCCGGATGAGTAGCCCGAGAAAGGCCCAGAAGAGGCCGGTCAGCCAGGCCGCGCCGGCCTGCAGCATCATCGCTTGACACCACGCCCGCCCGGACCGTACTCTGTGTGACAATGCAAATCAGTCGCAAACAACCGCCGGCCTCCACCGCTCAGCGGCGGCTCCTGTACCAGTTGCTCTGCGAGGCGAACGGCCACCTGACTGCCCGAGAGCTGTACCGGCGTGCGATGGAGCAGGATGCCACGGTCAGCCTCGCCACGGTGTACCGGACCCTGCGCCTCTTCAAGGAAGAGGGCATCATCGACGAGATGCGGTTCTGCGGCTGCAACTGCAACCAGTACGAGAGGGCCGGAACCGCCAGGCATCACCACATGCTCTGCAAGCAGTGCGGGCGGGTCCTCGAGTTCGATACCCCGGCCATAGACAGACTCGTGGCTGAAGTGGAACGAGGCTGCGGATTCAAGGTCACTGGCGCCAGGGTCGCCCTGGAAGGCTACTGCAGCGAGTGCGCCGCGAAGCTGAAACAGCCGGCCGAAGGCTGACGGCAGAGGCATGCCCCTCTGTTGCGGATGCCGCCGCCCCGCAACGACCGGGGGCGCCACGTCCGTCCGACTCTCATGCACGCGTCCACGTGGAAGCCGCCGACTCGAAGCAACAACGCCAGCCCCCGCCGGCCGCGCGGCGGGGGCTGTGAGACAGAGCCGCGTTGCGCTACAGCGCCCCGGCAACTTCGGACAGAACGCCCTTCAGGCTGTCGCTGGACGACTGAACCCGCTCCGCCTGCCTGAGCAGGGCGCCGTCTTTCGAAGCCACCTGCGCCAGCCGCGCCTTCCCCATCCACTTCTCCAGCTTCGCGCTGTCCTGCTCGTTGCGTTCCTTCCATGCGGAGATGAGCGACTTCAACCGGCCCGCCGCATCCGAGGGGAAGCTTGCGATGACGCCGTCGACCATCTCGCGGATCTGCTTCTCGGGCACCGCGCCCAGCACTTCGTCCACCCTCTCTCCCTCCGCGAAAAACAACTGGTACGGGATGCTCCTGACCTGGAACCGTGCCGCCAGCACCGGATTCTGGTCCACGTTCACCTTGCAGAACTTGAACCTGCCGTCGTACTCCTCGGCCAGCTTGTCGTAGACCGGGGACACCATCCGGCACGGGCCGCACCACGGGGCCCAGAAATCGACCTCGACAGGCAGGTCGGAATCCATGACTTCCTGCTTGAAGTTCTTGTCGGTGACCTCAACTACCTTACTCACGTCTGCTCCTTCTCTCTGCGTATTCCCTGTCTATGCCGGGTCCGGCGTCAGTCGCGTCCCGGCACAGGCCAGTCTCTGTCCACTCACTTGGTTGCGACTGCTTCTCATTCGCAATCAAGGGTAGCTCTTCAGGCAGGCCATGTCAAACCGCGACGCCGCCTCCCGCACGTCCCAGGACCGGGCCTCGCCGCACCGAACTGCAGGCGGATGACAGCCCACACGCGCAATCTTCTTCCCATATCTACACACGACATCCGGCCGGTGATATGCTGTTGAGAGTGAGAAACCTGCATGCAGGCGTTGGCCTGCCGCCCTGTGTCCACGCAAGGCCGCACTATGCTGCTGCCTCGCACACGCCGACGGCGTAGTCGCGTGTCCGAACGCCTGCAGGGGGAGCCTGGATGGCAACAGAAAACGGCGACTCAGATGAACTGCTGCGCACCGGCGGCATTCTCAGCATTACCGTCGGCGTGTGCCTGACAGGTGCAGCGGTCCTGCTCGCCCTGATGGTTGCCCATGCTCTGGGACTGTGGCAGCCGAACCTGCCGTACCTGGCCATGCTGGCAAGCCTCCTGCCCATCAACGCCGGTCACCCGCTGCTCATCGCGGCGAGTGTAGTGGTCGTTCTCGCTATTGTGGCCATCGTCGCCGCCACCGCAGCCATCAGAGGGAACGACGCGAGGGGCGGACCGGCAAAGACCGGCGCTATTCTGGGCATAATCGCCGGTGCGTGTCTGGCAGGTGCAGGGACGACACTCGGCCTGGCAGTTGCCACCAGGCTGGGACTGTGGCAGCCGGGCTTGCCATACATGTCGAGGCTCGGAGCGCTCCTGCCCATTCAGGCGGGGAACCCCCTCTTCATCGTAGCCATTGTGGGGCTCGCACTGGGTATCGTGCTTATCCTTGGCGGCATTTCCGAGGTGAAACTGTCCCGCGTGGCCATGGCGCTGGACTCAGAAGGGCGTCTGTACGGCATCGCTCGAACTCCGCCCGCCAGGACAGAGTCTGCGACCGATTCTCTGGCCGCAACTGCACCGGAAGCAAGGATGCAGAGGCTCCGGGCAATGCTGCACTCTGAGAGCGCTCCAGGGACGGCGGCCGTCGAGACAGCAACGGCAGTCGGACCCGGGGTAACCGCGGCGCAGGAGCCGAGCGAACGGAAGAGCCGGGCCAACACTGAACCTCTCGACGACACGCGACTGAACCGCGCCAAGGCGGGGTTCTCGACCCGAAGGGTGCCGAAGGAGGACATGCGCACCCTCGTCACGGGCGACGTGCGGCCGCGCGCGGGGGACGTTGTGCTGGCCAGAGTGGAGAGACTTCGCCAGCACGAACGCATCGAGCTTGTGACAGGACGGAAGGCGCACATCGAGCGGGGAGACGAGATCATCATCGCCTGCGGCAACCGCTACGCCTCTGACCAGTTTGAGGGATTCGTGCCGGCGCAACTGGGCCGGGCCAACCTCATAGCTGCGGGGGAGTGGCCGCCATCGAGGCGAACAGAGCGCGGGGCGTCAGGCCTGCCACCGAGATAGCTCTTCTGGGACTTGTCGGAGACGCGTCCGGCATCCCGCTCAACGTAGCCTCGTACGCCCTGCCCGCCCCTGAGGTCGCCGGCACGCGGCCTCCCGTTTTGGCCGTGTTTGGCACCTCGATGAATTCCGGCAAGACCACCACGGTGTGCTTCATTTGCAGGGGGCTGACAGCCGCCGGGTTCAAGGTGGGCTATGCCAAACTCACCGGCACCGGCTCCGGAAACGACTACTGGAGGGTGCTCGACTCAGGCGCCCGGGCAGTTGTTGATTTCACCGATGCCGGCCTCGCCACAACCTACAGGACCCCCATCAGCGTTCTCGAGCTTACCTCCCTGAACCTGATCGGCCATCTCGCGTCCCGGGGCTGCGACCGGATCGTCGTGGAGATTGCAGACGGGCTGCTGCAGAGCGAAACCAATGCACTCATACGTTCGAGCACGTTCCATGCCCTCATTGACCGCGTTGTGTTCGCCTGCGGTGACGCCATGTCCGCCTGCGGAGGGGTAGGGCTGCTCCGGGAGTGCGGGTTCGACGTCGCAGGCGTCTCGGGTCTCGTGACAGCATCGCCTCTGCCGATGCGCGAAGCAACCGGCGCATGCGGAGTTCCCGTATTTCGCATTGAAGACCTCGCGAACCCGGAGATCGCTCCGGGCCTGGTCACCGGCTCCGCGATTCTGCCCCAGACAGCCCGACAGTCCGGCTCCCAAGACACGGGCAACGACCCTCAGCCACCACAGCCGGACGAAATGCCCGAGTCGCCGGGAGCAGAGGAAGAGGAATGAGTACCGACCCCGGCAAGAACGAGCAACTGCATTCCAGCGGCGAAGACCAGCTCTCTCGGGACGACAACCGGCCGCTGGATGTTGATGATTCGCGCGCGATGAATGACCTGCGGCTTGCCCCCCGGGACGCTGTGCGGCTCGGGGCATTCGAGATTGTGCAGGTTGTCCTCATCGGGCTCGCCCAGGCCGCAATCATAGTTGCCACGGGTCTCCTCGTCCGCGCCGCAATGGATACCCTCGAGAGGGACGGTCTGGTGTCCGGGCACTTCCTGACTCTGATCGCAGTGCTGGCAGTAGTGGTCCTGATCGGTGGCCTGGTGCGGGGACTGGAATGGTCCGTATCCGAGTCCATCGGCTTCAGGTACATGCACCGCATCCGTATGGTCATGTACGCGCATCTCGAGCGCATGTCGGGGCGGCGTTTGCTGAACATCAGCCGCGGCGCTGTACTGCTCAGGTTCACAGGGGACCTGGGGCTCATACGAGCGTGGGTGAGCCGCGGCATCGCCAGGGGCATCGTGGCCGGGATATCGATTGCAGCGGGAACCGCTGTGCTGTTCTATTTCCACTTCGCCCTTGGATTGCTCGCGCTCGGCGTAATCGCTGTGGCAGCCGCAATCTCCCTTCGGGTCGGCCGCTGGCAGCGGCGGGCTATTCGCATGGTAAGACGCCGCCGAGCCAACCTCACGACCAACTTGACCGAGCAGATCCACGGAATGCTGACCGTTCAGGCTCTCGGGAGACTGGCAGGCGAGTACGACCGGCTGCAGCGCCAGAGCGCGAGGCTCACGCGGAGGCTCGTACGTTATGCCTGGGTGCGCGGCCTTCTTAGAGCGATAGCGACCGGAGCAAGCTCGCTGGCGATGGTCGGTGTGCTGGCCGTCGGTGCCTACTACTTCGCAGCAGGGCAGGTCACACTGGGTACAGTGGTGGCAGCCATGATGGTGGCGCGCATGATGATGCGGCCCGTTAGAAGCCTCGGCATGGCCAATGAGTACTGGCAGAATGGCAGGGTATCCCGCCAGAAAGTAGTGACGTTCCTGCGGCAACCCTATCGTGAGGCCGATGGCGTTGAACTGCCCAAGCTGCGCGTGCGCAAGGGGCTGATCGAATTCCGCAACGTGAGCCTCGTCGGGGCCCTGCACGGCATCAATGCACGGGTTGAGCCTCGCCAGCTGGTGGCGATCATGGGACCGAGCGGCGCAGGGAAGTCCAGTCTCCTCTCCGTCGTGGCGCGAATCACCGATCCCGATGAGGGCGATGTCGCTGTCGATGGCCAGAGCCTGAGCGGTTGCTCCCTCCGCTCGTGTGCCCGCCAGATCTCAATGATGAGCAATGAGCTGCCGCTACTGCGCGGTTCTCTCAGGCGCAACCTTCTCTACCGCTGGAGAGAAGCCCCTGATTCGGAACTCGAGCGCGTCATCAAGCTCTGTGGCGTCGAAGAGGTCATCGCCGGCTTGCCTGATGGTCTTTCGGCCGGCATCAAGGAGGGAGGCGCCAACCTCTCCGCCGGCTACGCTGCGCGCATCGCCCTTGCCCGAGCCATGGTGGGCAACCCGAAGATACTGCTGCTGGATGAGCCGACGCTCAATCTCGACGACGCAACAAGACGCATCGTCCTTGAAGCGGTGCTTCACTACGGCGGCACCGTCCTGCTGGTCACCCGTGAACCGGAGGAGGCTGCCCTTGCTGATGTGGTGTGGGAGATGGAGGACGGGCGGATAGAGAGGACGATTCCCGGGGACTCGTTCAGAGCATCCGTCGGCGGGCAGACAGTGCTGCCTGCGTGGGCTCGCGGCGGGAGCCGCTGATGCAGCGATTCGTCAGGTTCGAAGCCCTCGTGGCGAATTCGTCCATCACGTACAACGTCAGTCTGCCGCCACCGGAGTCGCCCCGAGGAGTCCTGGTTGTCATCCACGGATATAGCCGGACGACCACGCTCGCGGCGGCCTTTGCGAAGCCGGCGGCCAGAGACGGACTCCTGCTGCTCGCCCCCATCTTCGACGCTGACATCTACGGCAGCTTTCAGACTCTTCGGGGATCTTCGGGACCTCGGGCGGCAGCGGATGCGCTCAACGCCGCGCACGAAGACGCGACACGCCTGTTTGGCATCGCCTCTGCGCCCTCCTCGCTGGTCGGAATATCGGGTGGGGCACAGTTCGCACATCGATATGCCATGTGCTTTCCGGCGCGTGTGGCCGCACTTGTCGCGGCGTCGGCCGGCTGGTATACCATGCCGGACCCGCACGTGGGCTTCCCCT
>CAZLPP010000068.1:0-9166 GCA_964561465.1 uncultured Dehalococcoidales bacterium
GGCCGCACCCGACCATTGACAACCCTGCCTCCGCGCACTATGATGGGTGTGGTATCCAGTATTCTACATCCTGCATCCAACCGATCCTCCGTGCCTCCGGAGGGCAACATGTGCTAGGCTCCCGGTGCGCAGGGACGCAGTCGGTCTGGCGCAGGAAGTGTGTGTGAATGAAGCTGCATGAGTACCAGGCGAAACAACTCCTGAGCCGGTACGGCATACCCGTCCCGAAAGGCGGAGTTGCGTCCAGCCCCGAGGAGGCCCAGGCACGAGCCGCGGATACCGGCCTGCCGGCCGTCCTCAAGGCGCAGGTACACGCGGGCGGACGGGGCAAGGCCGGCGGCGTCCGCCTGGCCTCAACGCGCGACGAGGTCCGCGAGTACGCGAGGCAACTGCTGGGTTCGCGCCTCGTGACACACCAGACCGGGCCGGAGGGGCTGCCCGTCGGCGCACTCCTCGTCGAGGAAGCGATGCAGCCGGAGCGGGAGCTCTACTTCGGACTTCTCATCGACACCTCCGCGCGCCTGCCGGTCATCATCGCGAGCGACGCCGGAGGGATGGAGATAGAAGAGGTGGCCGCCAGCCAGCCGCACCGGGTGGTCAGGCTGCACATCGACCCGCTCACCGGCGTTCTGCCGTATCACGGTCGCAACCTGGTGCATCGCATGAACCTGTCCTCCGATTTCGCGCGCCCGGTCACGCAGGTAGCGCAGGCGGCCTACCGGCTCTTCGCCGAGAACGACTGCTCACTGGTCGAGGTCAACCCGCTTGTCGTGACCGCGGACGGCCGCATGCTGGCCCTCGACGCCAAGGTCACGCTCGATGACAACGCCCTCTTCCGACACCCGGAACTGTCGGCCCTGCGCGATGTCTCGCAGGAAGACCCGTTCGATGCGAAGGCGGCCGACGTGGGCATCAACTACATCAGGCTGAACGGCGCCGTCGGGTGCCTGGTGAACGGCGCCGGACTGGCCATGGCGACCATGGACCTGGTGAAGTGGGCCGGCGGCGAACCGGCGAACTTCCTCGATGTGGGTGGCGGCGCCAGCGAGGAGCAACTCGTCGCAGCCCTTGAGATGATGCTCTCGGACCCGAAAGTTTGCGCCGCCTGGGTCAACATCTTCGGCGGCATCCTGCGGTGCGACGTCCTGGCGACCGCCATAGTGCGGGTGCTCAAGCAGCGCAATATCCGCGTGCCGTTCATCGTCCGCATGAACGGTACGAACCTTGAGCAGGGAATGGCGACGCTGCGCGAGTCCGGCCTGCCCATTGTCTTCGAGCCGGACCTGAAGCAGGCGGCGCGCCGCGCCGTGGCGGCCGCGGGCGAGAGGGAGGGCGGGCGATGATACTCGTGAACAGCGACACGCGCGTCCTTGTCCAGGGCATCACCGGCCGGGAAGCGACCTTCCACACGCAGCGGTGCATCGACTACGGCACGAGAGTCGTCGGCGGCGTGACTCCCGGCAAGGGAGGAACGACGTGGGGCGACGGCCTGCCCGTGTTCGACACGGTCGAGCAGGCCCTGCGGCGAACGGAGGCGGACGCGAGCCTGATATTCGTCCCGGCCCAGTTCGCCTCGGATGCCATCATGGAGGCGGCCGACTCAGGGATTCGGACGATTGTCTGCATCACCGAGCACATCCCGACGATGGACGAGGTGAAATGGCATCAGCACATCCGGGGCACGGCCGTGCGGGTCATCGGCCCCAACTGCCCGGGGCTCATTTCGCCGGCGGCGCGCTGCAAGGTCGGCATCATGCCCGGGAACATCGCCATGCCCGGAAGCGTCGGCGTCGTCTCCCGCAGCGGCACGCTCACCTATGAGGTGGTGAATCAGCTTACCCAGAACGGGATGGGCCAATCCACCTGCGTGGGAATCGGCGGGGACCCTCTGCCCGGCACAACGTTCGTTGAGATCTTGCGGCTGTTCCAGGAGGACGCCGACACCGACGCCATCGTCCTCATCGGTGAGATAGGCGGCACGTCGGAACAGGAGGCTGCGGAGTACATCCGCGGCCACGTCACCAAGCCGGTCGTGGCGTTCATCGCGGGCGCATCCGCCCCCCCCGGCCGGACGATGGGCCATGCGGGCGCCATCGTCACCGGCCGGGCCAGTCGGGCCGACGAGAAGAAGCAGGCCCTTGCGGGAGCAGGGGCCGTTGTCGTTGACAACCTGGGCGACCTCGCCTCAGCAGCACGGAGCGTCGTGCCACGACGCGACTCGCGCCCGTAGACTCGGGCAGAACGAATCTGGTATCGGGAGGTATGCGTGTCTGAAAGTGCGTTGTCGGATGTGCGCGTCATCGAGCTGGCGGCGGACACCGCCGGCCCCTACGCCGGAAAGATGCTTGCCGACTACGGCGCCGACGTCATCAAGATCGAACGGCCGGGGCTGGGCGACATCGCCAGGCGGAAGGGGCCTTTCCCGGGAGACATCCCCCATCCCGAGAAGAGCTTCCAGTTCCTTTATCTCAACACGAACAAGCGGTCGGTCACGCTGGACGTCTACAAGGCCGACGGTATGCAGGTCCTGAAGCGTCTGGTGAAGGACGCCGACATACTGGTGGTCGACCTCATCCCCTCGGAGTTGGACAAGCTGGGACTGACCTACGACGCGCTGTCCGCCACAAACCCGAAGCTCATCATGCTCTCCATCAGTCCCTTCGGGCACACCGGCCCGTACCGCGACATGAAGTCGACTGACATCGTCCAGTACGCGGTGAGCAGCTTCATGAACCTGAGCGGCAACCCTGACCGCGAGCCTCTGCAGCATGCGCTCGGGCAGGCAGGGTTCATGGCGGCGCGCAACGGCATCGTCGCCACGATGGGCGCACTGCTGTACCGCGACTCCACGGGCCAGGGGCAGTTCATCGACGTATCGGTCGTCGAGTCCATCGCCGTCCAGCCGCCGTTCCAGCCGACGCAGTACACCTACCAGGGCGTGGTAGCCACGCGCGGCACCGAGCCGGTGCTCGACGGCGCGTACGTACCATGCAAGGGTGGCAGCTACATCTGCATGACGACCACCGGTGGAGCGCCGTTCTCGGATTTCGCCGAACTGCTCGGCTTGCCCCAGTTGCTGGACCCGAAGTTCGCCACGAGTGAGGGCCGAACGGAGAACATCGCAGAGCTGGATGAGTTGGTGAGCAAACGGCTCCAGGAATTGGACGCCCTGGAGCTCTTCCACAAGGCGCAGAACCGCCGCTTCGTCTTCGGCGTCTGCCAGACGCCGAAGGACATACTCGCATGCCCGCAGATGAAGGCCCGCGAGTTCTTCCAGACCGTCGACCACCCGGTCGTCGGCCCGCTGCAGTACCCCGGCAGACCGTTCCGGATAGACGGGACCTCCGCGCGCGAGTCCAACCCCGCGCCGCTGCTTGGGCAGCACACCCACGAGGTATTGAAAGGACTGGGCTACGACAAAGAAGCCCTCCTGAGGCTGACCGAAATGGAGGTCATCTAGATGACGCCGAAGAAGGCAGGAACGGAGGGACAGATGAGAGTCAAGGCTCTTGAGGGCATCAGGATAATCACCGTTGAGGACTTCCTCGCGCTGCCGTTCGCCACGATGCTGCTGGCGGACCTGGGCGCCGAGGTCATCCGCGTGCAGTCGCATACGCGCATGATTCCCTGGACCATGGGGCCCTTCCCGGACTCCCAGCCGGGGCCGCGATACTGGGATCACAACGGGACGTACGACGGCTGGTACCGCAACAAGAAGAGCCTGACGCTGGACTTCGCCAAGCCTAAGGGCGTGCAGCTCTTCAAGGAACTGGTCGCCACGGCGGACATCGTGATGGAGAACAACCGGCCGGGCGTGATGAAGAAGTTCGGGCTTGATTACGAGGCGCTGCGCCAGGTCAAGCCGGACATCATCGTTATCACGAGCAGCGGGTACGGACACCAGGGCCTCTGGGGCAACTACGGCGCGTTCGCGCGTGCCATCGACGCCATGTCCGGCATGTCGAATGCCTGCGGCTACGTCGGCGAGGGGCCGGTAAGGACGAACGCCTCGTACATGGACACCACCACCGCATGGCATAACGCCACCGCCGCGATGATGGCTCTGCGCTACCGCCGCAAGACCGGCCGGGGCCAGTGGATCGACCACTCGATGTACGAGACGGGCGTCGCCTGCATCGGCCAGATGATACTTGACTACCAGGTGAACGGCCGGACCGACCACCGCATCGGCAATCACCACTCGGTCTGGGCGCCGCACGGCTGCTACCGCTGCGCGGGGAACGACGAATGGGTGGTCATCGCGACCACCGATGAGGATGAGTGGAAGACGCTCTGCCGGACGATGGGGCGCCCCGAGCTGGCGACGGATGAGCGTTTCGCCACTCCCATGGCCCGGTACGACAACCAGGACGCACTCAACGCCGTCATCGCCGAGTGGACGAAGCCGCAGGACCGCCACAAGGTGGCCGACCTGCTGCAGAAGGCCGGGGTGCCGGCGGGCGCGGTGAACCGCATCGATGACATCTTCAAGGACCCGCACTTCAAGGAGCGCGGCTTCATCCAGTGGTACTCGCGCCCCGACGCGAAGGAGATGGGCGATGCGCTCTCGCGCCCCTACTTCGGCTGGCCCTTCAAGATGTCGAAGACCCAGCCCTCCATCGAGTCCATCCCGAACCTGGGCGAGCATAACGAGTACGTGCTCGGCACGATACTGGGCAAGTCCGAGGCTGAGATAGCGCAGCTCTACCAGGAAGGCGTCATCGCGAAGGAGCCTGTTGACGCCGAGCAGATGCGGCCCAAGCCGTCCAAGCCGGGTACCGAGGTGGGCCGCGGCGGGCTCTACAAGTGGGACCAGGACTACAAGAAGGTACTCGGGCTGAAGTACTGACGCGGGCAGCACTGCGCCTGCATGATAGAGAGATGGCGCCCCCCACACCTCCTGGGGGCGCCATCTCCGTTTTCCGGATGACCGGCGGCTGGTCGCTTCTGCCGGACGCGACGCCCGGCGCAGTCGTGTCTATCCAGGCTCCCTAGCGGCCGCGGGCCGAAGCCCACGACAGCAGCGCCTTGCGCGCCCACTCGAGCTTCTCCAGCTCGGCGGCGGAGAGCACACCGACCACCTCGGCAATGGTGAGCACGCGTGCAGCCATCTCGACCATGGGCATCTCGATGAGCTTGCCGTCAACCGTGGTCGCCCCGCGGCCCGCCTCCTCGGACTCCCGGTAGGCGTCGATAGCGCGCACCCAGAACTGGATCTGTTCCGTGCTCGGCGTGAAGACCCTGTTGATGGCGGCGAGCTGGTCCGGATGAACCGCCTGCTTGCCGTCGTAGCCGAGCTTGAGGGCCTGGAGGGCCTCGCGCTCATTCGCGACCTGATCGCGGATGCTGACGCACGGCGAGTCGATGGCGTCGATGCCGGCCGCGCGAGCCGCGCACAGTATCCGGCTCATGGCGTAGTAGAGCTCGATGCGGCTCTCCGTGATGACCGCGTGCGTCTCTCGTGTGAAGTCACCTGCGCCGAAGCAGAGACCGGTGAGCCGCTTGCAGCTCTTCGCGATGCGCATGGCGTTCTCAAGACCTTCCGGCATCTCCATGAGCGCCAGCAGGCCGACCGTCCCGGGTTCGAGCCCGGCGCGGCGCTCCGCGGCCGTCATAACCGCATCGGCGGTGAGCACGTTCTCCGGCGTGTTCACCTTGGGCAGCAGCAGCGCATCCGGCTTGCCCTCGATGATGGTCATTATGTCCTGATGACCGAACTCGGTCCCCAGCTCGTTGATGCGAACGATCTTCTCTTTCCTGCCGAAGTCGTTCTCCAGCAGTGCGTTCCGCACCCAGTCCCGCACCTCCGCCTTGCGGTGTGCGGCGACCGCATCCTCAAGGTCGATGATGAGGCCGTCAGCCTCGGACGCCAGCCCCTTCTCCATGAATCGCGGGATGCCGCCGGGCACAAACAACAGGGACCTTCTGACTCTCTTCACTGCTCACCTCATGCAACTTGTATTTGTGTGAGGAAGACCTCACGGGTTCGCACAAATGCGCGTTCGGCGCTACACGACCCATGGCTTGCCCGCCATCGAGAAGCTGCAGATAGGCTGGTGGCAATCAACGCAGTTGAACGTGCGCACCTGCGGCAGCCGCGCTCCCTTGCAGTCCTCGACGAGGGCGATGGCCGCCCGCACCTGGTCGTCGCTTCCCTTCAGCACCATGGTGATGGCGCCCTCGGCGCCGCCAAGGCCGCCCGCTGCAATAGGTGTGGCCTCACAGCCGAAGGCGATGCGCATGGCATCCACCTCCGTCACCACGATACCCTGCTTGCACGGGAACAGTCCGCAACTGATGCCGGTGCTGTAGGTGTACTGGCTCTTGATGGCTTCCTTCGCCGCCTCCTCCACGGGGACGGGGATGAGCTTCTCGAGCCCGACGGGGAAGATGAGCTTGAAGCCTCTTCGCGCGGCGCCGGACACGACGCGGCCGATGGTGCCGCCCTCGACCAGGTTGCCGACCAGGATGCCGACGTGATGATTGCAGTCCACGGCGTTGACGCCCTTGATGTAGACATCGTCAGGTCCCATCTCCGCAAGGAGCTGTGTCAGGCTCAGGCCGGTGTGCAGCTTGCCGCCCCGGACGACCCAGGAAAAGCGGAAGGCCTCGGGGTTGCCGGTAGTGGCGCTTTCCTCGGGTTTCGCGGCGGCGATGGCGTGCGGTCCCACGCAGGTGCCGATCTCGACGCAGGTCCCCTTGGGGACGGTCACGCCGCAGACCCAGTAGTCGGTTGCCGGCCGCTCGCCGAGAAGCTCGGTGGCGGTGAAGAACGTCGAGCTGCTGGGGTGCATTACGACAGTGCCATGGGCTGCCGCGTGCTGCACCTCGGGCATGCGGGCCACCGCAAGGCCGATGAGCTTCTTGGACTCCGTCGGGGTGAGTGTTACCTGTGCGCGCATCGATTCCTCCTCAACTGCTGTCATATGCTCAGAGGCGTGCAGCGCAGACAGGCTTCACAACCGGCCTGCGACCGCGTGATGTACTCGAGAGATGGGGACAAGCGCGAGTCGGGTCGCCGGCCTTCAGACCGCGTTCTCCTTGACGAGCCTGTCCACGTAGTCGGCGCCGTAGCCGAGAATGCCCTCCAGCACGTCCCGGTTGTGCTCCCCCAGCCCGGGAGGGGCATCGAACCGCTCTTCCGGAATCTGGGTCATCTTCACCGGCATGCCGAGCGTCCGGTACTTGCCCCACCGTGGATGGTCCACCTCAACCACCATGCGGCGGAAGAGGGTCTGAGGGTCGCTGAGCGCCTCGGCCACGTCGTTGACCGGCCCGCAGGCGATGTCGCCCTCCTCAAGCTCCCGCAGCCAATCATCCCGGTCTTTCGTGGCGAAGAGCGCATCAAGGTAGGGCCACATGATGGGGCGGTTGTCCACGCGCTTCTGGAACGTGTCGAAACGCGGGTCGGTGGGCAGTGTCTCATATCCCGGGTTTCGGGCGAGGACGGAGGTGAGGCGTTCCCAGTCCCTCTGAGCAACCGCGCTTATCTGCAGCCACTTGCCATCTCTGCACTTGAAGGCGCGGTGGAAGTTGGTGGGATGTCCCGAGCCGACCGGTCCCGGTATCCTGCCGTCGACGAGGTAGAACTGACCGAGGTAGACGAGCCAGTCGATGAGGTTATCGGCCAGCGACGTGTCGATACGGCCGCCCTCGCCGGTGCGCTCGCGATGGAACAGCGCCGCCAGAATGGCATAGACGGCGGTCGTGCCGCCGAGCATGTCGGTGATGGGGATGCCGGAGAGGCACGGAGGTCCTCCTTCGACTCCGGTCACACTCATGTTGCCCGAGAACGCCTGAATCACGGGGTCGTAGGCAGGTCCCATGGCCCTCGGCCCTTCGTGGCCGTAGCCGGAGATGGAGCAGTAGATGATACGCGGGTTGACCTTCTTGAGAGCCTCGTACCCGATGCCGAGCCGGTCGCAGACCTTCGGCCGGAAGTTCTCGACCACCACATCGGACACGGCGGCGAGGTCGAGAACCACCTTCTTCGCCAACTCGTGCTTCAGATTGAGGGTGATGCTCTTCTTGTTGCGATTGACGCAGTGGAAGTAGGAGCAGGTGTCGCCGATGCGCGGGCCGGCCAGGATGCGCGTCATGTCTCCAGTGCCGGGCTCCTCGATCTTGACGACCTCGGCTCCGAAGTCGCCGAGACGCCTGGTGCAACTGGGGCCCGCGAGAGCCCGGGTAAGGTCAACGACTCTGATTCCTTCCAGCGGCAGTCTGTTGGCCATCCTGGTTCTCCTTTCTCGTGGTTCGTTGGAGAGGCTGCAGTGGGCCGGATGCGGCACCGGTCCACCGCCGCAACGGGCACAGCAACCGCCCACACCGGGTCAGTGCAAGGCACGTCACGGGCCAGATCACTAGCGGCTCGACACGCTGCGCAGAGCTGTCGCCCTTCGCGCACGAGGCGCACTGAGCGCGACGGCGGCAGCGGGCGGGGCCGCCTCTTCCCGGCTGCGGGCGAGCGCGACCTGCACCCGGCACGATGCGATCAGGTGATCGTGCATGAGCTTCCCCGCCAGCTCTGCGTTCCGCTCGCGGCAGGCCTCGATGAGGTGCACGTGTTCCATCTGCGCTTCGGCGAAGGCGTCCGGAATCTCGCTCCAGAACATGGTGCTGTAGAAGCTGCTGAGGTTGATGAGCGAATCGATCTCGCTGCTCAGCAGCGACATGCCCGAGGCAGCGGAGAGCCGCGTGTGGAAGTCGCGATTCCAGCGGCGCCACTCTACGGCATCCTGCCTTTGCAGCGCTTTCCGGCTCGATGCCGCGCACCGCTCGAGGTACTTCAGTTGAGCCTCATCGATAACCAATGCCGCACGGGAGGCGGCGATGCTTTCCAGTGCGATGCGCATGAGGAAGACCTCCTCGATGCGCTGCGACGACACCTGAGCGACGACCGGCTTGGAGAACGGCCGGTGCGCGACGAAGCCCTGCACTTCAAGCACCTTGAGCGCCTCGCGCACGGGGGTGCGGCTGACGCCGAATGACTCGGCCAGAGCGTGGTCGTCCAACTCCTGGCCGGCGATGAGTTTGCCGTTGAGCATCGCGTCCCTGATGCCCTCCAGCACGAACTCGCGGGCGGTAAGGTGTTTCCTGGGGAGGTCTGCGCCGACGGATAGAGCCATGTCCTGTCCTCTGTATACTGAATACTGGGACCAGTGTA
>CAZLPP010000069.1:0-7555 GCA_964561465.1 uncultured Dehalococcoidales bacterium
CGGCCCACTCCGTCGAGGACGTCGACCGGACGGTGCAGGCGCTTGAGGCGTCGCTCGATGCTATGCTGGCCGAAGGGTCCATACCCAAGGCCTTGCTGGGCAGCTGAGATGTCGGACTTGTGACGACTGCTGTGTCGTCACTCCTGTAGCATCAGGAGGGGGCTGTGGGGTCGAGAGAGTGAGGGAACCGGGACGGATGACCGGCTCAGCGCCGCCGAGGCGCACCCTCGAGCCGGACCGAGTCGGACGGCCCTCCGGTGGACAACCGGCCAGGCCTGCGTCGTCCGGGTTTGGTCGGCTTTGCCTCACGCACTGCACCCATTCGGGTAAACACCTCCAAGTGTCCCCGATTGATGGCGCACGACTTTCTGGAGAGCAATGTGCTCCGGGCTTTGTGGAGTTGGGACAACATGTGACAAGGAGGTGGAGATGACGGCAGGAAGCGTTGTGTTGGGAATCCCGAAGGAGCTCACCCCGGGCGAAAGAAGGGTGGGCGCAATCCCGGAGACGTGCCGCAAGTTTGCGGCGATGGGCGCGCAGGTGCTCGTGGAGGCGTCCGCCGGCGAAGGCGCACTCTTCAGTGATGACGATTATCGTGCGGCCGGCGCCGAGGTTGTCGGTGACGTCGAGGAGCTCTATCGCCGGGCGAATGTAGTGCTCAAAGTTAAGGAGCTTCACTTCAACGAAGCGAAGAAGAAGCACGAGCTCGACATGATGCAGCCGGGCTCGACTCTTGTCTGCTTCATTCATCCCGCTTCTCCGTTGAACCATGACATGGTCCGGAAGATTGCCGCGAAGGGTATCACTGCGCTGACGATGGACAGCATCCCGAGGATTACCCGGGCGCAGAAGATGGATGCGCTGACGGCCATGAGCACCGTCGCGGGATACAAGGCCGTGATCATGGCGGCTGACCGGTTCGCCCGGTTCATCCCGATGACTGTGACGGCGGTCGGGACCATCCCTCCGGCCAAGGTGCTGGTTATCGGGACGGGCATCGTTGGCCTACAGGCGCTGGCCACCGCGAAGAGGCTCGGCGGAGTTGTCTCGGCTGTGGACATCCGGCCTGACGCTCGGGAGCAGGCTGCCAGCCTTGGCGCAAAGGTGGCCGGCTTCGAAGCACCTCGAGAGCTCTCAATCGGGGACGGCGGGTACGCCCGGGCGTTGCCCGAGGAATGGCTGTTGAAGGAGCGAGCGGCGCTCGCGCCCGTGATTGCTGGTGCTGACATAATCATCTGCGGAGCGCTCATCCCCGGAGAGCGGGCGCCGGTCCTCATTACGGAGGACATGGTGAAGGCGATGCGGAGAGGTTCGGTCATCTGCGATGTGTCGGTAGACCAGGGTGGCAACTGCGCTCTGACACAGTTCAACAAGGAGATCGTGGCGCACGGGGTGCTGATAAGCGGCATAGCCAATATCCCCGGCTACGTGCCGGTGGATTCCACGAGGATGTATGCCAACACCGTGTGCAACTTCCTGCAGCCCCTGATACGGAATGGACAGCTCGTGGTAGACCGTTCGGACGAGATAGTGAACGGGACTCTCGTGACCATAGGCGGCGAGATTGTCCACCACGGGACTCTGAAGGCGATGGGGAAGGCGACGTAGCCTGTCGCGACGGCGTTCCGGGCAGGACGGCCGCGCCGCCCTGCCTGTCCGTCGTCCCGAGGCGCGGAGGGTTTGCGTATGACTGATCTTCTTATCATGCTGGGCGTGTTCCTGCTCGCGTTTGTCGTTGGCTACCTGCTCATCTCGAAGGTGCCGCCGCTGCTGCACACTCCGCTGATGTCGATGACCAACGCCATCTCGGCCGTCACCCTGCTGGGCGCCCTGCTGTTGTTCTCGGTTGCGGGCGGCGCCGGCAGCCGGCTCATCGGCGCGGTGGCAATCATAGCGGCGACCTTCAATGTGGTCGGTGGCTTCGTCATCACAGACCGTATGCTCAGGATGTTCAAGACCAAAGAGAAAGGGTGATGGTGTCGGCGGCAGGGGTGGAATCACTGCGTTTGACACGTTCGAAGGAAGGCTGAATGGACATACTGGTCGACCTGGCGATAATCGTCATGCTGCTGTGGGGCGTCCGCCTGTTCAGGCGGCCGCCCGGGGCACGCAAGGGCAACCTGCTCGCGGCCGCGGCACTCGCGTTGGCCTTCCTGCTGGTGCTGTATCGCTACGACATCCTGGATCCGGAGATAGTGATTGTCGCGCTGCTCATCGGTTCGGCGATCGGCTGGGCCACCGCGATGCGCGTGAACATGATCCAGATCCCTGCCATGGTCGCATTCCAGCACGGCGCAGGCGGCATTGCAGCATTCCTGGTGTCGTTTGAGGAGTTGGTTCGTGTGCATGGAGGCACGGCGCTGGTCGGACAGGTATCGGGCGCCGTGGGACTGATCATCGGCGCATTTACCTTCGGCGGCAGCATGATTGCCAGCGCCAAGCTGGCGGCCCGCATCAATCAGCGGCCGGTTGTGTTGCAGCGCCACTCGCTGATGCTCGTGCTTCTTGCGCTGGTCGGAGTAGTCCTGGCGGTCGCAGCGCTGCAGGCCGGCGCACCTCAGCGGGCCGGCCTGCTGGTTGTGTTGATCGCTGTCGCAGTCGCGACGGGGGTCCTGTTCGCCATCCGCATCGGCGGCGCCGACATGCCGGTGCTGATTTCGTTCCTGAACGCCACGGCGGGTCTCGCCGCGGCCTTCTGTGGCATCATCATCCAGAACCGGCTGCTCATCGCCTGCGGCGCGACGGTGGCCGCGTCCGGCTCCATCCTCACGCACGTGATGTGCAGGGCCATGAACCGCGGCCTCATCAACATCTTCGTCGGCACAAAGGTCGCGCCCGCTCCTGCCGCACCACCGAAAGCTGAGGGGCTGGGTGCGCCCGGGGTGGTGGTGGATGGGGACGTGAAGCCGGCTGAGACGCCGGGCGAGCGGCCGGACCCGCTCACGAGCGCGGCCGAAGCGCTGCGCGCCGCTTCGAGCGTCGTCATCATACCGGGCTATGGCATGGCGCTGGCTCAGGCCCAGTTCAACACCGTGCGCCTGGCCGGCCTGCTGGCGCAGCAGGGCCGCCGGGTCCGCTTCGCCATCCACCCGGTGGCGGGCCGCATGCCCGGCCACATGAACGTGCTGCTGGCCGAGGCGGACGTGGATTACAGCAACCTCGTGGAGATGGACGATGTCAATCCCGAGATGAAAGATACGGATGTGGCGCTGGTGATTGGGGCCTGCGACGTCGTCAATCCGGCGGCCATCGACGTCCCCGGGACTCCCATATCGGGAATGCCCATCCTGGTGGCGCACGAGGCCCGGACAGTCATAGTCTGCAACCTCGATGAGAGGCCCGGATACTCGGGGGTACAGAATCCGCTCTATGCCTTGAAGCGCACCATACTGCTGTTCGGCGATGCCAAGAAGACGCTGGACGAGCTCACGAACCTTCTGAAGTAGTCAGGGTGGCCGCCGGGTCCGCCTCCGACCCATCGGCCGGTCATCGTCCGCCGCTCGTTGGCGCGCGTCGATGCCCGGAGCGAGGGCGATTCACTTGAGTCCGCGTGGCGCCTTCCGGCAGCTGCGTCAAGTGTTCAGCAGAGCGCGCAGCCGTTGTCCGACAAGTTCGGCGGTTGCCCTGTCTTGAAGGTTCAGTGAGTCGAGATAGAGGATGCCGCGCTCGGCGGCAATGTCTTCGAGGTACACAGCCGGCTCGGCGGCCTTGAGTCTGCGGGCCAGGTCCAGGGCGCTCACGCCCGCAGCTGGCGCGTCGACAACTATCTCCAGCGCCGGGTAGTCCTCCTCCTCACCGCGGTGCAGCTTCACCTCGACGCCGCGCAGGCCCTGCAGCTTCGTTTCAATCACGCGGAGCAGCTCCAATCTCGAGGCGCAGAGCGCGGCGAAACCTTCCCCGGTGAAAGCCTCCAGCGCGACCAGCAGTCCGATGATGGCTTCCTTCGTGACCTTGCCGCTGCGGCCGATGCCGTGGAGCGGCTTGCCGCGCAGCCGGTCCTTCGGGATGAGTTCGGCGGGCGGGTTCCAGTCGTCGAACCTCTCGCCGGCCAGGTCGAGCATCTGCAACAGCGCGGAGCCGACGAGGTCGCTGCGACCGCAGAGGACGGCGCTCGCCTGCGGACCACGGATGCCCTTGCCGCCGCTGACGGTGACGAGGTCGGCGCCCGCGTCGATGTAGCGGTGCAGGTTGGCGAGCGGCGGAACGCCGGGTGAGGAATCGACGATGACCGGCAGGCCGTGCCGGTGAGCCAGCTCGACGACCTGCTCCAGCGGCGGATGGGAGCCGGGCACCGGCGCGACGGCGATTGCGACGGTATGCTCCGTGATATGCGACTCGAGCTCCCACCGGTCGGTCGGACGGACCGTGAACGGGTCCGGCGTATCGTTGAAGAACCCGGCGGGAATGAGTGTCGCCCCCGCGGCCTGGATGGCGTGGTCGTAGCCCGAGATGTGGTGCAGCGGCATGATGACCTCATTGGGCATGCCGTCGGTGAAGGGCAGCCGGTTCATGCGGGCGACATCCCAGCCGCAGATGCAGGCGGCGGTGGCGAGGGTCAGCGCGTGGGAGGCGCCGCAGGTGACGATGCCCGCTTCGGCGTGCGTCCGAGCCGCGATGACGCGGCTGGCGGCGGCCTGCAGACGGTCGAGGGGAACGGAGTAGCGGGCTGCCTCCTCCATTGCGTCGAGCACCTCCCGCCCGACGATGGTCCCGCCATAGCGCGTCATCGCGCCGGCAACGTTGACTACCGGCTTGACGCCGTAGCGCTCGTAGATGTTCATACCCCTCCTCCTGGCCGGCTTTCGCCCGGCCGCCGCTTGCCTCCAGAGACGGACTGCTCCGCGAGCTTCCGATCCGGTCGGGCGACGCTAGTGCTTCGTCAGGAAGCTGGCATCCACCACGCCGGTTATGGCCGCGCGGATGTCGACGTTGTTGGGCGGGCAGCCCTTGACGTATTCGCCCTGGTTCCGGCACTTGCCGGCGCACGCGCCGACGAAGATGGTCCGTTTGCTCGAGGCGGGCGGCGGGGTGGCCATCAGCCCGGCGACGATGCGCGTATCGCGCAGCACGCCCAGCTTGCCCTGCTCTGAGAGGTCCCAGAGCGAGCTGAGCACCCCGGTGCGGCAGCCGGTGCAGGCCATCTCGTTAAAGATGAGCTCGAATCCGGGCGGCAGATGCAGCGTCTCCTGGAGCGCCTCGCTCGCCAGCTTGAAACGCCGTTTCACCGCGTCGATGGGCGTGCCGACCACCTCGATGCTGTTCATATCCATGGTGCCGAGCCCAAGCCGCGCCGCGTATGTGCTCGTCTCGAGGCCGGCAGGTTCAATGCCCATGATGAGGCCGGCGACCGTGTCGACGGCGACCGGGTCGCGACCTGCGACGACCAGCCCCATCTCGACGGGGGTGCCGAACACGGGGCCGAGCCCTTCCTGGGCGATGATGCCGTCCACCACGGAGAATGCCGGCTTCACGACGCTGTTCAGGTCGGCCATAGCCTGGAAGACGCCGAAGGTAGTGTGGAACTGCTTCTTGAGCGTGTCCGGCAGCAGGCCCTTCATGTTCTTGATGGCAAGGGTGGCGAGCGCCTGGTCGTGCGTCTTCATCTTGGGGACGCTGATGACGGCATCAGCCTTGACGACGATCTCCGGCAGCCTCAGCTCCTTCATGACCGTGCCCTTCGGCACGGGCACCGTCACCAGCTCCGCCTTCTTGAGGTCGAGCACCTCGTACCCCTGGGTTCGAAGCGGCTCGTAGCCGCAGACCCTGATGGCCTCCTCGGTGTCGCCGCCGATGGCGCAACTCTCGGCGATGATAGGCCTTCCGCCCAGCTCGCGGACCTGGTCGGCGAGCGATTTGCAGACTCTGGGGTCGGTAGTGGCTCCGCGCTCGGGAGCTACGGGCGCCACCAGGTTCGGCTTGATGATGACGGTGGCTCCGGGCGGCACGAGCTTCTCCAGTCCCCCGGCCAGAGCCACGACCTGTCGCACCATGCGGTCGACTTCCCGCTCGTCCGCCTTCTCGTGTCCCCTGACGATTGCGACGACGCTCTTGCCATCCATAGACACACCCTCCTCGAGTTCAGGTGAGACCTTACCTGTTCTTCGCTGCCGCCGCAATCTCCATCTGGCCCACGCACACCCCGTTCCGCATGAGGTACATGACGCGTGCGAGGTTCACCACGGGGCAGATGTGATTGGGGATTATCTCCACCTGCTGCCCGATGCGCAGCCTCTGCCTCGCGTCCTGCAGAGACAGAATGCCGTGCTCCTCGGTGAGTCGCGCGATGGTGATGTCCGGGTAGCCCTTGATGTAGCCGTGGCCCTTCCGGGACGACGGCGGGCTGAGCAGGTCGGAGGAGAGCGTCTTCGACCCGGAGTCCAGGACGGCGCGGTCGTTTGCCGGGATGCTCACCACCGTCGCGAGCACCGTCAGCGCGCAGGTATCCTCGGTGGCGACGCCGACGAGCATCTCGTTGAGGTCGTTGAATACATACGTCCCGCAGCGCAACTCCGTCACTCCGGGCACGAACGCGATGTCCCGCGCGGTGGGCGTTGCGCCGACGCTGACCTCCTCGATGCCGAACCCGGCCTGGCGAAGCCGCTGTGCCGTCTCCACCATGAGCGCGCCGACGCGCAGGGCGCACTCACGGACGCCTTCGCGGGAGGCCTCCTTGAGTGACTGCCCCTCGTGCGTGAGGATGCCGACCAGACGAGTGCCGGGAAGCTTGTCGATGGCCGCGGCAATCGCCGTGGCCTCTTCAGGCAGGACGCCGACCCGGTTGAGGCCGGAGTTGATCTTCAGCAGGATGGGGATACGCCGGCCGAGGCTGAGGCCTAGGCCGGACAGTCCCTGCGCCGCCTCGACGCTGTCGAGTGACACGGACACGTCGGCCCTCTCCATGAGCTTCGCGAGGCGCTTGAGTTTCTGCTCGCCCACGATGGGGTAGGCGATGCGTATGTCGCGGATACCGGCGTCCGCCATGACCTCGGCCTCGCCTATCTTCGCCACGGTGATGCCGCGGGCGCCCAGCTCGAGCTGGCGCAGGGCGATGGCGGGCGATTTGTGCGTCTTGATGTGCGGTCTCAGGGCGACGCCTGCGCGGGCGGCAACGTCCGCCATCTCCTTGAGGTTGCGCTCAAGCCTGTCGGCATCGACGAGCAGCGAAGGGGTATCCAGGTAGCTCAGCTCAGACTGCATCGGTCACTGCCCTCCATTCTGCGCAACGCGCGTTACATCGCTCGCACGCCAGTGGCTCCCGCTCGCCGGCAGGCCGGCGTAGCGCCGCGGAGTCCGGCGTGACGGGAAGGCCCGGGACGCATCGCCCGGTCCGGTACTACTTCGTGGCGACCTCCTGGCTATAGGCGAACGTCGCCGCGACGCCGCCGGTGTGGACGAAGACCACGGTGTCGTCCGGCTTGAAGCGACCGCGCTGCACGAGGTCCATCAGGCCCGACATGGCCTTTGAGGTGTAGACGGGGTCGAGGAATATGGCCTCGGTCCGGGCGACCGTCCGTATCGCCTCGATGCCCTCCTCGGTCGGGATGCCGTAGCCTTC
>CAZLPP010000069.1:7655-8981 GCA_964561465.1 uncultured Dehalococcoidales bacterium
AGATGAGCCGACATCTGGTCCCACTTGTCGTTGATGAAGTTGCCCTTGAGCAGGTTCATGTCGGCGACCTCGAGGATCTCGATGTCGGAGCCGAGGATGTTCTGGAGCAGCAGGTTGCCCTGCGTCTCGACGTGGACGCCTTTGATCAGGGCGAAAGCGGGCTTCATGCCGAGCTTGCGGCCTGCGGCGGCGAGCTGCAGGCAGAAGTTGGACTGAGAGCTGGCGGTGCTGATGACCGCCGTGGCGCCCTGGCGCTGTGCCTCGGCCAGGATGAACTCAAGCTTGCGGCACTTGTTGCCGCCGAGCGCGAGGCCGCTCAGGTCCTCGCGCTTGATGTAGAGGGCCGGTCCTTCGAGCCGCGAGGACAGGTGTGACGCGTTGGTGATGGGGGTGGGGTAGAAACCCAGGCTCACTCGCGGCAGCTTCTCGATTGCAGGAATCATCATCGCCTCCTTCGCATCTCACACAGTGGGACGCTCCACATCCGCGTGACTATCGACTCGTGCCTGCGCCTCCGGCCGTGTCGGCGGGGCGCCCGTGATGGTCGAGGTCCGAGCCCGAAGGACGCCTCGCGCCGGCAGTCCGCTTCGGTCGGATGGAAATCGCCCGGGCTCTACTCTACCTCGACAATCATCTCGATTTCGACCGGGATCTCGAATGGCAGCGCCTGCATGCCGACGGCGGAACGGGCGTGCTTGCCGGCGTCGCCGAACAGCTCGACGAGCAGGTCGGAGCACCCGTTGATGACCCTTGGCTGCTCTTTGAAGTCCTCGGTGCAGTTGACCATGCCGAGCAGCTTGACGACGCGCTTCACCTTGTCGAGGCTCCCGAGCGCGGACCTGATGGACGCGAGGCAGTTGAGTCCGACGCAGCGGGCGACCTGGTAGCCCTCGTCGACGGTGAGGTCGCGGCCCACCTTGCCTGCCATCTTTATCTTGCCGTCGTTGTACGGCCCGTGGCCGGAGACGAACAGCAGCTTACCGACCTGAACCGTAGGCACGTAGTTGGCTACGGGCTTGGGCTGCTGTGGCAGCACGATGCCCTTCTCCTTGAGTCTGGCTTCAGCACTCATGTCTCTCTTCCTCCTTCTTAGCGACGTGGCAATGAGATACGGGTTAAGACTTCGTGTCAGGCTGAATGCTACGAGGCGGCAGGTTCACGCGGGATGCGTCGTGTCTGTCCATCCGCCGCAACTCCTGTACCCCTGTCTCGGCGAAGCCGGCGAATGCCGGCCGGATTCCGCGGCGTCACGGCGTTGGTGGAGGCTGCTGCCGCAATCCCCCTCCGGGAGGTGGAAGTCGCCGGGAAACCGGTTGCAAAGTACCA
>CAZLPP010000070.1:0-8449 GCA_964561465.1 uncultured Dehalococcoidales bacterium
ACAACGAGAGCGATGCTCCGCTGCGCTTCCTGGTCGTGAAGGTTCCCCGCCCCACGACTACGACCCGGTTGCTGTAGCGTGTCGCGGCTGGCCATGCGCCCGGCGGCGTCCCTGCGCCGATCTTGGCTTGTTGTGCTCTCTTGTGTCGCGTTTCACCGCGCCGCCGGGCCTTGCTTCTGTGGAAGCTCTGAGGTCTCAGCAGGCATTGACATCAGTGGCAATCGGATGCGACTATACAGTGGTTCCCCTGTCTTCGGCTTCCCCGGAGGATGGACGCGACCGCACATTTCTTGCCGTTTCGTGGCGGCGCGAGAGAGATAGAGCGTGGTCTCGGGAATACCGGTCCGCCGCTAGGTATTGCCGTCCTTGAGCCCCACCCTTCCGCACTACACCCTGTCACGGCGCTTCTGAGCACTGCCCTCAGCTTCAATCTCGGGCAAGGCGCGCTGTCATCCAGCGACCGGCAAGCGACGCCCCGGCCGCAAGCACTGCATACCACGGACCCGGCCGCTCGTGTCGGGTTCCCGCCGAAGCCCCGCATCGACTCCGAAGGACTCTCACCGGGAGGTGGATCGTGTTGCACAGAAGCAACCGTTATCTGGCAGCGTTCATGAGCGTTGTGCTGCTGCTTCTGCCGGTGGCCGCGGTCGGTGGAAGCGTCGCGGCAGATGACGGCGCCGGGATAGATCTCCTCGCAAACCCGCCTTCGCCTGACAAGTCGGCCGGACAGGGAGATGGCGAGGCAGCGTCTGAATGGGTGGAGGGCGACCTTGAGGCGTCCTCTGTCGAGCCGGGCGAGGAAGGCCCGGCTCCCGGAGCAACCACGGAAGCGCTGGACCTCATCGGCGCCGCGTCCTGGCATGACGATGGCTACCGTGGAGCCGGCGTCAAGGTGGGAGTACTCTCTACAGGGTTTGGCGGCTACGAGGGCCTTCTCGGCACTGAGCTGCCTGACACGGTGACGACGCACTGGGCGGACAGCATCGGCGGACCCGGCAGCACTACGCCCGGGACGGCTGCCGCCGAGGTTGTCTGCGACGTCGCGCCTGATGCCGATCTGTACCTCGCCAACTTCTCCACTCATGCCGAGTGGGACGCCGCCATCGACTGGTTCGTATCGGAAGGTGTGGATGTTGCCGTCGAGACCGGCGGCTTCACCGGCGGGCCTGTTGACGGGACAAGTTCCTACGCGCGGAAGCTCGATGCAGCTCACGACGACGGCTTGCTGTTCTGCCAGGCTGCCGGCGAACTCGGGCAACGGCACTGGAGCGGACCGTTTCAGGACATCAATGGAAACGACTATCTGGACTTTGTGGCCGGAACGGATGAAGGCAACGACCTCTACGCGATGGAGGGCAGCAGCATACGTCTGAGCCTGTGGTGGGATGATCCCTGGGGTGGATCGTCGAACGACTACGACCTCTGCCTGTTCGACGACACGTGGGGGACCGAGCTCGCATCCTCGGAGAGCCGACAGAACGGGAACGACAACCCGCTGGAATCGCTATCGTTCACCGCTGGCTACACGGGGTGGTACAAGGTGGCGGTGAGGAGCTACGACAGCGACCGGTCTGCCACGTTCGACCTGGCCAGCTATCGCCACAATCTGCAGCACCGGATTCCCGCCGGGAGTCTGCTTGTTCCCGGGGATAGCACAACCGCGCTCACGGTGGGAGCGGTGCCCTGGTCTAACCCGGATGAGCTCGAGTCGTTCAGCTCGCGCGGGCCGACCGGAGACGGGCGGGTCAAACCTGACCTCGTTGCCCCGGACGGAGTCACGACGTCACTGGGCGTCTACACGAACACGACGTGCGCGGCCGCACACGTCGCCGGCGCCGCCGCGCTGGTGTTGTGCCGATACACCGACTGGAGCATTGACGAGGCGCAGTGGTTCCTGGAAGCCACAGCCGTTGACCTGGGGGCGACAGGGAAAGACAACGAGTTCGGCAGCGGCCGCGTTCACCTCCCGGAGGACGCACCGGATGCCTCCGACTTCGTGTACCTGTCGCTCAAGACGGGCTGGAACATGGTCTCAGTGCCGGTTGAGGCCGACGACATGTCGGTCGATTCGGTCTTCCCAGATGTGGAGGCTGTCTACACGTGGAACCCGGAAACGAAGAGCTATGTGATGCCTGACACGATTGACTGCACCCTCGGGTACTGGGTGGCCGTCACTTCCGACCGGTCATTCTTCGTCGAGGGAGAGCCGGCGGAGGACGGGGCCTGGCCCGTGGCGCTGGGTTGGAACATGATCGGCTCGACCTACCGCTCCAGTGTGGACTACTCGGACCCCAGCACCGACCCTCCGGGCAACGTTGAGGACTTCGTCTACTGGTGGAACCCGTCGACGAAGTCGTACGCCTTCATGCGTTCGCTCGACTGCGGCAAGGGCCACTGGGCGGCGGCGACCGGTGACTGCGACCTGGCTGTCACGCCGGAGGCCGTGGCTGCCCTCATGCACAAGGAGGCATGGTCGACGGCCTCGGAAGAGTGCGAAGACAGCGAGTACTACCGGAACTCACTGTATTCGACGAGAACGCTCGCTGTCGCGAATCCCGAGGTGTACCTGCAGGCTGACACGCTGTGGATGGACATGATCTCGTCGTATGCCGGCTGGCAGGCGAATTACCTGCAGCGCGATCGCGAAACGCCGTCCGGTGGGTGGTGGGATGAGATCGGCGGGCCGATCAACGATGGCTTCATGTACGAGACATCGGACGGGTCCTTCGACTGGGATGCAGTCGAGTGGGTGAGCCACAGGAACGGAGCGATCGACCTGTTCGCGTACTACGGCGATGCGCCGCGATTCGACTGGCTGGACAATCGCCTCCCGTTCATCTGGAGCGCGCTGAAGGGTGAAGGCTGGGCTATGCCGTACCTGTCGCTTGCCGAGCTGATGTACCTCGACATGCTGCGGCAGGACATGTCGCCCTATCTGCTCGTCTCGGAGGAGAGAGACGGCTTCGTGGCGCTGGTGAGCGATACGACGGTCACGCTCTACGACCCGGTGACCGGGGGCGAGATCGCGGAGCCGGGCGGCGACATCGTGCTGGTCATGAACAACGAGCACGTGTGGTACCCGCTGATGGACCGGGACGACACCGGAGAGGATGCCGGCCTTTCGCTCGTCGTGGCTGAGTGCTGCGACCCGGGGGCCACCCCCTACCTCTCGGATGATGAGGAAGAGTTGATCGACGACCTGGCAGGCGGCACGGCTCTCGAGAGCGCGGAGGACTTCGCCTGGGCCCGTTTGTTCGCGGCTCGGGCGACCAACCAGTGCACGTGGCGCGCCACGCCGCTGCGGGAGCTCTCGGCTGTGGTCTTCCCCGAACGCTACGCCGAGGACGATGGCTTCAGCGACACGCCGTACGAGCAGTCGGTGCTCGGCATGGTGGTCACGGAGATGGGCAGCCGGCTCTCGCCCGCGTGCAGCGAGTGGGCCGCCGGGGTGAAGGCGCGTTCGGCGGACATGGACGTCGCCTTCCGCTACCTCGGCGGCGACTACCTGGCGCGCTTCCACCGTGAGGACGAGGACTCCGATTGGGTCTATGGCGACTACTACCACTGCTGGCTGCCCAACGTCGACGATAAGTTGCTCTCAGGCCTGGGCGACTGCGTGGTCGAGGCAGGCAACACGATGGCGGCGCTCTCGCTCGCGGACGTCCCGGACTGGGATGTGCTGTACACGAACTGGTGGCGACTTGACGGAAGTGGAGGGCACGTCATCTGCGGCGCCTACACCGACGCCGAGGCGCGAAGCCTCAGCAACGGGCTGTTCAACACCAACGATGGAGTCTGCAGGCACGGCCCGCTGTGGAACATCAACGGGACGGTCGCCGAGGAAGTCGTCTACGACCCGTCCGACGGGTTCATGGCGTTCGTTCAGACAGAGAACGCGGCGAGCTTCTCGCCGTTCTTGAGCCCGTTCACCAACCTCTCCTACGGAGGCGGCGCTGACTTTCTGGAGGACCTGGAAGACCTTGAGCCGGCAACGCTCATCGTCGAGGAGTACGGAAGCAGCACCGGCATGCCCATCGACGACTACATCGACGGCCTTCCTGACATGGAAGAGGACTGGCCGGACAACGTGTTCGAGTGGGAGTGGACGTGAGCTCGTGTCCAGCGGCGCGTGCTGCGTCCGGAGACCGGGCAACGTTTTCGGTGTGGTGACGAGCGTGGACGCAGGGAGACCCGCGGAAGCGCATCGGAGGGTTGGTGCTGAAGGATTGCAGATCGGTGGTGATGATACGTGCGTGAGGGGGTGGAGATGTCGGTACGTGCGGCGTTGAGTACGATGCTAGCCTGCCTGGTGGCGGCGCAGTTATGCCTGCTGACTGGCGTGGGACGTGGAGCGGTTCAGGCCGACGGAGGCTCCTCCGGTGAGGACTTCGAGTCCCGCGCGGCGTCCGGGAGACTCAACGGGGGCATTGCGCCCAATGTGGAGTCGCAGCTTTCTCAATTGGTGCAGACGCTTGAATCCGGCGAGCCCGGCGGAGCGATTGAGGCGCCTGGAGCACATATTGAAGACGGACTCATCCGCGTCGTCGTCTGTTGTGCCGAGCGTGATGTGCCGGATGTGATGCAGACCGCCGAAGACAACGGAGCCGTGATCGAGGCGACGTGGGGAGGGTTCATCCAGTGCATGGCGCCGCCGGAGGCCATCGAAAACATCGCCGCGACCGAAGGCGTGGACTTGGTGAGGCTGCCCATCCCGTCCTTTCCGTGTGTGGAGTCAGAGGGGCTTGGACTCATCAACGCAACTGAGTGGCAAGCTGCCGGGTACAACGGTACCGGCATCAAGATCGGCATACTGGATAGCGGCTTCTCGGGCTATGAGGCTTTCCTCGGCTCCGAGTTGCCATCTTCCGTGGCAACCCGATGGGCCTCGACTGGCGGGGCTGGAACGAGTACGCACGGCGTGACGTGCGCTGAACTCGTACACGACGTTGCTCCGGGGGCCGGTCTCTACCTGGCCCGCTTCGATGGCGAGGTGGACTGGCATGTCGCCGCCCAGTGGCTCATCGACCAGGGAGTTGACGTCATCTCGTGTTCCATCTACTGGCTTGGGGCTCAGCGTGACGGTTCATCGCCCGTTTGTGCTCCAATAGAGGCAGCGCGCAACCAGGGCATTCTATGGGCTCAGGTGGCGGGCAACAGCGGCCAGCGCCACTGGATGGGCTCATGGCTCGATACGGACGACGACGATTTGCACGAGTGGAGCATCTCCCCGCTGGACGAAGCAAACGCATTCGGACTGGCGGCCGGGAGCAGCATCTACATCAGCCTCACCTGGGACGACACCTGGGGCGAGGCCGAAAATGACTACGATCTGCTGGTGTTTCTGGATGGGGTATTCGCTTCATCGGAGAATGACCAGGCTGGCGGCTATCCCGACCCTCACGAGTGGGTGAGTTTCACGGCGCCAGTGGGCGGTACCTATCGAATCGCGGTGGTGGATTACCTCACGGGCCGTGACTGTACGCTGGAAGCGTTCATAACGGCATCGTCGCTCGAGCACGTCGTATCCGCCGGGAGCGTCTGTGACACGGGGGCGTCACCGTATGCGCTCACCGTTGGCGCTGTCAGCTGGGAGTATCCCGACGAACTCGAGTTCTTCAGCTCGCAAGGGCCGACGATGGATGGTCGCGAGAAACCCGACCTTGTCGGTCCCGACGGGGTGACCACCGCATCGTCCGGCGGAAGCTTCTACGGTACGTCTGCCGCAGCCCCACATGTTGCCGGAGCGGCTGCGCTGGTCAAACAGGCCTATCCTGCGTATGGCGCCGACCAGATACAGGCGTTCCTCGAGGGCAATGCCGTCGACCTCGGCAGCCCCGGCAAGGACAACGAATACGGCAGCGGCCGCCTGCTGCTTCCCGCGCTGCCGGACTTCGGCGACGCTCCGGATCCCTCGTACCCAACGCTGCTGGCTTCGAACGGTGCCCGCCATATCATCGTTCCCGGCTTCTGCCTGGGCTCTTCGGTTGATGGCGACACTGACGGACAGCCGAATGCGGGAGCGACGGGCGACGACACGCTCGACGGCTCGGACGACGAGGACGGAGTCGTGTTCACATCGGCGCTGGTCGCGGCACAGCAGGCCACGGTCAACGTGACCGCTTCGGCGACGGGATTCCTTGATGCATGGATGGACTTCAACGGCGATGGAGACTGGGCGGACACTGGAGAACAGATCTTCGTTTCGCAGGCGCTCGTTGCCGGAGTCAACCACCTCAGCTTCAGCGTACCTGGCGATATGAGCGTGACGGAATACACGTATGCGCGCTTCCGCTTCAGTTCAACTGGAGGACTATCCTACACCGGCGAAGCGGAGGACGGCGAGGTGGAAGACCACCGGCGGGGGGTCTCGTACGTCACGGTCGAGCGTCCCCTGAAGCAGGGCTGGAACATGGTCTCCGTGCCGGTTGAGGCCGACGACATGTCGGTCGCGTCCGTGTTCCCCGCCGCGGAGGCCATCTACACGTGGAACCCTGCTACGAAAGCCTACACCGTGCCGACCGAGATAGTCCCTGAGAAGGGCTACTGGGTGGCGGTCTCATCCGACACGATAGTGTACGTGGATGGCGCGCCGGTAGCGTCGTGGTCGCACGATATGCGGCAAGGCTGGAACATGGTGGGCTCCATCTACGGTGAAAGTCCGTCCATCGCGCAACCGGACGACACCCCCGATGGCGACGTGGAGGGGTATGCGTACTTGTGGGACCCGGTGACGAAGTCGTACCAGTATGTTCAAACAATCTTGCCAGGCAATGGGTACTGGATGGCGGCCACCGGAGACTGTCAGCTGTCCCTCGCCCCATCGGCATGAGGCCGGGGTGTTTGCGGCAGGCGTCGACATAGTTCCGACTCAGCGACGCCTGCCTTGTGGAAGAGGAAGTCCTGCCTGACGAAAGGGGGTGGACGATGGAGAGCAGGGCGTTGCGGCTCTGTGCCTGCGCTCTCGTACTCGTGACTACTGGAGCCGGGTGTTTGGCTCCCGACATCGCGCCTGTTGAGCCTGCGGAAGAAGAGGCGGAGGCCGCGACACCGGCGGCGGTACCCCCGGCCGAGGAGAGTGAAGCCTCGACTCCTGCCATCGAACTGGAGTCGATGACGCTGTCGTCGACCGACGTTCCAGTCGGCAGCACGGTGGTTCTCACGGCAACGCTGCAGAACCGTGGAATGGCGACAGGGGAGTATGAGGTGATTGCGGAACTCGACGGTGTCGAGGTTGGCAGTGCCAGCGTAGAAGTTGACCCGGGAGCCACAGAAGAGGTCTCGCTTGACATAGTCTGCGGTGCTGCCGGCACCCACCAGGTTCGTGTTGGAGGGTCTACTGCCACGCTCCACGTGGTCGAGGCTGCTTCGCCGGACCCGGAGTACGAGGAACTGGGCTATGACGACGGTGAGGCGGACGGTTTTGCAGGCGGCCGTGGCTATGGCTGTAGCGTGCGCTTCACGCCTCCGGCAACGCCATTCAGAGTGGAAAGGGTGAAGGTCTACGGCAAGACGTACGGTGGGGGACTGGAGGATGGAAAGCTCGAGATCCAGATACGCGGCGCCAACTGGAGAAGACTCGATGCCAAAGTGTTTCCGCACAGCGTATTCGAAGAGACGCCGGAGTGGGTAGTCTTCGAGATGTCGGGCAGAGTCGTGGACGAAGAGTTCTACGTGGTAGTCATTCCGGAGTCGCCGATGGCGTGTGGCGTGACCCTCGGTATCGACAAGGACTCCGAGCAGGAGCGTTCCGAACGCATCCCGGTGGCCACGTGGGAGCGGGGGCCGGAGGCGCACGAGGACTGGGACTGGATGATACGCGTGGAACAGACTGCCGCTCCGGTGTTGCCGGGTGGGGACATGACGTCCTCGTCGCCCGGCGGGTTCGTGGAACTGAAGTACGACGACGGCGAGTCGGATGGGCGCTCAAGCTGCAACGGGTGCGGCTACGCCGTGCGCTTCACGCCTCCGGCAACTCCATTTGTTGTGGAACGAGTCAGGATTTATGGCGTGGCGTACGGTGGTGGATGTGAAGGGCGAGAGGTCGAAGTCCTGATACGCAGTCTCAAGTGGAAGCGGCTTGACGGCGTGCGACGCCCCCACAATGTGTTCGGGACTGAATACGAGTGGGCAACGTTCGAGATGTCGGGCAGGAAAGTGAATGAGGCGTTCTACGTTGTCGTCGACCTCGATGCGCCGTTCAACTGCAGCGTATGGATGGGAGTGGACCTTGACGGTGAGAACGCGGGGTCAGAGAAGACCACCGGCGGGATGCTCGACGTGTGGAGTCATGGACCACCGAAGGATGAGACCAACTGGATGATACGAGTCGAGGGACGGGTCGCCTCTGGACAGTAATGTCGGATGGCCGCGTTGCCTGGTGCGCGTCCGGTATCATCAGAACGGGATTGAATCCGGACCGCCAGTCCCGCCAGTCGGCGACGACCTCGCC
>CAZLPP010000071.1:0-7921 GCA_964561465.1 uncultured Dehalococcoidales bacterium
CGTACTTCGACGTCTTCCAGAATTACGTCGTCCGCTCGCCGCGCCGGGATGAGCTGACGGCGAGCCTGAAAGAGCAGGGCATCGAGACGCTCATCTCCTGGCCCTTGCCGATGCATCAGCAGCAGGCGCTCGGGCTCTCCCACTTCCATCTGCCGCAGACGGAGGCGCTCTCCCGCGAGGTGCTCTCACTCCCGTTGTACCCTGAGATGTCCGACTCTGACGTGCAGACCGTTGTGGCAGCCGTGCGGCAGGCCGTGACGCCGGCGTCAGCATCATGACGTCTGGGACGCAGGACGGGCGCCCCGGGTGTTGCCGGCACAGTGACTGCCACACATTCTGACCAGTGCGGCGCAGCCAGGTCCGCACACGACCATAGCGAAGGGGGAAAGCAGCGGCGAGGAGGCAGTCGGAGAGAGGTGGTCTCTGCGTCGTCTTCCCCTCCTCACCGGAGGCCACTTTCAACGATACTACGGATTGTTGCAGAGAGTCGGTGAACTGGAACGCTACGAAGGCGCCCCACGTGCAGGCGAAGGACAGAAGCTTGTCGCGATGGGGACAGCAGAGAGCGGAGTGACCGGTGCCGTGCAAATGAAGCGTCCTGGATGGCCTGTTTCTCGACCAGGGCGCCGCACCATATGGCTTCGAGGCGGACACCCATCCGGAGGCACCGAGGGTGTCACTCTCCAAACCTCTTGAACACGAGACAGCAGTTCTCTCCCCCAAAGCCGAAGCTGTTCGTGAGACACACGTTCACATTCGCCTCGCGGGCCGTGTTCGGCACGTAGTCCAGGTCACATTCGGGATCAGGAGTACGGTAGTTGATGGTCGGATGAATGATGCCGGTCGCGAGCGTCATCACACAGACCACGGACTCTATCGCTCCGGCAGCCGCCATGGCGTGGCCGGTCATGGACTTCGTTGAACTGATGGCGAGCTTCTTTGCATGGACTCCGAACGCCAGCTTGATCGCCTGTGTCTCGGTCGGGTCGTTGAGCCTCGTGCCGGTGCCGTGTGCGTTCACATACTCAACACTGTGTGGGGCTACCCCGGCGCGGTCCATGGCAACCTTCATTGCGAAGGCCTCAGCCGAGGCCGCGGATGTGGTCTCATCGAACGAGTTGAACGACCAGCCGGCTCCAGCAAGCTCAGCGAGTATCGTGGCGCCCCGCGCCCTCGCATGCTCGAGCGATTCAAGGACAACCATGCCCGCACCTTCGCCGAATACGAACCCACTCCGCTCCGCGTCGAATGGCCGGCTGGCCTTCGCGGGGTCAGGCTCTCGTGTGACAGCACCCAGTATGTCGAATCCAGCCATAGCCAATGGTGAGAAATACGAGTGGGTGCCGCCCGCTATCATCACGTCGGCATAGCCAAGCCTGATGAAATTCATCGCCGTACCAAGGGCGTCCGCACCCGAAGCGCAAAGACTGTGCACACTCGTGTTCGGCCCTCTTGCCTGGAATGCCATGCCTATCTGCATTGCGGGAGCGCTGGCACTGAAGCGCGATACAAACAACGGGTCCACGCGCCGCGGCCCACGGCGTTCAAGGATACTGGCCTGCTTCACGATGTAGCCGCTGTCGGACATCCAGGCAACACACACGCCAACCTTCTCAGGGCATTCGCGGCTCATGTCGATGCCCGACTTGCCCACGGCTTCCTGAGCCGCCACCAGGCCATAATGCACCGCACGGGGATTGCGATCGGCCACCTTGGGGTCGATGTACTCGTACGCGTCGAACCCCTTCACTTCTCCCCCCACCTTCGCATAGAAGTCGGTGACGTCATAACTCGTGATCGGGCCGATCCCGGAGACTCCCGCGACCGCCTTGTTCCAGGACTCATCCGCCGTGAGTCCGAGCGGGCTGACCGTCCCTACCCCTGTGACGACGACTCGTGTGCTGCTCATCAACTTCCTCCCTTGTTTATTGCTGATGCCCATGGCGCCACCGACATGCCACCCAGTGGTTTCGCGGACGGCAAGACCAAGCCTCAGAGGGGCGCGTGGGATGCCCTGCAAGGTGCGTGTCCTGGACAAGGCACCGCGTACCGGTCCACGGATGTCCTATCATAGTCTTCCCACGTGACAGCGTGCCACGATGATAGGCAGTCTCTCGGACGTCAGCTATGCCGACGGCCGTCTTGACGGAAGTCGTATGCGATTATCCCACCCCACGATTACCCTTCCCTTGACAACTCGAATCCCCGTGGCTACCTTCTCTCTTGCCCCAGGTTTCCAAGCAGCAACCAAGGGCCGGGATCCTCAGGGGAAGTGCCAGCCGGCTCCCAAGGCCGAAGGGTCAAGGGAGTAGGTGGGCAGGAGTACCCGGGAGCCTGTGCCACGGCGGGAGTTGTGAGGTCGCCTGGGGCTTTCTCGTTTCAGCCTTCCTGTAGAGCAGGTTCGCCTGGCGCTTTGCAGTGTGCACGGCGACTCCCGACACGCACCATCAATGGCAGACCTCCCATTCTGCGCTGCGAGTTTCTGCGTCCCGAACCACATGTGCAGGAACGCAGCTTCGAAGTGCACGCATGGCAGGAGCGGCCCGGGCTATCGTACAGCAAGCTGCGCAGAGCAGAACCGAAGCGGCGAATTGCGATTCGACGGCAGTGAAAGTCGACGTCAGACCGGTGGCGATACCATGTCGCCGGGTGCCTGAATCAAAGCCACCCCCAGTGCTCCCGGCCCCAGATACGATCCGATTGTCGCTCCACAGCGGGATCGCAGCATCTTGCCACTTGGGAAGAACTGCGAAAGCCTGGAGGCAAAGCGCTCCATCTCTGCTTCATCAGTCGTGTAGGCAACGGCCAGGTGCGATATTGGCCCGTAGCTTCCGACCATTTCACAGAGGCGATCGAGCGCCTGCTCGCGCCCTCGAATGCGCTCAACCGGGTGTGCGATGCCCTGGTGCAGACACAGAATCGGTTTGAGCTTCAACATCGAGCCAACGAAGCTGACTGCTGTCCCGATGCGGCCACCTTTGTGGAGGTACTCGAGGGTGTCGAGGACGCCGAAGAACTGCGTCAGCGGGATTGCGGCTTCAGTCACACGCATGATGTCGTCCAGGCTCCTGCCCTCTCCGGCCATGGTTGCTGCCTGAACAACAAGCAGCCCCAGTCCGATGGATGCTGACAGGGAGTCAATGACCTCAATCCTGCATGGTGCTTCGATGCCATTCCGGGCGACAAGAGCAGCGGCATACGCCGCGCTCAGCCTGGTCGATATGTGAAGGGAGATAATCTCGTCCGTTGCCTGTGCGAGGCGCTCGTACGCTTCAATGAACATGCCTGAAGATGGGGCTGATGTCTTCGGGAATACGTTCTCTGTGCACAGAAGGTTGTAGAACCCCTCGGTGGAGATGGTCACACCATCTTCGAAGGTCTCATCGTCGATATGCACAAGCAGGGGCACAACTGTGATGCCGAGGTCTTGAACGATGTTGTTCGGGAGATCGGCGGTGCTGTCGGTGACGACTCTGACGGTCATGCCTGGTGCTCCGATGATGCTAAGGACACCCACACGCTAGCCTGAGTTGCCGAGGGTGTCAAGCTGAACGGCGGTTCTGCATGCCGGATAGCGGCAGAAGGGTATCGGGCTGTGGATCGCCTCCTGAACCGGCACAAGGGTGGATACAGCTTGCTGAGTGTGTGCAGGTCGGGGCTCCCCTACCTGTGCCGCGTGTGTGCAGAAGGGGACCGCGCAGTAGCTGGATTCGCAGAGCAGTGCCTTCACCCCCGCCGGTGCACCGCGCCGGTCGTCCTACTCCCGGGTTCAAATCACGCCCGTTGGACCACGCCCGGTAGCTGGACCCGTCTTCCAGGTTGCCGGAGCACCCCGGGGGCCGGTGACCCTCCAGGCATCACGCCACTCGCAAGGGCGGGTGCCTCTTGCGCTATCACTCACAGCCGTTGCTCTCGCACCCGGCTCCTCTCTCAGGCTCTCTTCGAAGTAGCAGCGGTCGCCGCTGAACTCGACGATGTGACCCTGGTGGGTTGGGTGCTCGAGCGGCGCGCCTGTGAGCCACCCCTCTCATCCCCTGAGCCCTCGCGCTGCGCCACTCTCCCGCAGCGCCAGCCTCCGGGCACGGTGGCCTGCTGACGGCCCCCGGGCGGGTCCGCTTGACGCTGCGCAGTGCCGGAGCCTAGACTGCCGGAAGGTCAGGCTCCTCCACCCCGCTAGAGGCCTGCTCCGATACCGTCCGGGCCTGGCTCATCCCGGTCCTCCGGGACAGAGCAGCCGGGAAAGGGGGCACGTGTGAGCGGCACTCTCGACCTGCAACGCGACCCGGTGGTCCTCCGGCTGCGCCCCCGCCGCTCGTCCGGGAGCCCGTCAGCACGCGCCCCGCGGTGCGGAGGCTCCCGGTGGCGCTGATGATTCCCGCCGTCATGCCGGAAGGCGCCGTGAGCGGCGCCGAGCGAAGCCTCTACCCGCTGCTGCGGGACGGGCTGGACCAGACCCACACCGTCTTTCACTCCTTCAAGGCCGTCACGCCCAACCTCGAGGGCAGGCTCATCGATACCGAGATAGACTTCCTCGTCTTCTCGGCGGCGGACGGGTTCCTCGTCATCGAGGTCAAGGGCGGCCCAATCGTGTTCGATGGCGCCCGCGGGCGGTGGTACCAGGCCGGGAAACCGATTCACGACCCGTTCGCACAGGCGTCCGCGAGCAGGCACAAGCTCGGGGACTTCCTGCAGCAGAAGCTGGGCAAGGCGCTGCCCCTGGCAACGAGCCACGCCGTCTGCTTCCCCAATACCTTCTCCGAGCCGGCCAACCTGCCGGCCAACGCCGCACGATGCATCCTCATCACCGGAAACGACCTCGACGACGTCTCAAAGGCGGTGCACCGGGCCTATTCGTCCTTCAATCCGCCGCCACGCGCCCTCACGGAGAAGGAGGTGGAGCGACTGCGCTGGGCGCTCATGCCCCTGTGCGAGTACGGCATGTCGCTCCGCGACCGGCTGGCACAGGCTGAACGGCAGCTCTTCACGCTGACGGAGGAGCAGTGCCGCATGCTCGACTTCATCCGCAACCGGCGCACGGCGCTCATCCAGGGCTGCGCCGGCTCCGGCAAGACGGTCATGGCGGTGAAGAAGGCGCGCGAGCTGGCGGCGGAGGGTCGCCGGGTCCTGCTGCTCGCCTTCAACGAGATGATAGGCGAACGACTGAAGGACGCGGTGGCGGACGTGCCGAACGTCACCGCGGGGACCTACCACGGCTACTGCATCGACCGCCTCACCCGCGCCGGCCGGCTGCCGCCGGGCGAGCAGGACAACGACTTCTACAACAGCGCGGTGCCACAGGCGTTTCTCGAGCTCGTCAGCAGCGAGGCGGAGAGGTTCGACGCGCTCATCGTGGATGAGGGACAGGACTTCCGCACGGACTTCTGGATATCGCTCACGTACCTGGTGCGCGAGGACGGGTACTTCTACATCTTCTACGACCCGGACCAGAACGTCTTCGGCAGCGAGATGGAGTTCCCGCTGGACGGTCCCCCGTTCACGCTGTCCGACAACTGCCGGAACTCCCAGCGCATATGCGAGTACGTGGCGCAGCATACGACCCAGGACATGCGCCCCATGGAGAGGATGCCCGCCGGCGACCCGGTCGAAGTGTCCGTGCTTCCCTCACCGGTCGGGCGTCGCCGCAGGCTGGGCGCCATCCTCAACCACCTCGTCAACGAGCAGGGGCTGGCGACCGAGCGCGTCGTGGTCCTCGGCGGCCACAACATCGGCAAGACCTGCATCCCCCAGGACGGCATGCTCGGCAACTTCACCATCGTCGAAGGCGGGCCTCCCGGGCGCAACACCATTCCCTACTACACCTACATGAAGTTCAAGGGATGCGAGGCCGACGCCGTCATACTACTCGACGTCGACCCCGCCGACCTGCGCTGGCCGGACCGCGGCATCTACACGACGGCAAGCAGGGCGAAGCACCTGCTGTACGTCATCAGGAGCGGATGACGGCGACATGACCGCACACGGGACAGGCCTGCTATCGAAGAGCCGCTACATGGCCGGGCTTCAATGCCCCCGGTACCTCTGGGTCACGGCCAACGAGCCTGAGCGCCTGCCCGAGCCCGATGCGGAGACGCAGTCCCTCTTCGACCAGGGCCACGAGGTGGGGAACCTGGCGAAGGGGCTCTTCCCCGGTGGCATCGACATCCCCTCCGACGACTTCGCCGCGAATCTGCAGCGGTCGCAGGCTCTCCTCTCCGCCCGGAGGCCCCTCTTTGAGGCGGCGTTCATGAGCGGCGGCAAGTACGCGCGTCTCGACATTCTCCAGCCGGCAGGGGAGCACGCCTGGAACATCATCGAGGTGAAGTCCTCCGCCAGCGTCAAGGACGTGCACTACCCGGACGTGGCGTTCCAGAGACACTGCTGCGAGCAGGCCGGCCTCACCATCGAGCGGTGCTACCTCGCCTATGTCAACGGCCGGTTCGTCCGGCACGGCGACATCGCGCCCGGGGAGTTCTTCGCGCTTGCGGACATCACCGCCGAGGTGCGTGACATCGGCTCCTCTGTCGCCTCCCGGGCGGAGGAGCTGCTCTCCGTCATGGCCGCCCCGGCCTGTCCGGAGGTCGCCATCGGCCCGCAGTGCTCTGAGCCGTACGACTGCCCGCTGAAGGGGGAGTGCTGGGCCTTTCTGCCCGGGGACAGCGTCTTCACGCTCTACCGCATCGGCCGGCAGGCCCACGCGCTGCTTGAGAGGGGCATCGCCTCGATAGCGCAACTGCCGGCAGGGTCGCCCCTCACGCGCGAGCAGCGGATACAGCGCGATTGCGTCACGCGAGGCTCTCCCCACGTGGAGCCCATGGCGCTGCGGAGCTTCCTGCGGCGTCTCACGTACCCCGTTCACTACCTCGACTTCGAGACCGTCGGCACGGCCATCCCACTGTTCGACGGGATTCGACCCTACCAGCAGGCGCCCTTCATGTTCACCCTTGAAACAGTCCGAAGGCCGGGCGAGCCCGGAGAGCGCCGAGCCTTCCTGGCGGAGGGCCGGGCCGACCCCCGCCCCACCCTGGCCCGCGCGCTGCAGGCGGCGATCGGCGCAGAGGGGAGCGTGGTCGCCTACAACGCGCCGTTCGAGGTCCGCGTCCTGCGTGACCTGGCCATGGCGTTCCCGGAGCTGCAGCCATGGACCGAGGCAGTCTGCGCGAGAATGGTTGACCTCCTCCTGCCCTTCCGCGGCTTCAACTACTACCACCCGGCGCAGCAGGGCAGCGCCTCGCTCAAGAGCGTGCTGCCCGCACTCACCGGACAGGGCTACGAAGGCCTCGCCATCGCCGATGGCAACGCCGCGGGGCTCGCGTATCTGTCGACTCTCTCGGACATGCCCGAAGCCGAGGCCCGCCAGATACGGGCCAACCTCATCGAGTACTGCGGCCTCGACACCGCCGGCATGGTCCGCATCGTGGCCAAGCTGGAGGAGCTGTCGAAGACTGCGTAATGAACCGCACAGCGCATCCTGCCCTCTCCTCAACTGCAGGAGCGTGCTTCCGGTTCGGCCATTCTGTGTCGGGGCAGTTCCCCTCCTCGTCCGCAATTCAGAAACTGGCCCTGGCTGTGACACGCAGTTGTCATGGCGACCCTCTACGCTTCGCCTGCGAAGCGACATAATCAATGGAAATACGGGGACACCATCGGTCGGGCAGGGGGCGGGACGTGGGGCTTTGGTGTCACCGCATTTCTGTGCTGCTGTAGGGCGCGGGCTCCCACGCCCGCCCGCCACCCCGCTGTCAGACGCCCGCTGCTGCCGGCATCACGTGACCCTGCCAGTCCTCCTGTAGGGGCGACGCATGCGTCGCCCGCCATCGCCCTGACGGAGGCCCCCGGTTGCCGCCATCACGCGTCCCGCATATCGTCCCGTAGGGGTCGGTCCCCGCACCGACCCGGTGGGGTGGGGTGGTCTTGTGTAGGG
>CAZLPP010000072.1:0-7799 GCA_964561465.1 uncultured Dehalococcoidales bacterium
GGAGGGAGGATTGGGGACAGGAGCGGGTGCCGCTGCGGCTGGAGGAGCCGGGGCCGGAGCAGGGGCCGCTGCGGAGGCAGGGGCGAGGGCGAGTTTCCTGCCGACCTGTTTGAGATACACGCTGGTTGCCTCAAGCCGTGTGTTCAACACGCGCGGTTGTAACCGGAAGGCTGGCCGAAGTCAAGGCAGCGACGCGGGATTTCTTCTTTGAGGGAAACGGGCAAGTCGTTTCCGTTTCGTTGAGCGTTCTTATGGGCGAATGCGCGGCCGGATGAGTTGGCGGACGATGCTCTGGGTGATGAGCTCGGCGATGCACCGGGCGATACCGGCATTGTTCGTCGCGCTGATTGGGTCGGCAAATCACCGCGTGATGAGCGCGTCGACCGTCGCGATGATGGTCAGATTGAGTCGAGCAGCGAATCATCGGACGGTTCAGCCAATGACAGGCTTTATGATTGCGCGTCTGATGCATTGAATCGGGATCCGTTTGACTGCGGCGCTGGTCGCGGGGTTGACCCGGGGAGTGAGGGGTGGGGCCGGTCTGTTCTGTTCAGCGGCAGATGATGTTATGTTTGCGGCCCGACCTGCGAACAAGGCTTGACGGCTGAAAGTGACAATGTGTCGGGGCCGCCAAAGCAACTAACCTGGGAGCTAAACTCTGTGAATGACGTGTTCGAGCCAGTGCCGAAGTCTGACAGCTTGTTCGATGCGATAGCGGCGCGGTCCGGGAACAGCCCGGTCCGTCTCCTCTCGCCGGGCGAGTGCGAGAGGGCCATGTTCAAGGCCGCGCGCCCGTTGCTGAATGGCTCCGGCCTCCCGCTCGTGATGTACGTCATTGGCGAGAACTGCGTCCGGGAGCTGGGCCGGGCGTTCAGAAAGCACTCCGGCCCGGTCCTGAGACAGCGGCTCGCGGAATTGGAGGTGAAATACGTAACCGGAGCTCTGCCCCAGGAGCTGTTCCGGAGTCTGGTCGGGTCGTGTTTCGATGCGTTGAAGGACGCCGAAAGGAGGAGAGACGGGACGAGCTAGTCCACGCCGGCGGCGCGAGACGGTGGTGGAACGGACGGTTGAGCCGGTTCTCAAGGCGCACGGAATACACCGGGGCGAGTACTGGGTCTATTTCGACTGCGGTCGCCGGCTGCGGCGGGCCATCCGCCGTTGCGCCGGCGGCCCCAGCCGGAAGCTCCTGCACTCGTTCTGGCGCCGCGGCCTTCACATGACGGTCGTCTGGACGGTGTACGAGAGGCTGCTTGGGTTTCCGGGCCCGCCTGTCGAAGACCGTGCTGCGTGACCTGGACCGCGCCTGTAGCAGGTATCGCACGGCGGTAACGACCGGCCGCGTGCCCGCTGGTCGCCGCTGCACTCAGGAAGAGCAGGTCGAACGCTGGCGCCACGCCACCGAGCGAGCCGTGCGGCTCAGCCGGATGGTCTGCTTCCTGCTTCACGACCTGGGAGTCGCACCCGCCCGATACTGCGAATACCTAGGCTTTGCTCTGCGCCTCGACCGCTTCCAGCGGCACCACAAGCGAGAGACCCTGCGGCTGATTGCACGCGAACTCACTTTCCTCTGGTCAGCACGTCTTCTGGACCGAACCGTGCTTGAGGCTGTGTGTGACTTGGTGCTGTCGTCAGGTGACTCCGCGGCCGGCTCGTGGTCGACCTGAGCGCGACGATTCTTCTTGACACAACTGCCGCCGCACAGATAATGCCTTACTCTAAATCATGGCTTGTCTCAGAGGCGATCGTGAGGATATTAGGCACGGGTGGCTTGGACCCGGATGCATGCTGAGCGAGTCTTCGGTTTTCATAGGCCTGTCAGCCCCACTCAATGTCGGCGGACTCCTCGACTTCAGCAAGGAGATCACGGAGTTCTTTGAGAAGTACAAGAAGGGTCTCCTGGATTACATCCCCGATGCAGAAGGAAAGAAGGCTCTGGAGCAGTTCTACAAGCCAGCCAACTACATCCTGCTTTCCCCCTTTGACATCGCCACGCTCGCCCTCGTAGACGACTTTGACCTCGGCTGCTCCGCGTTCCATCCTCTTGACCAGCACTGGCCCCGAACCGAGGACGCTAGCGGAAAGAAACTCTCCGACCTCGTCAAGGACCGGCGCACTTTCTTCCATCAGACCATCATGGGCCCGATGCCGCGCTTCAGCGAGGACGACAGTAAGGACCCGAAGAAAATCGCCATCGATTGTCTATTCGAGAGGCCCCTGCCGCTGCTCGGCATCTGTCAACTGGAGATGCAGAACGGCCTGCTCATAGGGGCCGGGTCAGACCTCCTGCGCTGCGTGGTCAGGTCCATCCGGCGCCATTTCGACGCGGTGAGAAAGCTCGGTTCTGGCTACTTCCACGACGACGTCCAACTGTTGATACTCGAGTCCCATGCTTGGCACGAGTTAACCCTGCTGCTCTTCGCCTGCTCGTTCGAGGACATCATTCACTTTGTCACCGACATCCGGGAGTGGAACCTAACGAAGGTGTCCGAGTTGCTCCTGACCTCAGGTGGGTCGAACGCGCGCACCCGGATACGCGACACTGAGGACCTGCAACTCCTGCAGGGCGACAGCACCCTGACCGACGTGTATTGCAGGGTCAAGGGCGGTGGCACAAAGAGTGTCGACAGCCACCTGCTCACGTGCTCGGCAACGACGCTCGGCTTCCGCGTCGGGCTCTGCAATACCGACGACACGAGACTCCTGGAGCGGGTCTGCGGGAAAGACAAGCTCTACGTGACTCGGCGATGTTCGGCCCGTCCGGGGCATCTTCACGACGCGCTCGCCGCCGTGCTTAATACACCATCGCCGGTTGAGAACCCTGACGCGAGGTTCCTCGTCTGCGCCGGCCGCGAGGACATCACGTACCCGGTCAAGTTAGAAGTGAGTTCACGGCAGCTCCTGGACCAGATGATGCCCCTGCTTACCGACAAGACGCGCTACGACGCAATCAGCAGGCATGTCAATGCGAGTACAACGTCGGTCTGCCACTCCGGCGTCGGCTTCGGCCCGCATGATGACGACGACACGGAGGAGAACGCGGAGGCTGTGCGGGTGCAACTGCCCCATGTCGCTGACGCAACTCACCCCTATAGCCGCGACATATGCGCGGCCCTACCTCATGTAGAAGGGGTCGGTTTGTGTGTGGATGACGTCAAGAAGACCATATTGGAGCCGCTCAAGCTGCGGGGGATACCAGATGTGGTCGCTGCTCGACTGCTGAATGCCTATGCGTTGCTTGCCCAGGGGCTTCAGGACCCGCATCTATTGAGCAGCATGCTCGAGGTCCTGCCGTACATGCAGGGAGTCCAACGGAGGATCGGGGCGAAATGGGATTGGCGCGAGCTAGAGAAGGACACGGCCGACTTCGCCCGGGACGCTGACCGGTTTGAGCTCGCCTGGCACAACCGGTTCAGAGGGGGCTGGCGCATGGGCGAGGTCTCTGACTTCACGCTGGAGTACAAGGGCGGTATCGAGCAGCTAGTCTCGGCATTCGATGCTGCTTATAAGTCCCTGAGCGGCGAGTTGGCCGGCAATAGAGAGGTTTTGGCGCTCATCTCGTCCGCGCCCTTCATAGAGAGTGACCCGTTCGCAGTTCGACTGAACTACCATGACATCTTCACGCCGGAGTTTTTTGCGTTCCGGGCCGCGCATGAAGCGGCCGGCAACGTCCTGGCCTACAAGAAGGAGGCCAATCATCTAACCGGACGCCTGATCGAAAGCTACCCCACGCTGGCGAAGTATCTGGCGGTGGGCCCGGCAGCGCAACGGAAGCTACGCGAAGAAAAGAGAGCGTCTGATGTTTGGGTCAACCTGAACAAGGCGCTGGACACGGTCGCTGCTTTCATCGAATCCGGCAAGGCTACACAGACGAGGCTCTCTAACGAACGCGTGCACGAGTTGCGCACGATCATGAGCCCTGAGTTTCTGCGGCATGTCTTCTCCGACGTCTGCCTGTACCACACCACATATCTTGAGCATCCTCGGCCTTTCATCTACTGGGACAGAGGCGGCTTCGTCGTTGATTTCAAGCACTGGAAGGAAGGCAGTTACCAATTGAGAGAAGGCAAAGACAGCCTCAAGAGAGCTCTTCTCAGGTTGGCACTTGTCCTCTGCAAGGACCCCGGGCCCGACTCGAATCCGAATCAGGATTCGATTAGAGAAAACCAGGCGACAGTGAAGTTCGGACAGAAGTACTGGGCTGAATTACTGAACCGCCAGGAGAAAGAACAGGACCGCTCGTCCTTTTTCCCGGATGCGATGCACTTCGCGGAAGCTCTGTATCGGCAACGGTCTGACCTATGCTCCTGGTTGACTAACGCGCACCGGTGGATAGAGCAACTTGTGCGCAAGCATCTACCTCAAATACGCCAGCGGACCGCTGAGCACATGCAGGCGCTTGCGAGCGGCTACGTGCCCAGAATGACGCTGTCCGAGGTATCTTGGATGGACAGAGGCAATCTGGCGAAGGTAGTAGAACAGGCACAGGATGACTGCTTCGTCCACACGGTGGCGTTGAGCCATGCTTTTCTTCGGCTGTTGATGAAAGAGGCCACGGGTGCGACTGGCGACGATTTCGACAACGCGCCGAGGTACAAGGGACTGCTCATCCGAGACGAGAAGACCGGCATCATTGACAAGAGTGCCGGGAGTCACCCGGAAGATGGCAAGCTGCTCTTTGACCCCAGGGGTGGGACTTTCACCTGGGACGCTGAGTTCCGCGGAAGGTACTTCATGTATCGCTGCGCTTATACCGCTTCTTTGGCTGACATGGCGGCCAGAGCCAAGGTCTTCATGCCAGAATTGCGAAAGGCGGTCGACCTTGCCCTCAAAGGCTGAGGCGTGCTTGGCGGGCCTTGCCAGTCCTCGGCGCGTTATGTTTTCGGGACCCAGGGCGAACCAACTAAGTCCCTTTCCCGGCGTGAACACCCCGGGGAAGGCAGTTGAGGCGCGGGAGTGAACGAACTCGAAGTCACTCTCCGGCAGTATCTTAGTCAGTATCGGGCCGGGGATGAAGGCGCGTTCGAACTCCTGCGCTTTGCCGTCAAAGAGGACATTGCTGCGTATGTAAGGAAGAAGGTCAAGAATGATGTAGAAGCCGAGGAGATTGTAGATTGGGTTTTTGAGCGGGCCCGCAAGACGATCTGCGGCTTTGATGAAAAGAAGGGTACGACGATTGTCCACTATCTCCGCGGGGTGGCTTGGCACACGATCGGCCACTACTACCGTTCGGCCAAGCACAAGCCAACATGGCCTTTGCCGGAAGATGACGAAGGAGTGCTCGTGAGCGCGCCCTCGCCGGAAGAGCTCATCAAGGCCGACCAGGAAAGGCGCACCAAGGAAGAGATATCGAAAGAAGTCTGGAGCGCGCTCCGCCAGATACCATTTCGACAACGCCGGGTCCTGATACTGCGTCATTTCAAGGGACGTTCGGTCGCGGATATCGCCGACGAGATGGACGTATCCAGAGAAGCCGTGAGACAACTACATTATCGAGGAGCTGTTGAACTGCGGCGGCTTCTCGCCACGCTACGGCCTGAGCCGCGCGGACAAGTGAAGAAGATAACAACCAAGGAGGAATAGTGAGTGAGGTCATGGAAAACAGGAAGGAAGCGGCGGTCACGAGCTTCGCCGAGATGCTCGGGCGCGGCGAGCGTGTGACCATTGACGAATACGTCCAGTGCTTCCCCGAAGCAGAGCGAAACGAGCTTCGCGAGTCACTGGAGGCAGTTGTCATAATGCAAGGCTGGGCCGGAGAATTGCCAGAGGAGGCGGTTGACCGGATGCTACTGCCCCAGGCCGGAGAGGAAGAGGAACAGGCCATCAGACGTGTCCCCCCGCGGTGGTCTGACTTCTTCAAGAAACCGGAAGGTCCGCTCGTTACCGACAGCAGTCTGGTCTACTCGATGTGGAGATACAATGACGATGAAGATGAGGAGTGACCCGAAGCCTGCGACCGAGACCATGTAGCAGGTGTCGGTTCGGCGACAAGACGGGCCATTGGCCCGTTTTGTTTTAGCCGCTTCTTGGCCCACGTTATGAACTGACCGCTCTCAGCGAACCTGCTGTGCAGAATCCCCGCGAAAATCCCTGACTGACGACTCCGCTGTCTGGACCGCATGCTAGATAGCGCGCCAGTCGGTGCAGCTCAGAGGACTGCGGCGGGAGTCGCTCTTTGACAACTAGGAGTGCGGCGGCGGGCAGTTCCGCGCTGCCCGCCCCGCAGCGGGCCACGAAAGGAGGTGATGATGAGCACTGCTGAACTGCTACGCGAGATAGACGTGCTCGACGGCCTATTGCGGCTGACCCTCGATGCCCAGGCTCTAGTCCTAAGGCCGCGCGAACGCCATAAGCTGCTGGCCGAGCTGGCATGCGTTGAGACGCGGCTCAGCCACATGAGATACCGAATGATCGAGGTGGCACTGTCCGAGCTGCTCTGGCGGTTCCTGGAGCTGTCGGCCGGAACCGGTGCGGAGCCGCTTGCCCGCCAGATGCTGGCGGAGATTCTCGAATCAAGCTCGGAGGTAAGTTGACTGTCCGGACAAGGCCGGGGCGGCAGAGGTCAACAAGACACGCGCATCGGGTTGTCCTCCCCGGAACCGAAATCAGCGCGGAAAGGAGGTGAACAAGACATGCCAATCGACCCGTCGAAGAGAACCGCCAACTGGGATGCCGGTTACGACACCTCGGCCATCAAGGCCAAGGTGGACAAGAAGCGGCCTGACATGCTCACGCGCATGGCGTCGCAGACCGCGGCCATAGTCTCGATGGAGATCCAGGTGAAGCAGACCTGTGACGCAGCGGGCGTCTCGGTCATCACCTATCCGTTCTACCTCGACTTCGGCCGCGAGCTGTGGCACAAGCTCCACGAACGCGAAATGTCGGGCGAATCGGCTGCGATGGAAGCAGCGACGCTCATCACGAAGTGGGTGGCGCGCGGCCTGACCCAGGCCGTGTTGCAGGCCATCCGCACCGACGTGTTCAACGTCGCCGCACCGTCAGCGCCGTGAGACAGCCTACGGCTGTCAGCTAGCGGCTGACAGCAAGGTCCGGAAGCGGCCGGGGAAAGCTGCCTTCCCCGGCCGCTTCCGCATGAGTCCCACCGGTCAGCCGATGCGAGGTACGGTGAACGCTCGATCGCCTCAGGCTGCAGCAAGCCAGGTTCATGGTGGGGAGCAGCGTGGAGAGTTCGCGTGAAGCCGTACTGAGGACGTTCCCACAAGGCGTATCTTCCACGAGTCCCACTCGCGTTCAGTCTTATATTGACAGTCAATGACGTTGTGCTATAACCTAGGCTGGAGGCGGGCGTGCAATCCGCCCGCTGACAGGAAATCGGACTAGCCAAGACAGATTCGGGCCGGGCGCGTCGCCCGGCTAGGAGGACAGATGAAGTCTGTGACGATTATGCTCGTAATTGCGGCCCTGTGCACCTGCGCATGGGGCGCGTCCGACATGGTGGTAGCACCAAAGCAAGCCGCAAGCGACGGGCGGCAAGCCACATTCCTCAACCCGCAAGCCACGAACTGCGGAGCGGAGGCCATCACGATTCCGCAGATGCTCTCCTATCAGGGCAAGCTGACCGACACGCTGGGGCAGGCGGTGGCGGACACGACGTACAGCGTTACGTTCCAGCTCTACACGGCGCCTTCAGGCGGCTCGCCATTCTGGAGCGAGACGCAGACGGTGACGACCAGGGCCGGGTTGTTCAGCATTCTGCTCGGGTCGGTTACACCGATTGACACGATGCCGACCGCGGGCGCGGCGTACCTTGGGATGTCGGTAGCCGGCGGCGCGGAACTGAC
>CAZLPP010000073.1:0-4925 GCA_964561465.1 uncultured Dehalococcoidales bacterium
GTCGCTCCGCGTCGTCGGCGTCGTCGACGGGCAGCGACTCCACGGTCGCGTCCGGCAGTCGCAGCTTCACGACGAACCGGTCGTTCGTGTACACGGTCGCGTCCGCCGGCAGGGTGCTCTCCACCCAGGCGAGTGACGGGGCGTCTCTCCAGAACGGAGAGTTGTAGCTGAGTCCCCGCTGCGCCCCATGGTGGATGAGCGTGGTGCTGGGGACCTGGAGCGCGGCGAGCAACAGCAGCACTGCAGCGAATGAGCCGGCGAAGGCGCTCCGGTACGGACCGGCCCGCATTCCGGCTGCGACGCGGCAGCCGAACGAGACAAGCAGCACGGCCAGAAACGGGTAGGCGGGTACCGTGAATCTGACGTAGATGGGCAGGAAGTCCCAGAGAGAGGCGATGCCGATGAGAGCGACCAGGTAGAGGACCGCGTACGCGACGACTACGGAGGCGCGAGAGAGGAAGGGGCGCAGCAGCGGCCGGCTGTCGTCTCCCTTCGTTGCGATGAGAATCATGGCGAGAATCAGGATGCCGCCGAGCCCCGCCACCAGAATTGCTCCGGGCGGCCACAGCGCGCCAACCGCGTCTCCCGATGTGAGGTCGCGTACCAACTGGCGGACAACCGCCATCGTGTTCTCCACGATGCCTCTGGTGCTTTCGGACCGCTCTCCCGCGAGCGTCCCGGTCGCGCTCAGGTTCCGCAGCACCCATACACCCACCGGAGGTATGGCGACCAAGGCGAATCCGACTGCCTCAACGACCCGGCGTTTCAGCTCGAGCCTCCGGTCCAGCAGGATGACGAGGAACCCTGTCGCCACCACGCTGATGCCGATGTACCTCGTGAGCGCGGCCATGCCGGCGAGGACGGCTGCCCCGCCGAGAAACCATCTGCGCGTGGTCGGCGAGGCACTTGTGCCGAGGAATGTGAGGCACAACACCGCGCCGAGTGAGAAGAGCATGTAGGGCATCTCGCTCCAGGCGTAGGCGGAGACGAGGGCGATGGGCCAGAGGAGCAGAAGGGAGAGGCTCGACAGGTAGCCGGCGAGCCTGCCCCCGAGGAGGTGCCCCAGTTTGAACATCGGATACACGCACAGTGCCAGGCACAGTGCTGACACGAGCCGGCTTGCGGTCACCGCACCGGGGCCGAAAAGCATCGTTCCCGCGATGAGCAGCGGGTAGCCGGGGGGCCATTCGACCAGGTCCGAGGCGCCATGGCCCAGGAAGATGCTCCGTCCCGTGGTGATGTAGACGGTCGAATCGGGGTCTATCCCGGGGCCATTCCGCGTTGCCGCCAGTGTCACGGCGAGCGCCACGAATGACAGGGCGGCGCACCAGATGAGGTCGGCGCGCCGCGCCTCGAGCGCGCGCAGCCGGCTCATCAACCGGCCGCAGTACGCAGAGGCGCGTTCAGGGCGCGCCAGAAGCGCGAAACCCAGCAGGAGACACAGGATGCCAAGCATCACGGCGAGCAGCCGCAGGTCCTGAACCGTCGAGAAGATGATGCCAGAGTCGAACGTTCCGTAGTACTTCGAGCCGCCCAGAATGGTGGCGGTGCGCGTGTCGGTCAGGTCGAGTCCGCCCAGAGCCCCAGCCAAGCGGCCGGACGTCACGTAGGCGACGGCCGACAGCAGGACCGCCGACGCCGCCAGCAGCAGCACACCGATCACGGCCGTCCTGCGGCAGGGCGCCGCTGTCCGAACAAGGGGTCGCCAAAGTGGACTCACAGCCTGTCTCTGTCCAGTGCTCCGTTCCGCCCGGCCCGGGAGAGGGCGTGCGTTACGGGTAGGCGAGTGGAAGGCCATTATAGACGGTCGTTCCGTGTGGGGATAGGGTGGTGGGGAGGCGTGCTGGAAGCCGGGTACCGTCCTGCGGACTCAGCCCACCACGCGGCTGTCTCACGGCCACCGCCGGCATCCTCCTCCTTCCTCGTGTGCTTGCGCACCCGTGTCGCATTGGCTATAGTGCTGCCGGCAGGCTATGTACAGGCCCCACGCGGCCATCCCGGCCTGTCCCGGGGTGGCCGCGTGTCTACTGCGAGGGTCGCCCCGGTGGCGTGTGGTGTGAGGCCACGCAGGAGGACGCCTCGTGGAAACCAGAGTCGCGGTCACTGCAGCGTACTTCTTCCTGCTGCTTCTCATCGGATTCCTGGCACGCTCGGGCAGGAGGGGGAGCGCCAGCCAGTACTTCCTCGCGGGCAGAGCGTTGAGCGCTCCCGTGCTCATCGCCACGATGGCTGCCACCAACTTCAGCGCCTTCACTGTGTTCGGCGCATCGGGCGCCGGCTATCGCGACGGCCTCTCCTTCTTCCCGATAATGGCGTTCGGCACCGGCTTCATGGCGCTGACGTTCTGGCTGGTCGGACGCAAGGCGTGGCGCCTGGGCAGGGTACACGACCTCATTACGCCTTCGGAGCTTGTGCGCCACCTGTACGGTGGCCGGCGCGCCGCTGCGGTCACCGCGGTTGTCCTCGTTGTCTTCACCGTTCCGTACCTTGCCCTCCAGCCGCTCGCGGCCGGGGCGGTACTGCACCAGCTCTTCGGGCTGCCGCCGTGGGCGGGCGCGACAGCGGTCACGCTGTTCATCGTCCTGTACACGCTTCGGGGCGGTATGCGGGCGGTAGCGTGGACCGACGCTCTGCAGGGGGCACTCATGCTTGCCCTGATGCTGCTCGCGCTCGGAATGGCCGTCCGATTCCATGGGGGCTGGACTGCGGCGTTCTCCGCGGCAGCCGTTCAGGAGCCGGGGTTGTTCAGCCGTCCCGGGCTGCAGCAAACGTACACGCCGGCCATCTGGTTCTCGTTTCTAGCGCTCTGGTTCTTCTGCGACCCCATGTTTCCACAGTTGTTCCAGCGCTTCTACGCCGCCGGACGGGAGAAAACCATCGGCCGGCTGGTGCTGCTGTATCCCGCGATCTGTACCGTGGTGTTTGCCCCGCCTGTGCTCGTCGGCGTTCTGGGCCACCTCTCCTTTCCGGCTCTCGCGGGCAAGGAAGCGGACGGCGTCTTCGCAATGGTCATGACGATCGCCGGCGGCGACCTCGCTGGAACGCTGGTGCTCGTCGCCGGTCTTGCCGCGCTCATGTCCACCATGGATTCGCAGCTTCTGACGCTCTCAGCGATAGTCAGTCGTGACCTCTGGCCCCTCTTCACCCGCGGCCGGGTCGCCGGCGTGGCAATGGCCCGGGTCTTCGTGCTTGCGCTTGCCGCAGCAGGGCTGCTCGTGGCGCTGACGACCGACGCGACGATACTCGACCTTGGCGTCTCGGCCTTCACCGGCCTGGCAGTGCTGTTCCCGTGCGTGTTGTTCGGATTGTACCTGCGGCAGCCGCGGTCGTCCGCTGCGCTGGCTTCAATCATCGCCGGAGAGGCGCTCGTCGTCGCGGCTCACCTCGGCGTGCTGCCCTCGTTCGGATTCCTCACCGCTCTGCCCGCCATGGCCTGTTCGGTCGTCGTCTACCTGGCGGTGCACCTCCTGACCGGCCCTGCGGGCCTGCCGGGAGTCACTCGAAGCCAGTTGCTCCTGATGCTGGCGTTCGGCGCCGTCTTCCTGCTGGCGCAGGACTACTGGCGCTGGGGCGAGGTTGGACCGCTCATCCTGGGCATCCCCGCCTGGTGCTGGTATTTCGTCGGGCTGTCCGCCGCACAGATGGCGGTGACGGGCGGCATGCTGAGGAGGTCAGAGGTGCACACTTGACTCGTGAAGCACTGCTTCCACCCATGGTAGGTGGCGGTTCCCGCACCGACCTGATGGGGTAGGGTGTTCTTCTGTCGTGCGTGGACCTCTGTGTCCGCTTTCCATCGCCCTGCCGGATGCCCACCTTCGCGCTTACCACGCACCATGATTGCCTCTCGTAGGGGCGAGGCACGCCTCGCCCGCCATCCGGTTGTCGGCGGCCCATCGTCGTTGCCTCAGCGCACCTGCGTCTCCTCCCGCAGGGATAGGCTCCCATGCCCGCCCGCCATCGCCCTGTCGGACGCCCACCGTTTCGGCCACCGCGCGGAGGAAGATGCGGGGACACCATCTACGGAATCCTCCGCTTCCTATGGGTGCATGGTGTCCCCGGATTTCCTCCGGCCCGTCTCCCGCAGTGCGCGGACCTCTGTGTCCGCTATCCATCTCCCTGCCGGATGCCCACCTTCGCGCCTACCACGCACCACGATTGCCTCTCGTAGGGGCGAGGCACGCCTCGCCCGCCATCCGGTTGTCGGCGGCCCATCGTCGTTGCCTCAGCGCACCTGCGTCTCCTCCCGCAGGGATAGGCTCCCATGCCCGCCCGCCATCGCCCTGTCGGACGCCCACCGTTTCGGCCACCGCGCGGAGGAAGATGCGGGGACACCATCTACGGAATCCTCCGCTTCCTATGGGTGCATGGTGTCCCCGGATTTCCTCCGGCCCGTCTCCCGTAGGGCGCGGCCCTCCGCGTCCGCCCGCTCAGTCGTCGACCGAGGCCGTCCTCAGCGGCTCCTGCTCCAGCGTGAAGGAGTCGGTCCGGAACACGTCGAGACACGCGTCCACCACGGCTGCGTCGTAGAGCTGACCGCGATGTCGGGATATCTCCTCGAGGGCGGCGTCGATGCCGACGGCCCTGCGGTAGGGGCGCTCGGCGGTGATGGCCTCAACCACGTCGGCCACGGCCAGTATGCGGGCTTCGAGGATGATGTCCTTGCCTCGGAGCCGGCGGGGGTAGCCTGTGCCGTCGAGTCGCTCGTGATGCTGGTAGACGATGTCCGCGATGGGCCAGGGTAAGTCGATGCCGCTCAGGAAATCGTATCCGGTGGCCGGGTGGACCTTGATGATCTCCATCTCCGCCTGCGTCAACCGGCGCGTGCTCGCGAGAATCTCCGCCGGCACGCGCACCTTGCCGATGTCGTGGATGAGGCCGGCCAGACGCAGCCCCTCGATGGCGTTCTGGTCGAGTCCCATCCTGCG
>CAZLPP010000073.1:5025-7767 GCA_964561465.1 uncultured Dehalococcoidales bacterium
ACCTCGACAAGGCGGCTCCGGTCCGGGTCCGTGGTTCGCTCCTGGTCTATCGTCAACTCGGCCGACAGCACCCGCATGGCTGCCTCATACGAGTGCGGAGCAAAGACGGCATCCATGGTGAGTGCCGTGGCTTCCTTGACGGTGTAGCCGAGGTAGCGCTGGATGGCGGGGCTGACGTAGGTGGGGCGCATGGACATGTCGACCGCCCAGACGACATCGCCCGCCCTCTCCACGAGCAGGCGCAGCCTGCCGTCGAGGGACTGTGCGCGGAGCTTGTCCTCGATTCGCTCTGCCGGGGCGTCGGAGTGAGTCATGTGGAAGTTTGCCGCGTCGGGCCGCAGTCCCAAGTGTAAGGGTACAGCGTCGGGAACACGCCACGATAGACGTACTCCCGCCCGTAGGTGCCGTGAGGTTAAGTGAGGTCTTGTGGCGTCGACAGGTGTGTTGCCGGCCTCCTTGTACGATGGTCCGACTCTTGCCTGCGAGAGGTCTCGTTCGGCTGATTATGTTGTAGGACGCAGACTACACCCCGAGGGGAGTTCCGCGCCCGCCTCCGCGGAAATACGGGACACCATCTGCTGCATCCTCCGCTTCCTGTGGGTGCATGGTGTCCCCGGATTTCCCGGCCTGTCTCCCGCAGGGCGCGGACCTCTGCGTCCGTCCGCCATCGCCCTGTCTGACGCCCGACGTTGTCGCGACCCCGTTCAACTCTTGACTGACCGGTGTGTGCCGTGCGAACGTTGATCCCGTGGCGAAGATGTCCATCGTCTGGACGGTAACGGTGAAGGAACTCTGGCAGCTCATAGCCACGCGCAGCATGATTGTGGTCGGCGCGTTCTCCGGGGTGTTCTTCAGCCTCGTGCTCTCGGATGGTACGGCTGACGGCTTGAAGGGGATGCTGTCCTTCGTCCCGATGCTTGTCGGGCTGTCGCTTGGGTATCACGGCAGCAGCCAGGTGTTCCTGCGCGAGAAGACGGACTTCGTCATCGAAACGCTGCTGTGCAGCCCGGTTTCGCTGCGTGACCTCTGGCTCGGGAAGACGTTCGCCGTGACGCTGTTCGGCGGCGCATTCGCCGTTGCCGTCGGGTCGCTCGCCGTCGTCCTTGCCTCCGTTCGTGCCGACGTCTTCGTCCTGCCCGATTGCCCGGTGCTCCTGTTCCTTGTTCTCGTGGTGCCGCTCTTGGTCGGGTGCATGGTCGGTGCGCGTGGCTATGTACAGCTCCTGCTCGGAGCCCGCGAGAGCCATCTCGCCAGCCTGGGCATGCTGATGACCGTGGTCCTCCTCCTCGGAGCCTCCGGTTCTGGGCCTGCACTCTCTTCCTCGACCGTCCTCACGATGGGACTGATTGCCTCTGCGGTCGTGCTTGCACTCGTCTGGTGCTCCCGCTTTCTGAGCGTCGAACGCATCGTGACGTCGCTGTAGCCGTCGTCTTGCGCGGCCCTGGCGTTCTACCGTAGGGTGCGTACCTCTGCGTCCGCCCGCAATCGCCCCGTCGGACGCCCACCGTTGTCGCCGTCACGCGAAGGAAATACGGGGACACCGTCTCCCGAATCCTCCGCTTCCCACGGGTGCATGGTGTCCCCGGATTTCCTCCGTTCGAGCCTTCGAACCCTGCACCTGCAACCCCGCATCTCGCGTAGCGGCAGGCTCCCATGCCTGCCTGGGGCGTGGGCATGCGGTTCTCCTGTAGGGCGCGGGCTCCCATGCCCGCCCGCCATAGCCCCGTCGGACGCCTGCCGTTGTCGCCGTCACGCTGGAAATACGGGGACACCATCAACTGAATCCGCTTCCTATGGGTGCATGGTGTCCCCGGATTTCCCGGCCAGTCTCCCGTAGGGCGGGGACCTCTGCGTCCGCCCGCCATCAGGTTGTGGGTGGCCTGCTGTCGGCCTCAGAAAACGCCGCTATTGACTCCCGGACCCGCCCGGCATGATGATTATGTGCCGGCGCTCGCTCCCAGATGGGGCGTCCCCCGGGGGTCTATCGTGATGACTCGCCGTTTCTTGTGCGTCACCCCGTGTCTCGCCCTTCCGGCTCTGCTCGTCGGACTCTCCGGTTGCGCGGCCCGCGAACCCGCGACGGAACCGGTCGGGGCCACCCTGACCGTCACCAGCACGGCGTTCACCCACGAAGGCACTGTCCCTGTGGTCTACTCCTGCGACGGCGAGGACATCTCGCCACCCATCTCGTGGACCGGCACGCCGGACGGAACCGAGTCGTTCGTCCTCATCTGCGACGACCCCGACGCCATCGGAACGTGGGTGCACTGGGTCGTCTTCAACATCCCCGGGGACGCGACCGGTTTGCCGGAGAACGTTCCGGATGGCCGGACGCTCGCCGGCGGCGGCATGCACGGCAAGAACTCCTGGGGCGACCCCGGCTACGGCGGCCCGTGCCCTCCAATGGGTGCGCACCACTACGTCTTCAAGGTGTACGCGCTGGACACGACGCTGCCCCTCGACCCCGGCGCCTCGAAACGCTCGGTTCTGGACGCCATGTCCGGCCATGTCCTCGGAACGGGCGAAGTCGTCGGCATATATCCGGGGTGAGCGCCGCCCTGTGCAGCGACGGGGCGGTGCGCCCTCACGCGAAAGGGTCGTTCGGGTTCATCGCGTCGCCCATGGACATCTCCCGGCCTACACGATACGCTGACGCCGCAACGGATGGATACTCAGCTTCTCTTCGTGATTGCCGGCTACGCCCTGCAGCTCTACGGCATCGCCGTCGGCGGGATGGGGCTC
>CAZLPP010000074.1:0-7697 GCA_964561465.1 uncultured Dehalococcoidales bacterium
GATTCCTCGGGGGAGAGCTTCGGGTTCCGGACGATGTACTTGTCCATGTAGGGTTTCGTCTCGGGATTGATGAAGTCCTCCTCGAAGGGCATCGTGACCGACAGGCCGCCGGCTATCTCGGTCAGCATGTTGTACTCGTGGTAGATGTTCTCGCCCATGAGCCTGCGGCCCACGTTGGCGAAGATGGTGTTCGGGAAGAAAGTACCGCACGCCGTCTTCTCTCCGTACATCGCGGCGGCAACGCCAGCCGCGAATGCCAGCTCGGAGTTCAGCGCGAACGCGGACAACTTCTCACGCACGTGGCTCACCTTGGAGATGTTGTTCGCGTCAGCGGCGAGCAACGTGGCGCCCAGGATGACGTCCGATACCGCAGGCTTACAGCCGCAGTAGCTATGGCGGTGCGAGTCGGCAAACAGCATGGCGAGGCGGCGCCCGAACTCCCACTCGCGGCACATGAAGACGCGCTCCTTCGGAATGAAGGTGTGGTCGAAGATAATCATCGAGTCGGAGACGCCGTAGTTGCAGAACGGGGCTTCGATCTCCTTTCGCTCGTGCAACCACACAGGCCGGACAACCTGCTTGATGCCGGGGTCATCCCCCGGAATGGCGAACGCCACAGCCCAGTCGGCATCGGTCTCCATCATGGCGCGGGTGGGCAGGACAAGTATCTCGTCCGCATAAGCGGCCATGGTGATGCAGACCTTGCAGCCGCTGACGTATATGCCCTTATCGGTCACCTCGTCGATGTGGACGTACTGGCCCGGTTCAACCTGCTCGCTGGGCCGCTTGGTCCTGTCGCCCTTCATGTCGGTCTGGGCACAGGCCGCGCAGTAGTCCTTGTCCTGGTACCACTTGAGCCAGTCACAGAAGCGCTTGTGGTACTCGGTCCCGTACTTGTCATCGATCTCCTTCGTGCCGATGGAGAGAGAGGTAATGGCGTCGTGCCCCATGCATCGCTGGATGCAGCCGCCCACGCGCTGAGCGCCGAGCCGGATCATCTTCTGCTTCTGCATGAGGTCGAACGGGTGCTGCGGAGTGTGGGCCCAGCGGTTGATCTCGTGGCCCGAGAGGGACGAGGTGGCGGTCGCAATGCCCTTCCAGCGGGGATCCTGGGCGATCTCGAACGTAACCGCCATGACGTTCACGCCAGGGAGAATGCGAGCGTCGTCGCGCCCGACCCTCTCACCGCCGATGTAGAGGTTAGGGCGCATCTTCGACAGGCCGGCCCGGTACTGCTCTGGGGTTCTCATCTGACTACTTACCTCCTACAAGAGTGAACTGACTGCCGCCGACCGGCACAGGGGCGCCGGGCCGGCAGGAATAGATGCAGGTGGAAGACGGAGGACCGATGCTGAATTGAACGTGGTCGGCACGCAGCCGTAGTGTACCACCGCAACGAAGCGGCATTCAACCGACGAGCAGGGAGGCCGAGCCGCCACGAAAAGGAGAGCGGCGGGGCGCCTGGAGAGCGCCCCGCCGTCAACTCGACGGAGAGCTGCCGCCCAGGTACGGGGCGACTAGCTGATCATCTTGCCGGGCAGCCAGAGGATGATCTGAGGCCAGATGGTGCACAGTGTGAGAGCCACCATGATCATCGCGACGAAGGGAATAACGCCGCGGATGATGTCCGTCATGGTGACCCCCAGTTCCGGCGCAGCCGTCCCCCTGCAGACGAATATCGCCACCGCAAAGGGCGGCGTCATGAAGGACATCTGCAGGTTGACGCAGATCATCATGCCAAACCAGAGAGGATCGAAACCCAGCGCGGGACCGATGGGGGCCAGGATCGGCACCATGATGAAGACGATGCCAATCCAGTCGATGAACATGCCGAGCATGAAGACGACGATCATCACCATGATGAACGCGCCCCAACGCCCGCCGGGAGCAGCGAGAATCACGCGGGAGACCACGTCAGAGCAGCCCACGCTGATGAAGACACCCACGAAGGCGAACGAGAGGCATCCGATCAACAGCACGAAGGCCGCCACGCGCATGGTGTCCAGGGCTGTGCTCGAAAGCATGCCCCAGGAGAACTTGCGGTAGAGGATGGCCAGAACCAGCGCCGCGAAGGCGCCCACCGACGCCGCCTCAGTTGGCGGAGCAATGCCGAAGAAGATGGTGCCCATTACCGAGAGTATCAGCAGCACAGGCGGCACCAGGGAGTAGACCAGCATCCTGGTCTTCACCAGGAAGGGGACATTGCGATCTTCCTTCGGTACGGCAGGTCCAAGAGCGGGCGTCAGCCCGCACCGGACGGAAACGTAGGAGCAGTACAGCACCGAGAGCAGCAGCCCGGGGAAGACAGCCGCCATGAACAGCTTGCCCACCGAGACCTGCGCCATCGGGCCATAGATGACCAGCATGACGCTTGGCGGGATGAGGATGCCAAGGGTACCGCCGGCGCATACGGCGCCGGTCGCGATTGCCTTATCGTAGCCACGCTTCAGCATGGGACCAAGAGCGATGAGCGTCAGCATGGTGACGGAGGCGGTGATGACGCCGAGGCACGCTGCCAGGACTGTCCCGAACAGGATGGTGCTGACCGCGAGGCCTCCGCGGAAGCCTCCAAGCCAGAGATACAGTGCGTCGAAGAGTCCGTCGGCTATGCCCGACTTCTGCAGGATTACGCCCATGAACGTGAACAGGGGTACCGCGAGCAGCGGGTAATTCAACGACAGGGAGTACAGCCTGCCGTAGAGAATCTCAAACGCCTGAGGGCCGAGCAGAAAGTAGCCGACGATGAGGCCGACGCTGCCAACGACAAATGCCAGAGGGAAGCCCGTGAGGACGCCAACGAAGATGCCGCCGATCATGATTGCGGTGATGGCTTCAACGCTCAAGTCAATCAATGGTCGTCCCCTTCACAGCGAAGTGAGCGTCACGCACGAACTTCGCAATGCCCTGCAGCAGCAGCAGGCAGATGCCGATGGCGAGCACGACGCGATACGGCCATTGGGGCGCGTACCAGTAGCTCTCCATCATGACCAGTCCACGGGAATACGCGCGCCAGGCCCAGAAGATCGCCCGTTCCGTCATCAGTCCGATGAGCGGGAAGAAGAAGACCAGCGCCAGTATGCTGTCGGCGATGGCCTGGCCGCGAGCTGAGAGACGGCTGAAAAACACATCCACCCGTATGTGGGACCTGTGCAGGTGGGCGAATGCCCAGCCGAGAGCGTAGGTAGCACCTCCGAGCATGCTGCATGTCTCGTACGCCCAGACGGTCGGCGAATCGAACACATACCGCATCGTCACCTCGAACACGCCGACGGCGATGAGCGCCACGCAGAACCACCTGCCCCACGAGCCCACGTGTTCGCTGATTGAGTCGATCGTTCCAAGAATACGTTTCATTCGTACCACGCGTTCCGCCGTCGCCCCGGGAAACCCGGGGCGACGGCTCATTTCAGTCAGGCAAGGAGTGTCTACGCTTGCGGGGTTTGCAGGGCAGCAAACGTGATCCAGTCGGCAAGGAACGTGCGCTGAGACGCAAGTATCTCCTTGTAGAGCGGAGATGCAGTATTGGCCTTCTCGTCGTAGAACGCCTTGGCTACCTTGGTGATCTCAGCTTCGATGTCCTTCGGCAGGTGGTACTGGACAGTCCCGTAGGCCTTGAACTTGCCGTAGGCCTCGAGCACGGTAGCATCGATTGTGGTCTGGTGCTGGCGGGTCGTCGCCTGGCAACAGTTCTCAATGATGGCCTTGAGGTCCGGGGTGAGCTTGTCGTACTTGCTCTTCTTCAGGTAGAAGACCAGCGGGTCAGACGGCGCACGGGTCGAGGACATCGCCTGGTACTTGGCAACCTCCTGGAAGCCCATGGGCCAGTCCACCGCAGGGTTCGAATACTCAAAGGCATCGATAACGCCGCGCTGCATGGCCTCATACAGTTCGCCACCGGGCATGAAGACGACCGAGGCGCCCATGCGCGTCAGGATTTCGCCGCCATCACCGGCGGTGCGTATCTTGAGACCCTTGATATCGGCGAGCGACTTCAGTTCCTTCTTGGAGTGACACCATGTCTCCGCGGGCTGAGGGGTGACACCACGTATCGCGATGACATCGTAGCCCTGGACCATGCGATTGACGAAGTCAGTGCCCCACGCGTCAAACCAGATCGGCACGCCGTCAGCGGGTATTCCCGTGGGACGCGCGCTGAACAGCCCGGCCTCGGGCCATTTGTCCAGGTTGTACATCGTGCAGGTGAAGGTACCATCGACAGTGCCGAGGTCGATGGCGTCCATCTCCTTGGTCGCCGGGACGATTGAGCCACCGGTGAACGGCGTGAAGACAAGTCTGCCGCCGCTGGCGGTCGTTACGTTCTCGCACAGCTTCGCGCCCCAGACGTGAGCCGGATTCGCGGCGTCAAATGACGTCTGAATCTTGAACTCTATCTTCTGGGCAGCTGGTTGGGTAGGAGTGGTCGGGGTCGTTGGGGTGGTCGGAGTGGTGGGCGTGGTCGGAGTCGTGGGCGTCGTCGGAGTCGCCGCAGGGGCACAACCGACGATGAGCATCCCGATCAACGCCACTGCAGTAACCAGCAGGCCAATAGTCTTCCTATTCACTACCTTCCCTCCTGAGAATTGCGTTCACAAAGGCGTGGGGGAGTCTCGACCACGCCACTCAGCCATGCTGCATATGCGCCTACCTCCTTCTGTCGAGATTGTTAAGCAACACTCAGATCCAAGATCCGGCCCCGAGCCGCCGACGTAACGTCACCCCGACACCGGGAATCGGACTCGCGGCACCCATCCTGCAGCCCTGGCCGGAGATTCAGTCACGTACTATCGCAATCGTATGGAACGTACCTATCGCGACCATCGTATCCGAGCCACCTACACGTGTCAATACCTCCGGACGAACGAAAATGGAAACCGGGAGAACGCGTTCCAGAAGCAGCGAGAACCGTGTACCACGGGGTGCGCCGAGGGCACACCCCGTGGTACCAGTCTAAGCAATCATCTTGCCGGGGAGCCAGAGGATGATCTGGGGAAACGCCACACAGAGGGCGAGACCGATGATGATGCAGATAACGAAGGGCCACACGCCTCTGATGATGTCCGCCATGGTCACGCCGAGAGCCGGGTCCGCGGAACCCCGCAGGTAGAAGATGGCCGAGGCGAAGGGCGGAGTCATAAAGGACATCTGCAGGTTGACCACGAGCATCATGCCGTACCAGAGGGGGTCGAAGCCGAGTATGGGCGCGATGGGCGCCACGATCGGCACCATGATGAAGACGATGCCTATCCAGTCGATGAAGAACCCCAGCATGAACACGATGAACATGATGGCGAAGAAGGCACCCCACCTGCCTCCGGGCGCCCCGAGGATGACCTCTTCGATGACCTTGCCACAGCCCGCGCCGATGAAGACGCCGACGTAGGCGAACGAGAGCGCGCCGATGAGGTAGATCATCGCGCTCACGTGCAGCGACTGCGTCAACGTCTGCTTCAGCACCGTGAAGTTGAACCTGCGGTATGCCGCAGCGAGCCCCATTGACGCAAACGCGCCGACCGCGGCCGCCTCGGTCGGCGGGGCGATGCCGAGGAAGATGCTTCCCAGGACGGCGAAGATAAGGATGGCGGTGGGCAGCAGCGCCTTGGCCAGCATCACCGTCTTGACCCCGAAAGGCACTTGCCGCTCCTCGGCGGGAACGACGGGACCCATCTCCTTCTGGATGGCGCAGCGTATGGCGATGTAGCCGCAGTACAGTGCCGACAGTGTGAACCCGGGGAAGAAGGCGCCCATGAAGAGCTTCCCGACGGAGACGCCTGCCATGGGGCCGTAGATGACCAGCATGATGCTGGGCGGAATGAGGATGCCAAGCGTGCCGCCGGCGCACACGGCTCCGCACGCCAGCGACTTATTGTAGCCGCGCTTCAGCATTGCCGGCAGGGCAAAGATGGCCAGCATGGTGACGGAGGCCCCGATGATGCCGACGCATGCCGCCAGGATGGTCCCCAGCAGCACCGTCGTCACGGCCAGGCCGCCACGGAATCCGCTCAACCATACGTACAGGGCATCGTACAGCTTCTCCGCTATCCCCGAGCGCTCAAGCATCACCCCCATGAACACGAACAGGGGAATCGCGAGCAGCGTGTAGGAATGCACCAGGTTGAACACGCGTCCGTACAGCAGATTGGGCACGGCCTTGCCGTACACCAGGTATCCGAAGAGGAGACCCATGGCGCCCACCGGTATGGCCAGGGGATAGCCAAGCAGCACTCCTACCAGCACACCGGCGAGCATGAGAAAGGTGAGCAGCTCGGGACTGATGTCGGTCACGGCCGCACCCCCTTTGCCAGCATCCACACATCCCTCACGAACTCGGCGACGCCCTGCAGCAGGAATGTGCACAGTCCAATGACGACGACGGTCCTGATGGGCAACGCCGGCGGATACCAGTAGCTCTGCATCAGCACCTCTTTGAAGACGTACGCGTCCCAGGCCTGCTTGCCGGCCGCGTAGATGAGGACGAGGAGCAAAGGCAGGAAGAACACAAGGAAACACACGATGTCGACGACGGCTTTGCCTCGAGGCGAAAGCCGTGAGTAGAAGACATCGACGCGGACGTGCCCGTGATTCAGGTGCACGAACGCCCAACCGATGGTCACGATGAAGACGCCAAGCATCGTGGACGACTCGTGGGCCCATATCGTCGGGTCGTCGAAGACGTACCGCATCGTGACTTCGAAACAGAGCACGAGGACCAGCGCCAGACAACCCCACCGTGCAATCAGCCCCGACAAGCGGCTTATGGAGTCGATCGCCTTCAGCACTTTCTTCATAGTCACCTGACCGGACACCCGCTCCGGATTCTCCGGAGCGGGTGTTCCTTACGCAGTTCTGCGTGACGTTACACAGGCATGCAGCTACTTGACGCCGGCCCGGTCGCACAGCGCCTTGAACGCCCAGTGGTCGTCAAGTATCTTCTTGTAGAACGGATCGGCTGCAGCCTTCTTGGCATAGAAGGTCTGGGAAGCCGCGAGGAAGGCAGTCTCGATCTCAGGGGAGAGCCTGACTATCTCGGTGCCATAGTCCTTGTACTTGACCAGCGCCTCATCATCACGAACGACGGACTCGGCGAAGTAGTCAAACCCGACCGCATCGCAGGCATCGAAGACGATCTGTTGCAGGTCCGGGGTGAGGTCTTCCCAGGCATCGCGATTGACCCAGACGTGCGCCACGTCCGTCGGGCCACGGGAAGGCGAAAGGTACAGGTACTTGGCGACTTCGTGGAAGCCCATGCCCCAGTTGAGGAACGGAGAGGCGTACTCGAAGGCATCGATGACGCCGCGCTGCATGGACTCGTAGAGCTCCGCGCCGGGGAAGAACACGGTTGACACGCCCATGCTCTTGAGGATCTCGCCGCCGTCACCGGAGCAGCGCATCTTCAAGCCGTTCAGGTCGGCGGGCTTGTCGATCTTCTTGTTCGACTGGCAGAAGATCTCAGGCGGCAGGAAGCCCTGGGGACCGATGTACTTGACGTTCATCTTAGGCTCCCACAGCTCGGCCGCCAGCTCGTCCCCGTTGCCCCTTGTGTGCCAGAGGAACATCTGCAACGCGGTCATGCCGCCGGACACCATGTCGAACAACGCACTCTGCGGGAACTTGTTGAGGTTGTACATCGGACAGGCCGAACCCATCTGAAGGACGCCGTCGTGCACGCCCTGCAACTCCTCGGTAGCAGGGACGATCGA
>CAZLPP010000075.1:0-7681 GCA_964561465.1 uncultured Dehalococcoidales bacterium
GCACTGGCGATGGTTCGCCCCTGGACTGACGCGGGCAGCGTCAGCGCTCTCGCCCTCCTCGAGTTAGAGCACCGCTATGGCGCAAGGCAACTGGCGGCACTGGCCCGTCCTGGGTCGTTCTACGACTTCACCCGTTACCGCCCGACCGTCTACATCCGGGAAGGCAGGCGCGAGCTGGCCGTCCCGAACACGGTGATAAGCCTTGTCAGCCCGCCCAAAGGGCCTGACCTCGTCGTCATCAAGATGCTCGAGCCTCACATGCAGGCTGAAACGTATGTCGATTCCATATTGCTGCTGCTCGAGAGGCTCGGCGTGAAGCGCTATGTCTGGCTCGGCAGCATGTATGATTCAGTGCCTCACACGCGGCCTCTCCTCGTCAGTGGCGGGGCGGTCGGTGAGGGCGCTGAGGAGGAGATGAGGCGACTGGGCATCATGGCGACCGACTACCAGGGACCGTCGACCATGACGTTTCAGGTTATCCAGCAGGCGCCTCTCAGGGGCATCGAGGCGATGTGGTGCATCGTCCACCTGCCCCGATACGTGCAGGTGCAGGAGGACTACATCGGCAAGCTGCGCCTGATGGACCTGCTGGGGCGCCTGTACGGCATCGAGATCGATGAGTCGGACATCGACCGCGCCCGCGAGCAGACGGACAGGATAGAGAAGGCGTTGCAAGAGAGTCCGGACCTCGCGGCCGTGCTGCCGCACCTCGAGGCATGGTACGCGGCCCGACTGGATGCCCAGGACCGCAGCGCGTCTCCGCTACCCGCCGATGTCGAGAAGTTCCTCAGAGAGCTGAATGGCCGGCACGGCGCGGACTGACGCTCCGGACTGCCGGCGGCTTGCCCGCCGCTGATTGGTGGTGCTTGCCGCGGCTGATGGGTGCGATGACGGGAAGCTAGGAACGGAGCGTCGATAGCTGCGTTCCCGCCTCCTCCTCGATCTCCCGGTGGGTGGAAAGCCTCATCGCTTCCAGATAGTGCGTCCGGGCCAGGCTTCTCGCCTTCTCGTACGGCAACTGAAGCGCATCGAGCGTCACCAGCCTCAGTGGCCCCGGGTCCTTCCCTGGCCCCCAGCCCTTCGCATTGGACAGCGCGGCCCAGTAGAAGTTGCCCAGAGTCAGGTGCAGCCTCGCATCGTTCGGGTTCAGCTCGAGTGCGACCTCGATTATGTGGTGAGCCTCGGCTATGCGCTCCGTCAGTATGTGCGACATGTAGAGGGTGAAGGCGTTGGTGCTTCGCTTCGGCGTAAGGCAGAGCATCTTCAGCATCTCTTCCTTGTCGGCAACGGAGTCGAGCAGGGCGACGACGTCCTCGGGGCCCTCGCTCTTGGCCAGACGGTCCTCCAGGGCGGTCACCTCATCCACACGGTCGCTGAGGCGCAGGCACTCGTCGTAGGCCTCCTTGAGGCGCTCCTCCCATCCTCCCGGCTGGTAGCGTCCGATGCTCACCAGCTCCCGGGGACCGTCGATGACTCCCATCGTCATCCGGTCGACGAACTCCAGCCGGATCTCCTTGCGCTCGGTCACGCGGTAGTGGAGCTTCTCTTCCTTGTCAAGCAATCCCTTGCCCTTGTGGTAAAGGACCGCGATGCCAAGCGCGTCAAGACGCGCTATGAACTGGTTGTAGAGCGAGGAGCCGAGAGGGTCCGTTTCCACGGTACCCTGCGGCGTCTTCGGCGGCGCGTGCCTCGAACGGAACGCGACGATGAACCTCACCTTCTCGAGGGTCTCATCGCGCGGGCGCTCTCGCTGCTTCCTCAAGTCCATGTGCCGTGTCCCTCCGCGGCTGGCATCTCGGGAACAACTGGCCGCGTTCGCCTACGTATGTTAGGCGGGCCTGCCGCGACTGTCAATCGCTGCCGGTAGCTGTGCAGCCTTCGTGACAGATTCTCTGCCGCGAGGCTCCCAACCTACTTGACAGACGAAAGTCGCGCGCTATAATTGCTTCTCGCTTGGGCTGACGTGGGGTGGTGGACGGGGGATTCCTGCATTCAGCTTCGGTTTGCCGCGCTGTCGTGCTCTGGAGCACGCGCTCCGTGAGGCCCGAACCCCCCTGGTGATGTGCCCTATTTGCTTGCGTTTGAAGAGAGGTGTGCTATGGCTGAATTGAAGGATGCAAAGAAGACGAAAAGGTTCGCTCCGGTCGTGGACCGCTGTCTCCTGGACCTGGAGACAGACGATGACCTCCCCGAGCCGGAGTTGAATCCGTATGCTGGCCGACTCTTCGGTGATCAGCTCGACTTCGACGACTCCGAGGACTCGGAGTACGACTCAGTGGGCGGTCACGGACTGTTCAGTTTCTAGCGTCTCCGACGACACCTTCCGGGCGGGCGGGCCTTGCCCCTGTCACTACCTGCAGCGAGTGAGTGTGCCCTGTTGCGCGGCGATGGGGCGCCGCGTCCGCCCACGATGGTTCGCAACGGCTGCCTGAAACAGAGGCGGCAACCGTCTCGAGGCTTCGTCTCCCGGGCGCCACTGCGGACACGCTGTCCCGCCGTTCTCTCCGCGCGCTCCCGTGCGGAGCGGATGCCAGCGCGAGGACCACTGGTCCGCTGCGCCGCTAGCGCACGCCCACCCGCTCGCTTCGGTCCCGGCCGTGTCTACCAATCGGACGCCGCATGTGCGATACTTCCAGCGGTTGAGGGCGCTCCAGGCGTCCCGTCGTGGTTGATGTGCCAGCGTCCGGATTGCCGGCCGCTGTATCAACTGCTGCAGCGCGGCAGTGCCCGTACCGGGTGAAGGGCTCTTCATTCCTTCGACACGCCGCTTCGCTCAGATGACCGCTGGCGCAAGGAGTCGCACGTATGGCGTCGAAGAAGCTTCTCATCACCGCACGCTCGTTCGGCAAAGTCGAGCCGGCGCACATCACGCGCCTGCGCGAGGCGGGGTTCACGGTGGTTGAGTTCCGCGAGTCGCCGACGATGGACAGGGCGGCCCTCGAAGCCGGCCTGCCGGACATCGAGACCTGGGTTGTCTCCGGCTACCGCGTCGATGACGCAGTGCTGGCAAAGTCGACCGGTCTCCGCCTCATCATCAAGCACGGCATCGGGGTCGACAACATCGATATCCCCGCCGCCACGCGCAGGAACGTGCTTGTCATGAACACGCCGCAGGTGAACCCCCTCGCCGTGGCCGACCTCGCGATGACGCTCCTGCTCGCGTTCAGCCGCCGCCTCGTCGAGGCGTACCAGAACGTTGTCTCCGGCAAGTGGAACCAGTTCCTCGGCGTCGGCGTGTATGGCAAGACGCTCGGCATCATCGGACTGGGGCGCATCGGCCTCGCCGTCGCCGACCGGGCGAAGGGCTTCGGCATGAACCTCATCGGCTTCGACCCCTACGCGGGAGAGCGCGTGCGCGCCGAGCGGAGCGACATCGAGGTGGTGGACCTGGACCAACTGCTCCGCACATCCGATTTCGTCAGCCTCAACCTGCCGCTGTCGGAGCAGACCGTAGGTCTCATCGGGCGCGAAGCGCTGTCGAAGATGAAGCCGGGCGCCATCCTCGTCAACACATCCCGCGGCAGGATAGTCGACGAGGCAGCCATGAATGAGGCGCTGACCGAAGGACGCATCGCCGGCTACGCGACCGATGTGTTCGAGAAGGAGCCGCCGGCGGATTCGCCGCTGCTCAAGCTGCCCAACGTCCTCTGCACGCCTCACATCGGCTGGTATACGCAGGAGTCGATGAAGCTTCTGGGCGACCAGGTGGTCGCGAGCGTCCTTGCTGTCTACGGCGGGGAACGGCCGGGCAACATCCTCAATCCTGAGGTCCTGTCCCGGGTCTCCCCGGACTCGTGGAGGCTCGGCTGACGGACGACCCTGCAGATTGGCTCGCCTGCTCGCGACCCTTGTAGCGAAACGGCTGAACGAGAGGAAACACACCGGCGATGCCGGTCATTCGGAGACGAAGGAGTGAATCGATGATTCAAGGTTCGATCGTACCTAACATCACCATCTTCACCGCAGACGGCGCCCTTGACCGCGAGAAGACGCAGTGGCACATGCGCTGGATGTTCCAGCACGGCGTCGACGGTCTGTTCCTGACCGGCTCCTACGGGGCGGGTCCTCTCATGTCTGTTGAGGAGCGCGTCGAGGTCTACCGCCTGGCCAAACAGGTGGCCGGCGAGTTCACCGGCAGGTTCCTGCTGCCGCACGTCGGCTGCATCGACACGGATTCCAGCGTCCGGCTGGCGAAGGAGGCCGAGAAGATCGGCGTCGTCGCCGTCGGCGCGGTGCCCCCCTTCTACTACAAGCACGCGGACGACGTCATCATCCAGTACTACAAGGCGATTATCGACGCCGTCAAGGTCCCGGTCTACGCCTACAACAACCCGGAGACCAGCCGGTACACGTTCAGCTTCAAGACGGTGCAACAGCTGCAGAAGCTCGGCCTGGCCGGACTGAAGGACAGCCCCCTGAACGTCGGCTTCATCACCCGTGTCGCCTACGACGCCCAGGTGAACAACAAGGACTTCCAGGTCATCATCGGCACCTCGACAGGCTGGCTGCCCTTCTTCTACATGGGAGTGCGTGCCTGCATCGCCGGCATGAACAACTGGGCGCCGGAGATAATGACCGCGCTGGTGAAGTGGACGTTCGAAGGGAACGAGGCTATGGCGAAGAAGGCGTATCTGGTGATGATGGACGTCAGCGCCAAGCTGCACTTCACTGACAGCACTATCGCCTCGCACATGGCCCTGTACGCCCGCGGTTTCGATGCCGGCTATCCGCGCAAACCGATGCTCCTGCCGCCGTTCTCCGACCCGAAGTACAAGGAGATACGGAACGATATCCGGGCCGCATTCGAGACGCTGGGGCTGGAGTTCACGACCGGGAACCACAACGTTATCGACGCGTGACGGCGACGCACATGCCTCACGTGTGCGGGGAGGGGCTCCCATGAGGAAGGAAGTCTGTGTAGGACTGGACGTGGGCACGAGCGCCACGAAGTACACGGTGCTTGAGCTGTCCGGCGGCGATGTGGTTGCCCGGCGGCGCGTCGAGTACCCCCGGCAGGAACTGGCCGTCGGTGTCGTACCAATGCGCATGTACACCGACGTGCTGGAGCAGCTGCTCGGTGACCTCGTGCAGGAGTTCGTCGTCCGTTCCGTGGCTCTCACCACCGCGTGGTACTCGGCGGTCTCGCCGAAAGAGGGCGGGGACGTGGTCTACCAGTGGAACAGCATCTGGGACCGGAACCCGGATGTTGAACGAGAGCTGGCCGGCTACCTCGACGTCTCGGGCTGTCATGCCGATATCCTCTTCCCCGTCTACAAGCTCATGACGGCGCACCTCCTCAAGGACATGACCTTCAGGCCCTACGGCATGAAGGAGTACCTCATCGAGTGGCTGACGGGGCAGAGGGCCACCGACTACTCCACCGCATCGGCCTCCGGTCTTCTGGACATAAGAAAGAGAGACTGGAATACGCCGCTGCTCGACAAGCTGGGATTCAGGCGCGAGGAGATGCCCCGCCTCCTGCGCCACAACACGGCGGTCAGCAAAGCCCGCGTCAAGGGAGAATCCGTCGTCGTGGTGCCCGGCCTGGGCGACGGCGGCTCCGCCAGCTACGCGTGCAAGGCGGTCAGTGAGGTCGCGGCCAACATCGGCAGCACCATGGCGGCGCGCGAGCTTTCGACGGTCATACGGCACAGCTCGCCCGACCGGACCTGGACGTTCGTCGTCGACGAGAATCGCTACGTGAACGGCGGTATCTCGTCCAACGGCGGCTCAGTGCTCGATTGGGCCCGCAGGACGAAGTGGGCGATCGACGAGGTTCGCGTCAGCCAGGGTGGCGAGCGTTTCTTTCCGTGGCTGCACGGTGAGAGAACGCCGTTCTGGAGCGCCGACCTTCGCGGCACCTTCACGGGCATGGATGTGCACACGGACATGTCCACGCTCTCCGCGGCCATCGTCAAGGGCGTCGCGTTTACCCTCAGCCGCATGATAAACGCCATGGCGCACGCCCGTTCTTGCCCGTCCGGCGTTGTGGTGGCGGGCGGCGGTGTCCGACTCTCGGAGATGCTGCGCGTCGTGCAGGGGAGCGTTAGCGTGCCGCTCACGATTCTCAAGAGTTTCGACTATCTCGCGTCCGACGGGGCTGCCCTCTCGGCTGCGGAGGCGCTGGGCGTTCCGCTGGCGTTGCACCACGACATCGAGACGGTGCTTGAGCCGAGCGACGTGTTCCAGGCCGACTACGAGGCCTGGATAGCTGAGGCCGGGAGCGTTGCCTCGAGCGTCTACCATGCCGGTGCAGGCGGTCGCGTAGAGTAGACGACCCGGCGAGTCCGCTCTTCGGGCCTGCACTGCGCCTGCGAACATCGGGCCTGCCTCTCCCGGGAGAAGCGGGACGAGTGTCCCGCCGTCGCCTCCGCCTCGTTGCCTCTTCTGTTACACTTGCTGCACTCTTTCTCGAGGAGGAAGCATGCTATGAAGATCGTCGAAGTTGAGCCGTTTGTATTCGACGCGGGCTGGCAATCGTGGACCTTCGTCAAGGTCAGCACTGACGAAGGAATCACAGGCTGGGGCGAGTGCAGCGTTCCCAGGGCCCCCTTCGCCGTTGCCGGCGCGGTTGAGGACATCAGCAACGTCCTCGTCGGCACCGACCCGAGGGCGTACGAGATGCGCTTCTGGGACATGGCGCGGCTGAATATTCAGGGACCGCTTGGTGTCAGGGCGCAGGCGACGGCGGGTGTTGAGCTTGCCCTCATCGACATCAAGGCGAAGGCGCTCGGCATCTCGGTCGTCGAGCTGTTCGGCGGCCCGACTCGCGAGGACCTGCGCCTGTACTGGTCTCACTGCGGCACCACGCGGGCGCTGTATCCGCAGATGGGGACGCCACCGATACGCACCATGGCCGATATCCACGCGCTGGGCAAGGAAGTGGTCGCCCGGGGCTACAACGCCCTCAAGACGAACATCATCTTCCCCGGTAACCCCGCGCACGTCCACTTCCAGGGCTTCGGCGGCGGTCCCGGAACGACGGACCAGGTGGCGGACAACGCCATGCTCTCGCACATCGAGACTCTCGTCGGCACGTTCCGCGACGCCGTCGGCCCGAAGGTCGACATCTGTCTCGACCTCAATTTCAACTTCAAGCCGGAGAGTTGCATCCGCATCGCCCGGATGCTCGAGCCGTACAAGCTCATGTGGCTCGAGATAGATATGTACAGCCCCGAGGCGATGGCCGACATCCGCCGCTCCAGCAGGACGCCGCTCTGTACGGGCGAGAACTTCATTTACATGCGCGAGTTCCTGCCATACTTCCAGAACCGCAGCGCCGACGTCTTCATGGTCGATGTCCCGTGGGTCGGCTTCAGCCAGGCGAAGAAGATCGGCGAGCTTGCCCAGGTGTTCGAGTTCAACATGGCGCCTCACAACTACTACAGCCACCTGTCGACCTTCATCAGCGCCAGCCTCTGCGCGGTTCTCCCCAACGTGCACATCATGGAGAATGACGTGGATGCCCTGCCGCTGAAGAGTGAACTGGTGACCAACGTTCCTGAGATAGTGAACGGCCGGATGAAGATCCCCACCGGCCCCGGCTGGGGCACGGAGATAAACGAGGAAGTGCTTCGGGCGCACCCGTGGAAGAAAGCGAAGGGGTGCTGGTAGGCATCCTGCGCCGTGGCGCTCCGTCCTGGTAACAGGCGAGGGCCGGAGGATATCCTCCGGCCCTCGC
>CAZLPP010000076.1:0-7530 GCA_964561465.1 uncultured Dehalococcoidales bacterium
GCTTCATAGTGGGCTCGGGCGTCGAGTTCGAGCTGGAGTGGATGGACAATCTCGCCGCTCAGAACCCGGGCATGGCGATGGTGGACTGCTCCGCGGGCATCGCCATCCAGGACAACGACCCGCATATCTGGACTTCTCCGCGGAACGCCATGACCATGGTCGGGACCATAACCGCCGGCCTGTCGCTCGTCGACCCCGCCGGCGCCGACCTCTACCACGAGAACGGCGCGAGGTACCTCGGCGAGCTCGAGCGACTGGACGCCGATATCAACGCCTTGCTTGCAGCCGGAAACGAGCGTCATTTCCTCATCTATCATCCGTCGTTTGCCTACTTCGCGAGGGACTACGGTCTGGCACAGCTCGCCATCGAAGAGGAGGGCAAGTCCCCGACTCCCCACCTGCTTCAGGATTGCATCGACCGGGCACGGCAGTACAGCCTGCAGTACATCTTCGTCTCGCCTCAGTCGGCGACCTCTGAGGCCGAGAGCATTGCCGAGGCGATAGACGGCGAGCTACTCTATGTAGACCCGCTGCCGGACGACTACCTGTCAGCCACACGCGCGGCGGCCGAGGCATTCGCACGTGAGGTCGAGTAGCGGCTCGACCATCCACGGCACGGGAAACTGTATGGAACACCGGCACTCACATGCTGACGGAGCGCCCGCGCAGGCCATCATCCGGCTGAGCGGCGTCTCCGTCGACTACGACGGACTGTCGGCGCTCGAAGACGTGGACCTCACGGTCCACCGGAACGATTTCCTCGGCATCATCGGCCCCAACGGGGGCGGGAAGAGCACACTGCTCAAGGTCATGCTGGGGCTCGTACCACCATCGCGCGGCGAGGTTCGCCTCTGGGGCGAGCCACCCCAGCGTTCCGCCCATCGCATCGGCTACGTGCCGCAGCACAGCGTTTTCGACCGGGAGTTCCCCATCTCCGCCTGGGACGTCGTCCTCATGGGACGGCTCTCGCACACTCATCTGCTGCGCCGCTACTCTCCTGGTGATCACGCCGGAGCCATGCAGGCGCTGGACACGGTAGGCATCACATCGCTCAAGCATCGCCCCATCGGGCAACTCTCCGGTGGACAGCAGCAGCGGGTGTTCATCGCGCGGGCGCTCGTGCGCAACCCGGAGCTTCTGCTCCTCGACGAGCCCTTCGCCAACGTGGACACCACCACCGAGGAGGAGATCTTCCGGCTGCTCGGACAGCTCAAGGAACGCATCACCATCGTCATGGTCTCGCACAACCTCTCCGCCATCTCGACCTACGTCGATAAGGTTGCCTGCCTGAACGGGCGTCTCTACTACCACGGCTCGCGGGAGATACCGCCTGAGGACATCGAGGCAACCTACGGCTGCCCGGTCGAGTTGCTGGCGCACGGCATGCCTCACCGCGTCCTCCGGAGGCACGACTGATGCCGGCCGTGCTCGGCTATCAGTTCATGCAGCACGCGCTCGCCGCGGCGGTGCTGGCCGGCGTCGCCTGCGGCGTCGTGGGCACCTACGTCGTCGTCAGGCGCATGGTCTTCGTCAGCGGTGGCATCTCGCACGCCACCTTCGGCGGCGTCGGGCTGGCGCTCTGGCTCGGCTTCAGCCCGATACTCGGCGCCGTGGCCTTCGCCCTCGCGGCCGCCATGGGCATGGGCGTTGTGACCCGCCGCACACGTCTGTCGGAGGACGCCGGTATCGGCGTGCTCTGGGCCACCGGCATGGCGCTGGGCGTCGTCTTCGCCGGCCTCGCTGCCGGCTACACGCCCGACCTGTTCAGCTACCTCTTCGGCAACATCCTCACCGTGCTCAAGTCTGAGTTGCGGATGATGCTCGTGCTGAACGCGGTCATCGTCGCCACCGTGCTCGCCTTCTACAAGGAGTTCCAGGCAGTCAGCTTCGACGAGGAGTTCTCGCGCGTCGCAGGTGTGCCCGCCGGTGCGCTGCAGCTCGTGCTCCTCGCGCTCATTGCCCTCACCATCGTCACCGTCATCCGCGTCGTCGGCATTGTCCTTGTCATCGCCCTCATCACCATCCCGCCGTCCATCGCGCGGCAGTTCACCAGCACGCTCAGGGGCATGATGCTCCTCGCCGTCGCTCTCGCCGTGGCGCTGTCCGTCTGCGGCATCGCCCTCTCGTATGCGCTCAACGTGCCCTCCGGCGCCACTATCGTCCTGTTGAGCGGCGCCGTGCTTGGCCTTGTACTGCTGGGGAAGAGGGTTCGGCCGCCCCGGCCCGCCTGAGCCCCGCGGCCGCATCGCCACCGGTCACGCCGCCGAGGAGGACGACGAGAGCGCAGCTAGCAGCGCAATCGCCCCATCCTTGCTCAGAGGCTCGTTGTTGTTGCCGCACTTCGGCGACTGGATGCAGCTCGGGCAGCCGTCGAGGCAGGGACAGTCGCTCACCAGCTTGCCCGTCGCAGTCCAGAGCCGCTCGATGCTGGCGTATCCCATCTCAGCGATGCCGACACCACCCGGATAGGCATCGTAGACGAACACCTGGGGCAGCCCCGTGCCCCCATCCGGCATCGAGACACCGCCGATGTCGTTGCGGTCGCACAGCGCGAACAGCGGCAGCACGCCGATGCAGGCGTGCTCACACGCGTGCAGGCTCCCGCCCAGGTCGCCGCTTTCGGCCACGGCCCGGTCGACGGCTTCAGCGGGGACGTCGAACCAGAAGGCGCGCGTCGAGAACGTCGTCTCGGGCAGGTCCAGCGGCGTCTCCCCCAGGAACTCCTCGGTGAACTGCTTCCGCCTCTTGAACGCGATGACGTGGTTCGTCACCTGCACATCGCCCAGCCGGACCAGCGCCCGGCCGCCGCGCTTCTCCTCTTCCACCTTCGTCACGCGGATGTCGGTCAGCTCCCGCGCCTGGGTGTAGTAGTCGACCTCGCACGGTTCCGCCCAGGCCGTCCGCGTGCGGATGTCGAGCTGCCTCACCAGGTACGTCTCGCCCTGGTGCAGGTACACCGCGCCGGGATGAAGCTGCGACATCGCCACGGCTCCGTCGACCGTCTCGAGCAGTGCGCCGTGCTTCAGGTCCATTATCTGGTAGGAGGAGCCGATCGAGCGGATGTTCACGCGCTCGGGCGGATAGCTCACTCCTGGGTCAAGGTGCATCCGCCCGCGCCGCTCCCGCAACTGTCCCTTCCCCATCAGGCGCTCGATAGCGCCCGGGGCCGACTCGGCCAGCGCAGCGACCTCCTCCGCAGCCAGCGGATGCTCCCAGGCGGCACAGAGCAGGTGCGGCTCGAGGATGTGCGGGTTGTTCGGGTTGATGAGCGCCTGCTCGAAGCGGCGCGAGAAGAAGAAGCCGGGGTTGCGCATCAGGTACTGGTCCACCGGGTTGCTCTGCGCCACGAGGATGCTCAGCGAAGGGTTCTCACTTCGGCCGCTGCGCCCAATCTGCTGCCAGGCGCTCGCCATGTTGCCGGGATAGCCCGCCAGCACCGTCGCGTCAAGGTCGCCCACATCCACGCCCAGCTCCATCGCACTTGTGGCCACCAGGCCGTCAAGCTCGCCTCCGGTGAAGCGCCGCTCGATGTCACGCCGGTCGGCCGCCAGATAGCCTGCGCGGTACGGGCTGATGCGCGCCGCCTGCTCCGCGGGCAGCCGCTCTCGCGCATAGATGTAGATGAGTTCGGCCAGCCGGCGCGTACGAGCGAACACCAGGCTCCTGACGCCCCTCGAAACGAGCTTGCACAGGAAGTTGCTCGCCTCGCTGTTGTGGCTGCGACGGGCGCCCGTCCGCTTGTCCACCACGGCGGGGTTCCACAGCGCCACGAAGCGTTCACCGTGCGGGCCGTCGCCACCCTCGACCAGCTCGAAATCGGCGCTGCACAGCCGCCCGGCATGCTCTCTCGCATTGGCGATGGTTGCCGAGCAGCATACAAACACGGGGGTGGCGCCGTACAGCGCACAGACGCGCCTCAACCTGCGGATGAGATTCGCCACGTGCGAGCCGAGGACGCCCCGGTACGCGTGTGCCTCGTCCAGCACCACGTACTTCAACCCGTGGAAGAAGCGCGACCACAGCGCGTGGTTTGGCAGCATGCCCACGTGCAGCATGTCGGGGTTCGTCAGCACCACACGGGCCCTGCGCCGGACTCCCGCGCGCGCGTCCTGCGCGGTGTCACCGTCGAACGTCTCGATGGAGGATGCCGTCAGCAGCGATGTCCCCGCCAGGGCGCGCAGGCTGCGGAGCTGGTCCTGCGCCAGCGCCTTCGTCGGGAAGATGAACAGCGCCGTCGCCCCGTCGTCGCGCGCCAGCGCGTCGAGCGTCGCAATCTGATAGCAGAGGCTCTTGCCGCTCGCGCTGGGTGCATTGATGACGACGTTCCTGCCATCGAGCAGAAGGTCGACCGCACGAGCCTGATGCCGGTAGAGTTGATTGAGCCCGCGTTGCTTCAGCCGCTTCGCCACCGCAGGTAGGAGCTCGTGGCGCAGCGCCTCGTACACCGCCTCCGAAGGCGGGTAGTGCTCCACATGCACCAGCTCGCCCTGGTAGTCGGGCGCCGTCAGCAACTGGTGCAGAAACGCAGCCGGGTGCATGCTTCCCCGCTACAGGACCGGGAAGACCTCCACCTGCGTCTCGAGTATCTCAACCTCCGGGTAGTGCTCCACCACGAACGCCATCGCGTTTTCCACCGTCTCCTGTGCGTGGTCGGCGCGGTTGCTGACGCAGGAGAGGCCGATGGTCGCCACCTGCCACAGCCCCTGCCCCTCTACCTCGGCCGCGGATACCGAGAAGCGGTCACGCAGCCGAGCGGTCATCGACTGGACGACCTGTCGCTTGCCCTTCAACGTGTGGTTCTCGGGCAGGCGGATGGCTATTGTGCCGACCGCAACGTTCATGTGCTCCGCTCCGGCCGCCGCAGCGAGGCGCTACTGCTCCCTGATGTTCTCGACGTTGGAGCCGAAAGGACGGTTCGCCTCGACCTCCCGCTCGGACAGTGCCAGCCGGGCGGCGATGCCCGCGGCGTCGGTGATGAGCTCGCGACAGCTTAGCGCGTGCTCCCGGCAGAGCCACTGGTCCTGCCACTTCGTCGTGAGCTCCCGGCAGACCGTCGAGCCGTACTTCGCAGCAATCTCGTTCGGAATCTGGTTGAAGATGCGGTAGAGGCCGGGCCTGCCATAGAACTGCTGCTTGGACTTCTGCGCCACCTCGAGGCCTTCGCCTTCGGGAAGCGCCCTGCGGCCGTGCACCGCGCCGACCGCAAGCACGGCGCCCGCGATGGCGCCGCACGTGCCGCCGTACAATCCGATGCCGCCTCCGAAGCCGGTCGCCAGCCTCACCGCATCTGGCGGCAGTCCGAGGTCAAGCTCTCCCAGCAGGGCCTCGAAGACACACTCGGAGCAGTTGTAGCCCAGCGAGAAGTTCTTGCGCGCCCTCTGCCTCACGCGTTCGATCAACTCTTCGTTGCTCAAGAGGAACCTCCATGCGACGGTCCCACGTATAATAGGGCACTACGTGGGGGAGTTCAATTGTGGCGTGTTCAGTTGAATGGCTTGGCGACCGGGTCCGGATGCTCGACCAGAGCATGCTGCCGGACGAAGAACACTACGACGAGCTGACGGACAGTGACGACGTGGCGGATGCCATCCGCACGATGCGGGTGCGTGGCGCCCCCGCCATCGGGGTCGCCGCCGCCTACGGCGCGGCGCTGGCGGGTCTCCAGGCTGCGAATCTCGAGCCGGCGCTGCGCGTGCCGCACGTCGAGCAGGCCATTGAAGTGCTCGCGCAGACGCGTCCCACCGCCGTGAACCTTTTCGCCGCCCTCGAGCGGATGCGTGCGGCGGTGCGCCGCAGCAGCCCGGATGGACTGGCACAGGCGCTCATCGCGGAGGCGCGCCTCATCCACGACGAAGAGCTGGCCGCATCGGCGGCCATCAGCACGTACGGCGCATCGCTCATCCCGCCGAACGCCACCGTACTCACCCACTGCAACGCGGGCATGATAGCCACCGCGTCCCACGGCACCGCGCTCGGAGCCATCGTCGAGGCGCACCGCCTTGGACGGGTAGCCCGGGTCATCGCCACCGAGACCCGTCCGCTGCTGCAGGGCGCGCGGCTCACCATCTGGGAACTGGTCAAAGAGGGCGTGCCGGCAACGCTCATTACCGACTCCATGGTCTGTCACGTGATGCGGACGATGCGCATTGACTGCGTCATGGTCGGGGCCGACCGCATCGCCGCCAACGGCGACGTCGCCAACAAGATAGGCACCGGCGGCATCGCTCTGCTCGCCCGGGCGCACCGCGTCCCCTTCTACGTGGCGGCGCCCACCAGCACCGTCGACCTCTCGGTCCGCAGCGGAGACAGCATCACCATCGAGCAGCGCAGCCCGGATGAGGTCACGTCGTTCGCCGGACGCAGGGTCGCCGCCCGGGGCTCGGACGTGCTCAATCCGGCATTCGACGTCACTCCTCACCGCTACGTATCAGCCATCGTGACCGAGCGCGGTATAATATCCGCACCTTATACGCGAAGACTCAGGGAGTGCGCCGGCCGCGCCGGCGAAAGGAGGAAGTGAGTTGGCTATCTACGAGTACTACTGCGCCGCCTGCAAGCGCGTCTTCCAGTTGCAGCGGCCGATGACCGAGCACGACAAGCCCGCCCACTGCCCCGGATGCGGAGCTGAGTCGGAGCGGCTCGTGTCGGGATTCGCCTCTAAGATAGGCTACAACCTGCAGGTCCCCGGCAAGGAGCCGTTCCGCAAGCTCGGCTAGCCTGCAGAGGAGGAGCACACGATGGAGCTCTCACCGAGAGCACGGGAACGTCTCGAACGCATCGGCTCGCTGACCTCCACTGAGCAGCAGCAGATGCAGCGGGAGCGGGAGGTCGAAGAGGCGCTCTCCGGCTACTTCACCGGCGCCATCGACGCCGAAGGGCTGTGGCAGCGGGTCAAGGCTCTTGCCGATGCGCACGGCGCCGAGGCGGTCCGCCAGGCGCAACTGCGCATCCTGCAGACGCTTCGCCTGCAGATGGCCGACGATGACTTCGAGAAGCGCAAGGCCGGCCTGCTGGCCCTCGAGTCCCTCAAGAAGGGCGGCAAGCACTCGGCCATCGAGCTGCTGCTCGGCTCCATCGTCTCACTCCGGCGTCGCTACAACGAGGTGAAGCAGCAGGCGTACGACCAGCTTCGCCAGCAGGTCGAGGCGCAGGTCCACGCCGCAGGCGATCAGGCACGGCGCCAGGGCATGTTCGTCGATACGGCGAGCGCCCTCGACGCGGCCATCAAGGGCAGTCCCGAGTGGCGCGACTTCATGACCCGGCACGACGCCTCCGGTCAGAAGACGCTGGACGACTACCTCGGACGCATCAAGGCGCTGTTGTAGATTGGCGTGACACGGCCGCTCCGGCTGCTGCGTCTTCCCAAACCCCGTCAGCGCGCCTGCCGGCTGCCTGGCCGTGTCCTGCAACCGCCGCCGCCTCCCTGCTGATCTCTGCGATGCCGCGTCTATCCGTGTTCCGTTTGCACGGGCGGTCACCCATGCCCGCCCCCAGGAATACGGGGACACCATGGGTCGGGAGGGGGCGGGA
>CAZLPP010000077.1:0-7263 GCA_964561465.1 uncultured Dehalococcoidales bacterium
CGCCCGTCAATCCACGACGATTCCCCGGATGGGTGGATTCCCGTGGTACGTGTAGGGGAGAGGCATGCCTCTCCCGTTGCCACGAGGGTACGCGCGCACGGACAGCCAACCGTCGCATGACCGCACCCACCGGAACTGACTCGCCTGTTCAGCCAACCGTGTCCGCAGTCACTGCTACGGGAGGAGCATGCTCCTCCCCTACAGATAGCGAAGTGGAAACGCCGTGAGGCACCACGGCACCGTCGGCGGCCCTCCCTACGGATAGCGAAGTGGACGCGAGGTGAGGCAGAACGCCAACGTCGAGTGCCGTCACCCCCACAGGCGGGACATTCCACCCCTACGGCGTCACCGCAACACGCCCCTGAAAAGACGGACCTTCGGTGGGCACTTCCTGCCCGTCATCGCGAAGGGCGCAGAGGTGGCACTCAATCGCCTCGCGTGTGTTCTGCAGTGCCTCTTCGATCGTCTCCCCTTGCGAGCCACAACCGGGGAGTAGCGGCACACGAGTGAAATAGCCGCCCTCTTCAGCAGGGTACACAATGACCGTGTATTCCATCTGCTCTATCGTCCAGTTCTCATTGTAGCAGTTCGGCGAAATCGTCGACCGTCAGGCCTGCTTCTCGTATCGCATCTTTCAGTCGGCCCAGCTTCACCTCACCAACGGCACGCAGCGTGATAATCCGACCGTTGGGCATCTTGAGGTTGATGTGGTCGCCCTTGCCCGCCCGGCGCTGCCCGCCGGCCCGTTCGAATGCCCGGATGGCATCGGCTGCCTTGATACCCCTCAGCTCTCGCGTCATTCGACATCACCAGGTGACAGGTACTCTACACGTCGGAAGAGCGCCCGTACAAGAAAGGCCACCGTCGTCGCCATCCTGGCTACGGGAGGAGCATGCTCCTCCCCTACAAACAGAGGGAGGCAGTACAAGCGCAAAGCGGGCCGCCGGGAATCCGGCGGCCCGCTCATATCGGTCAACTGCTGACCGGATCTCAGACGGCCACGCCGCACGCGGCCAGCTTCCCGTAGCGCTCCCACTCGGCATCGAGGAACCGCCGTATCTCGTCGAGCGCGGTCTCGTTGCGAACGGGCTTGAAGAGGTGCCCGAAGCGTCCCTGCGGCTCGAGGTACTCCTCGATGGGCTTGCGCTGCACCTTGCCCTCGAGTATCTGCTTCGAGCGAAGGTTGAACTCCACCTTGCCGTCGACCGCCTCGAACAGCGGCCAGGCGCCCGTCTCGACCGCCAGGCGGCCGATCTCGATAGTCCGCTCCATCGGGAAGCGCCACGCCGGCGCGCAAGGAATCTGGTACTCGAGGTACTTCGGCCCCTCGATGGAAGCGGCCCGCTGCACCTTCCGGAAGAGATCTTCGACGTAGGACGGCGACGCCGTCGCTACGTAAGGCAGCCGGTGCGCAAGCATAATGCCGGGCATGTCCTTGCGCTGCTCCACTTTTCCTTTCCAGGTGGTGGTCGTCCAGGCGCCGAACGGCGTCGCGCCGCTGCGCTGGATGCCCGTGTTCGAGTACGCCTCGTTGTTGTAGCAGACGAAGATGAAGTTGGTGCCGCGCTCCATCGCTCCGGAGAGCGACTGCAGCCCGATATCGTACGTACCGCCGTCGCCGGCCCACACCACGACGTTCACGCCATCCTCACCAAGCTGCTTCAGCGCCGCCACCACACCTGATGCCGCCGCACCGCCAGCTGCGAAGGCCATGGTCAGCACAGGCACTCCGAAGGGGCTCTTCGGGTAGCTGGTTGCGATGGATGCGGTACAGGAGGCCGGGCTGATGAGCACGGTCTTCGGCCCAAGCGCTTTCAGGGTCATGCGCAGCGACAACAGGTCCACGCACCCGGGGCACGAACCTGCGCCCGAGTACATCAACTCTTCCCTGGGCAAGTCCTTGATAGCCATCTAGTTGCCTCCTGCGGTCTTGAGATCCCACCACCCCACCACATCGGGATGCATCTCGCCCTTGATAACCTTCAGCGCCATGCCCTCGATGTCTTCGTACGTCACGTCACGTCCGCCGACACCGCAGAGATAGCCGTACACCTTGCAGCCCGCAACGCCAAGCACGGCCGAGCGCGTCTCGTGGTAGACGATGCCGCCGGAACCGACCGAGATGTTGCGGTCGAGCGCGATGAGGCTGCGTCCCTTGCCAAGGCGCCGCAGTTCCTCATCGGGGAACGGCCGGACGACGCGAACGCGCCCGAGTCCGACCTTGTAGCCCATGGCTCGCAGGTTGTCCACTGCCACCTTCGCCTCGGACCCGACCGCCGAGACCGCAAGCAGCAGGTACTCCGCATCGTCGGCGCGGTACTCCTCGATGAGGCCCCCGTGAAACCGTCCGAACCGCTGCTCGTACTCGCGCGCTATCTCGGGGATGAGCTGCTTCGCCCGCTCCATGCCCTGCTGCATGGTGTAGCGCTTCTCCATGTGGTACTCGTCGGACAGCACATTGCCGAACGTAACCGGATTGCGCCAGTCCAGGCGCCAGTACGGCTTGAACGGCGGCAGGAACGAATCCACCTGTTCCTGCGAGAGTACCTCCGCCGGCATCATCGTGTGGGAGATAGTGAAGGCGCTGTAGTTGATCATCACCGGCAACTGGACGTCGCGGTGCTCGGCCAGCTTGAAGGACTGAATCACCGTGTCGAATATCTCCTGGGCCGAGGAGCAGTAGAGCTGAATCCAACCCGTGTCGCGCTGCGACATCGAGTCCGTATCGTCGACCCAGATGCTCCAGCCGGGGCCGAGTGTGCGATTCACGTTGATCATGACGATAGGCAGGCGGGACAGGCTGGCCCAATGCAGCATCTCGTGCATGAACGCCAATCCCTGCGAGGAGGTAGCGGTGAACGTGCGCACTCCCATCGAGGCCGCAGAACAGGTGGCAGCCATCACGGAGTGCTCGCTCTCCACGCGAAGGTACTCGGCAGTCAGCTCACCGGCTTCGACCATCCTGGCAAGCTCCTCGACGATGACCGTCTGGGGGGTGATGGGATAGGCCGCGATGACCTCCGGCCTGCACAGTTGCACCGCTTTGGCCGCGATCTTGTTGCCGACGTCGAACATCGTCGTCATCGCTAGTCCTCCCTCTCCATGGCGATTGCCTTCTTCGGGCACTCGTGTGCACAGACGCCGCAGCCTTTGCAGAAGTCGTAGTCGATGCTGACGGAGTCGTCCTCGGCCCGCTTCACGGCATTCTCGGGGCAGTACGCCCAGCACCGCAGGCACTTGATGCAGTTCGCGTGGTCGATGACCGGCTTGAAATCACGCCATCCGCCGGTCTTGCCCGCCGCCGCGATGCACGGATAGGACAGGGTGGTATCGGCTTCGTAGCGCTCCATCAGCGATTGACCTCCACTTTGTCGTATGCCTCTTTCGCTGCCGCAGCGTTGGCCTCCCCGGCGGCTCCCTTCCACTGCTGCCGGATGACCTCCTGGACGGACTCCAGTGTCACATAGTCGGTCATCCTCGCGATGGCGCCCAGCATCGGGGTGTTGAGCGCCGGGATGCCGCTGACCAGCAGCCCGCGGGCGATGGAGATGCCGGCGGCGTCGACCGCTGCGACCCTGAACCTCGCCGAGAACTCGAATTCATCAGGCTTCCTGCGCGTGTTGATGATGATGGTGCCGCCCTCCTTCACACCCGCCGTCACGTCGGTCGACTCCAGCGTCTGCCGGTCGAGCACGACCACGATGTCCGGGTGGTACACGCGGCTGCGCAGCCTGACCTCCTCGTCCGCGATACGGACGAACGCCGCAACCGGCGCCCCGCGCCGCTCTCCTCCGAAGTGCGGGAAGGCCTGCACCCCCTTCTTGCCGTCGCGGAGCGCTGCCGCCGCCAGCAGGTTCGCTGCCGTGACAGCACCCTGGCCGCCACGGCCATGGAAGCGGACTTCAAGCATGTCGGTCTCCCTCCTTGATCACTCTACAGATCGGCTGCCACACAGGGCGCGCCGGCTCCCCGGCTGCCCCCCAGAGCTGCAATTCCGCTGCGGCGAGGAGGCTGCCGCCGGCCCGGCATCCTCGCATCCAGCGCCTGCCGGCCTCACATCGCCATTCACGTACGGCGATGCGCACGGCATCACGACCACCGCGGCTAGGTGTAATCGTAGAATCCCTTGCCGGACTTCCGCCCGAGTTGACCGGCCTTGACCTTCTTCTCGAGCAGGATGGGCGCCGCGAACTTCGGGTCCTTGAACGAGGCGTACATGCCGTTTGAGATGTTCAGCAGCACGTCCAGCCCGATGAGGTCGGACAGCGTTAGAGGACCCATGGGGTAGTTGAACGAGAGGACGCAGCAGGCGTCGATATCTTCCTTCGTCGCGAAGCCGCTCTCCAGCAGCCGCATCGCGTCCAGCAGGTACGGGATGAGCAGGCGCGTGCTCAGGAAGCCCGGGGCGTCCTTCGCTACCCAGGTCTCCTTGCCCAGGGAGACCGAGAACTGCCGCGCGTACTCGAGCGTCTGGAAGGAGGTCATGATGGTGCACACAAGCTCGACGCCCTTCATCAGGGGGACGGGATTGAAGAAGTGGATGCCGACGACCTTCTCCGGTCGTTTCGTGGCCATAGCCAGGTCCAGGATTGACAGCGACGAGCTGTTGCTGCCCAGGATGACGTCCGGACCGCAGTACTCGTCGAGCGCGGCAAAGAGCTTCTTCTTGGCATCGAGGTCCTCGTATATGGCCTCGACGACGATGTCCGCGGCGGACATATCCCGGAGGTCGACGCTGCCGCGCACGCGCGACAGGAGCGCGTCCCTCACGGCGCCTTCCATCCTGCCCTTGTCGACAAGCCGCGAGAGGTCCTGCCGCAGGCGTTCCAGAGAGCGGTCCACCAGCTCCGAGGTCGTGTCGTTGAGTATGACATCGTACCCGACCGCAGCCGCCACCTGAGCGATGCCGCGACCCATCGTGCCCGCACCCACGACGCCAACGGTCCCCTTGTCCATGTGCGACGTCCTCCTGCCGGTCTGAATCCCCCGCGCGGTGACGGTTGGAGGCGGGGCGCTCGCGATTCTAACACTCCGGCGGTCCGATTTCCATGCATGCGAGGCCGCCCCGGCGGGCCTGCATCGCTGTCTCTCAGAGGTCGTCCGCACGCGCGCGAGGGCCGGCGACTCACGAGCGTCCGCGTACGACACTCATTGACGCCAACACCTCCCGGCGGTACCATCTACCGCATGACGACTTCCCGACGCAGCCCCCGGCTACCGCTCTTCCCCAGGGATACGACCGTCAACTCGGCAGGCCACCTCGAGATCGGGGGTTGCGATGCCTTCGATCTGGCGAGGGAGTACGGCACGCCGCTATACGTCTTTGACGAGGGAACCATCCGGCAGCAGTGCCGCGAGTTCGTCGACCGCTTCGCCGGGCGCTACCCCGACACGATGGTCTGCTACGCCTCGAAGGCTTTCCTCAACCGCGCCATGGCCAAGCTGGTGATGGAGGCGGGTCTTGGATTGGACGTCGTGTCGACAGGCGAGTTCGCCATAGCGCGCTCGGTCGACTTCCCGTCCGAGCGGGTCTACTTCCACGGCAACAATAAGCTGCAGGACGAGCTGGACCAGGCACTCGACTGGGGCGTCGGCCGGGTCGTGGTCGACAACATGCACGAGTTGCACCTGCTGGACACGCTGGCGCGTGAGCACGGCATGGTGCAGCAGATACTGCTGCGGGTCACGCCGAACGTCGATCCCCACACGCATGAGTTCACCACGACCGGCGTACTAGACAGCAAGTTCGGTTTCCCCATCGCCACGGGCCAGGCGGAAGAAGCGGTCAGGGAGGTCATGCGCCTCCGCAACGTGAATCTGCTCGGTTTGCACTTCCACCTGGGCTCGCCCATACGTGAGACGGCGCCCTACGAGGCCGCCATCCGCATCGTCCTCGAGTGGGCGAGGGAAATGAAGCGCACGAACGACTTCGACATGGTCGAGCTGAACGTCGGCGGCGGCTTCCCCGTCGCATACACGGTGGAAGACAACCTGCCGGCCGTCGCGGTATACGCCGACGCCATCATCGGGACGATGTCCAGCCTGCTGATGAAGATGAGCCTGCTGCCGCCGAGGCTGACCATCGAGCCCGGGCGGGCCATCATCGCACGCGCCGGAGTCGCGCTCTACACCGTGGGCGCCCTGAAGGAAGTGACCGGCGTCCGGCGCTTCGTCTGCGTCGACGGCGGCATGTCGGACAACATCCGCCCCCCGTTGTACGGCGCGAGGTACGAGGCGCTCGTGGCAAACAAGGCCGCCGATGCGGACGTGCACACGGTCACGATTGCGGGCAAGCTGTGCGAATCGGGTGATATACTTGTGAAGGACATCCAGCTGCCGCGCGTGGCGACAGGCGACGTTCTCGCGGTCCCGGTCTGCGGGGCCTACTGTGTGCCGATGGCCAGCAACTACAACGCGATACCGCGTCCGGCCATCGTCTTCGTGGACCGCGGCCGTTCGCGCGTCGTGCGGCGTCGTGAGACGAACGAAGACCTCTACGGGCTGGACAGCCTCTAAGCTATGTGGCGCACACTGGGACAGGAGAGCACGATTGAGCGGTTCTCCCGCAGCATTCGTGACAACGCCCTTCACCACGCCTACCTGTTCGTCGGTCCGGAGCACGTGGGCAAGCGAACACTTGCGACCGACCTCGCCTGTGCGCTGAACTGCACGGCGCCCAACGCCCCCTGCGGTGAGTGCAGCACATGTCGGCGCATCATCGAGGGCAAGTACCCGGACGTACACGCCATCACGCTCGATTCCACCGGAGCGGCGGAGGATGTTGAAGCCGTGGACGAGGAGCGCCGCCGCACGCGGATCAGCACGGAGCAGATAGAGGACCTGCAGCACGCGGCTACCCTGCCCCCTTTCGAAGGGCGCTGGAAGGTGCTGCTCGTCGAGAACGCGGACCGGATGTCCGCCGAGGCGGGCAACCGGATACTGAAGACGCTCGAAGAGCCCCCGGCTCACGTCGTCTGGATGCTCCTGGCCGAGGATGAGGACCGGCTGCTGGACACAGTGGTATCACGCTGTCAGCGGGTCGAGGTCCGTCCACTGGGAACAGCCGAACTCGAGAGGCACCTCGTGACCGTTCGCCGCGTCCCCGAAGACCGCGCGCGGTTGCTCGCCCGGGTGTCGCGCGGCCGAACCGGCTGGGCGCTCTCGGCGCTGGCCGACGAGTCGGTCGCGGCGGCACGCACCTCCCGCGTCGAGAGCATGATACAGCTCATCCAGATGACGTACACAGCGCGTTTCGACTTCTCG
>CAZLPP010000078.1:0-6948 GCA_964561465.1 uncultured Dehalococcoidales bacterium
CGGAGACAGGGTCTCCCCAGCACCGCAAGGAGGCACGCACAAACGATGGAGTACAGAAAAGTCGGCAGAACCGGTCTGATGGTCTCTCCCGTCTGCCTCGGAACGATGACGTACGGCGACCCGGTGGGCGAAGCCGATGCCATCGCCATGACGCACGCCGCCATGGAGGCCGGCGTCAACTTCTTCGACACCGCCAACAGCTACGCAAAGGGGCGCTCGGAGGAGATCGTCGGTAAGGCGCTGAAGGGCCGGCGCGACGAGGTCGTGCTCGCAACCAAGGTGGGCATCGACATTGGAAAGGGTCCGAACGAATACGGGCTCTCGCGCAAGCACATCATGCGCGCCGTCGAGGAAAGCCTGCGCAGACTCGATACCGACTACATCGACATCTACTATATCCACAAGCCCGACTACTCCACGCCGATCGAAGAGACGCTTCGAGCCATGGACGACCTCGTCCGCCAGGGCAAGGTGCGCTACCTGGGCTGCTCCAATCTGCGAGCCTGGCAGATCTGCAAGGCGCTGTGGACCAGCGACGTTCATCATCTGGAGCGATTCGAGTGCCTCCAGACGCCGTACAATATCCTGACCCGGGACATCGAGTACGAGGTGCTGCCGCTGTGCACCGCCGAGGGTCTCGGCGTCACGGCCTACAACCCGCTCGCCGGCGGGCTCCTCACCGGAAAGCACGACCCGACGAAGCCGCCGACGCCCGGCACGCGCTTCGCCAACGACGCCCAGGGAGTACAGTACACCGACCGCTACTGGAATGCGGCCAACTTCGCGGCGGTGGAGAGCTTCCGGGCGCTTGCTGCGAAGCACGGCAGGGACATGGCGCAGATGGCGATCGCGTTCGTGCTGGCAAACACGGCGGTGACGTCGGTCATCATCGGCGCCACCTCTATGAAGCACCTGCAGCACAACCTCGCCGCTCTCGAGCTCACTCTTGCCCAGGAGGAACTGGACGGGTGCGGCGAGATATGGCGAAGACTCAGGCCTCTGACGTTCTTCTACGGGCGGTAGGATGCCGCAACCGTTTTGTACCGAGGTGGAGGGAAAGAAGCATGAAGTACTGCATCTGCAGCGACACCTTTCCGGGCTGGTCGGTTGAGAAGATATTCGGCTTCGCGAAGGAGACGGGCTATGAGGCCGTCGAACTGGCCTCATACTCGTTCTGCGACAGCATCACCGATGTGACGTCTGCCGAGCGACAGCAGATACGCGGATGGGCGAAGGCCGCAGGCATAGAGATCGCCGGCATCCACGCGCTGTTCACACCCATCCCCAACCTCAGACCTCTGCACTCTTGTCCCGCGTGGCTCCAGATGAACAGCGCCGATCCGGACATACGAGCGCGCACGAAGCAGTACCTCAAGGAGCTCATCAGCTTCTGCGGAGAGGTCGGCGGCCGCAACGTCGTGCTCGGCTCCGCTGCCTCACGCAACATCCCGAAGGAGATCCCGTTCATCGAGGGATGGAGAATGGCCAGGGAGACGCTGCGCGAAGCCGCGGAGCACGCCTCGAAGCACAACGTCATCCTCAGCCTCGAGCCCATCGCCGCGAACCTGACCAACTTCATCAACACGCCCGACGACGCCATGAAGATGGTGCGCGAGGTCGGGCATCCGAACCTGAAGTGGATGCTGGACTGCTTCGCAGCCTACAACCAGGGCGTTGACGTCCCGGCGGCGGTGATAAAGTACGGGAAGGACCTCGTGCACGTGCACATGAACGACGAGAACAAGAGCTGGCCGGGCACGGGCAAAGTCGACTTTCCGCCCATCGCGAAGGCGCTGAAGGACGTCGGCTACTCCGGCTACCTCTCGGTGGAGGTGATGGACCTCCGGCCCGACCCTGAGACAATCGGTAGGGAAGCGCTCAAGGCGCTCCGCCGATTCTTCGAGTAACCCGGCGCCGTCGCGGCGTTCTTGCCGTGCGGCGGCAAATGCGTATGGACAAGGGCGCGCCCCTGTTCGAGGGGGCTGAGGGCAAACCGCAGTCAACTGCCGCGCCCGACCATGGGCCGCTGGCTGCCCGCATGCGGCCGCAGTCGCTCGACGAGTTTGTGGGCCAGCGGCACCTCGTCGGTGAAGGCAGACTCCTTCGCCAGAGCATCGACTCGGACACGCTGCCGTCCATCATCCTCTGGGGACCGCCCGGCAGCGGCAAGACCACCCTCGCGCGCATCATCGCCCGCACGACGCGCTCCTCCTTCGCGCCCCTCAGCGCCGTCACGGCCGGCGTCGCCGACCTGCGACGCGTCGTCGATGAGGCGAAGAGGCGCCGCAGCTTCTCCAGGCAGCGCACCATCCTGTTCATCGACGAGATTCACCGCTTCAACAAGGCACAGCAGGATGCGGTCCTGCCGTTCGTGGAGGATGGCACCGTCACGTTTATCGGCGCAACGACCGAGAATCCCTCGTTCGAGGTCATCTCGCCGCTGCTTTCCCGGGCGCGCACCTTCAAGCTCGAGCCTCTCGGCGAGGATGACCTCCGCCTCATCATCGAGAGAGCGGTGAACGACCGGGAGCGGGGGCTGGGAGAACTGGATGTTCACCTCGACGATGCCGCGCTCGACCTGCTCGTCTCCGTGGCCAGCGGCGACGCACGCACGGCGCTGAACGCCCTCGAGCTCGCCTCCAGGGCGACTCTCCCGGACCAGGCCGGAGAACGACACATCGGCACCGACGCCGTTTCGGAAGCGCTGCAGAGCCGCACGCTGCTGTACGACCGGGCCGGAGACCAGCACTACGACATCATCTCAGCGTTGCACAAGTCGCTGCGCGGCTCCGACCCTGACGCGGGACTGTACTGGCTGGGCAGGATGCTCGAGGCAGGGGAGGACCCTCTCTACATCGCCAGGAGACTCGTGCGGTTTGCCTCGGAGGACGTCGGCATGGCCGACCCCCAGGCGCTGGTGGTCGCCGTCGCGGCACAGCAGGCCGTGCACTTCGTCGGAATGCCGGAAGGTGACGTGGCACTGGCTCAAGCCGTCGTCTACCTCGCCACGGCGCCCAAGAGCAACTCACTCTACGCGGGCTACTCCTCCGTCAAGGAGGACATCCGCCGGGGGCCGAACGAGCCGGTTCCGCTCCACCTCCGCAATCCGGTGACGGGGTTGATGCGTCAGATGGACTACGGCAAGGACTACAAGTACGCTCACGACTACGAGGGGCACTTCACGAGGCAGGAGCACCTGCCGCCGGGGCTCAAGGGTCGAACGTACTACCGGCCGAGCGACCAGGGTTTCGAGTCAGAGATCGCCGCTCGCCTGAAAGCGTGGTGGGGCACGCGGCCCGGAGACTCCGAGCCACCCCGCCGTGATGTCCCCGGCGCCGGACAGGTCGACCGCTGAGGCGCATTATCAGCTTTCGCCAATCCGGCCGGCTTCGAAGCCGGCCCCGCAATCGAACGAAACGCTATCTCACGATGCCGCCGAAGACGCCGGCGAGCACGTCTCTGACCTCACGTTCGTCAGAGGACAGCCGGAACTCATACTTGCCTGACACGGCCTCGATCTTGAGCTCGGTGTAGCTCTCGTCATCATCGTCCGAACCGCCCTTGGTGCTCACCTTGATCCTGCGTACTGAGGAGTTCGGGAGCGCGAAGTTGCCCTTCGTTTCGCCGAGCGCGGCGTCGGGCGACATCTCCCAGTAGCGGTCGGCGACGGCAGAGCCGGCCTTCAACTGGTCCGCCCACCGCGCCAGGAAACCCTTCCCTTCCTCTTTGCCCTTCCGCTGCGCCTCCGCAGCCGCCTTCTTGACCATGTCCGCCGTGAGTAGCGCAAACACCATCCTGCTGTCCGTCAAGATGAGTGTGTACGTATCCGACCGGCCGAACGACTTCGGCTTCCTGACCAGCGGAACCATTCCCAGCAGCTTCTCAATCATCTTGACCTCCACCCGGCGCAGACTCTCCTTCAGCAGGGGCCGGGGGCCGCCTGAAAGCAGCCGCCGGCCCGCATGTCAGGCTTGAACCGCAGTGGGGAGGGGCTATCGCCCCATCCAGCCGCCGTCAACCGGCAGGACTACACCGTGCACGTACTTGGCCGCATCGGATGCGAGGAACAGGACCGCACCCTGCAGGTCCTCCGGCGTACCCCAGCAGCCGGCCGGGATGCGGGACGTGATTGCGGGACCGCGGACGGGGTCGTGCTCGAGCGCATTGGTGAGGTCCGTCGACATGTACCCCGGAGCAACGGCATTCACGTTGACGCCCTTCCCCGCCCACTCATTCGAGAGGGCTTTGGTGATCTGAGCAATGCCGCCTTTTGCCGCGGCGTACGAGACGACGTTGATGCCGCCCTGGAACGACAGCAGCGACGCGGTGAAGACGATCTTACCGTAGCCGCGAGCGACCATGTCCCGGCCGAACTCACGGGCGACGACGAAGTGAGAGCTCAGGTTGACCTCGAGTACGCGGTCCCACTGTTCGTCCGAATGGTCGACAACCGGCTTGCGCTCGATGGTTCCCGCATTGCAGACGAGGATATCCACGACCGGGATATCCGCCTTGACGCGCTTGATAAACGCATGGGTTGACTTCCGGTCGCTGAAGTCGCAGCGATAGCACCGGCACTTGCGGCCCAGAGCCTTGACCGCCTTCTCGAGGTCGCTGCCCGACTCCTCGAGCGTCGAGCTCACTCCGATTATGTCAGCTCCAGCCTCGGCAAGGCCCAGCGCCATGCCCATGCCCAGTCCCCTCTTCGAACCGGTCACGAGCGCGACTCTGCCCTTCAGACTAAACCTATCCAGTATCCCCATCGTGGCTGCCTCCTTCTGTTCACTTGCCTCGGCACATGCCCGAGCTGACATGCCACCGGCAACGCTGTTTGCGATTATACACCACCCGCGCCACACGCAGGTTGGCTCTCGACGCCAGTTGTGGCGTACAATACGCGGGCGATCGATTGCAGCGCCGTTACTCGAGCAGCCGGACCCACGCCGCTCAGCTTCTCCGCACGGGTCCGCCGCACTCAAGGGCATAGACCTCAGGTGGAGCTTCGGGAACCGCCCCCCTCGTCCCGCCGGCACGAACACGGGCTGTCGCTCGTGCGTGCGGCAGGAGTGAGACACCGGAAGTGGGCAGCGAGCGCCGCCAACCGATGCACTGAAACGTGGAACGCACTCAAGACGTGAGATGACACGAGACAGCTTGCAGACCACGGTGTCGACTCGATGGAACGATGCGATGGCCGCCGCGTATCGACAGCGGTGGCGCATATGGTTTGTGGCCGTCCTCGGGCACTCGGTCGGCCTCTTCCACAGAGCCGCGCTGGGCCCGATGGCCGACCGCCTCATGGCTGACTTCAACCTGACAGCTTCCGCGTTCGGCAGCCTCGGCGCCATATACTACTACGTCTATGCCGCGATGCAGCTGCCGTCAGGCACGGTGGCGGATACGCTGGGACCTCGCAAGACCATCACGTTCTGCCTGCTCGTAACGACAGCGGGAAGCGTAGTGATGGCGCTGGCGCCTTCGTTCGGCGTGCTCTACTTCGGTCGGCTCCTCGTCAGCTTCGGCGCCTCGTTCGCCTGGCTGAGCGCCCTCAAGGTCATCATGAACTGGTTTCGCTCGCGCGAGGTGGCCACGGTTACGGGGCTGGCAGGCGCCATCAACAACAGCGGGCAGCTTGTTGCCGCGACCCCGCTGGCGCTGCTCATCATTGTCATCGGCTGGCGTATGTCATTCGTGACCGCAGCCGCCGTCAGCCTCGGCGTGGCGGCCCTCACCTGGTTCGTTGTGCGGGACAGCCCCGAGAAAGCCGGTCTCCCGTCAATCGCCGAGCTGGAGAGTGAGTCCGCACCTGCCGGGGCGCGGTCGAGCAGCCGCCTGACGTTGCGACAGCGCGGTGCCATCATCTTCGGCAACGTCAGGCTGTGGCCCGTGTTCCTCGTGGCCATGGGTACGTACGGCGCCTACGCGACTTTCTTCCTCAACTGGCTCGTGGTGTACCTCATGCAGACCTACGGGCTGACGCGTGACTACGCCTCCAACTTCGCACTCGTCTCGGCCGTTGGAGCCATCCTGGGCACCTCGGCCCTCGGGTTCATGTCGGACTACCTCCACAGCCGCCGCATTCCCATCGTGATGGCCACGACCATCTCGCTCGCCTGCTACCTCCTCATCACCTTCTGGAACGGAGGAGCGCCGCCTCTCGTCGCGCTGTGGCCCATCTCGTTCATCGTCGGCTTCAACATCGGGGCGATGCCTGTAACCTATGCGACGGTGCGTGACCTCGTATCTCCGGAGGTGCGCGGCATGGGCTCCGGCTTCATCAACATGGGCGCCTTCGCCGGCGCCGCCGTCATGCAGCCGCTGTTCGGGTACGTGCTCGACCTCAACTGGGGGGGAGAGATGCTCGGCGACATCCGTCTGTACCCAGTCGAGGCCTTCCACCGCGCGATGTTTCTCCCCTGCACACTCATCGCGCTCGGCTTCCTGGGCGCGCTTCTCATGAGCGTGCGCCGCGTCGGTACACCCCGGACCCTGTGGAATGGACACTCCCGAGGTAGTTGAGCGGCTGAGGTCGCTGGCCAACCCGGCAGCGCTCGACGGCATGTCGCGCTACGGCATCACAGTCGACCGCGCTCTCGGCGTCTCGATGCCGAAGCTCCGCGCGCTGGCGAAGGGACTCGGGAAGAACCACGAGCTGGCTCTCAGCCTCTGGGATACCGGCATCCATGACGCCCGCATCCTCGCCTCCCTGGTCGATGCCCCTGCTGCCGTCACCGAAGAACAGATGGAGCGGTGGGTACAGGCATTCGACTCATGGGACGTGTGCGACCAGTGTGTCATGAACCTGTTCGCTCGCGTGTCCTGCGCGGAGCGCAAGGCCCACGAGTGGAGCGTGAGGCCAGAGGAGTACGTCAAGCGCGCCGGCTTCGTTGTCATGGCGCGGCTTGCCTCCTCGGACCGGAAGGCTCCGGACTCCGTCTTCCTTCGGTT
>CAZLPP010000079.1:0-6922 GCA_964561465.1 uncultured Dehalococcoidales bacterium
CATGAGGAAGTCGCCGTCAGCGTTGAACTTCTGGATGCGGCCGTTGCCCGTGTCCGCAACCCAGACGTTGCCCTCCGAGTCGACGGTCACGCCCGCCGGGTCCCAGAACTGGCCGTTCGCGCCACCATATTCGCCCCACTGCGTTAGATAGCCGCCATCGGCGTCGAACTTCTGGATACGGCGGTTGCTCGTGTCGGCAACGTACACACTGCCGTCCGGACCTACGGCGACGCCCTGGGGGTTGCTGAACTGCGCATTGCCACTGCCCCACGTGTCATACACACCGATGATTGTGGAGTAGACGTACTGCGTGCTGTCCCACGTGAACACCTGCACGCAGTGGTTGTACCAGTCGGCCACGTAGAGCGTCGCGCCGTCGGGTGTCACCGCGACGCCGCTGGGGTACTGGAACGGGCCCGCGTCGACACCGCCGGTCGTGAGGGTCTGGGTCACGGTTCCGTCAGAGTCGAGGATGACCACACGGTTGTTGTCGGTGTCAGCGACAAATACGTTGCCGGAGGAGTCGACCGCAACGCCTTCAGGCGCGTTGAAGCCAGCCCGTTGCAGCAGCGGAGTCCCGCTGCTATCGAGTATCTGAACGCGGTTGTTGTCAGTGTCGGCTACATAGACCTTGCCGTCGGCGCCGACCGCAATGCCACTCAGGTCGTCGAACTCCCCTGGATCCGTGCCCTCGCTGCTCTCGACACCCCACACGTCGTGGAACACCGGCGGGTCCTCGTCTGCGAGAACGGGAGTACGAATGACGGGGGATGGTGTCAGAAGCATCGCGGCCGCGATGACAACCGCTGAGAGGAATCGAACGGACGTGCCCGCTGTCGGGCGCAAGCACCTGGTCGGCCTCAAGGCGCCTCCTTCCAGAAATCAGTGGTGTGTCGCCGGCCGGAAGGAAGCTAACGCAGGGGGAGCAGGTGGCGGTATGGGCGCCATCTTCCCCGCCTGACCAGAGACCGGGGATATCGTACACGCCGTACGTGGGAGCAGTCAAGTAATCACGTACGGCCGGGGCGACCCGGCGGAAATGTGGGGACACCATACTCATTTCCCGGTGTGTCCCTGTTTCACGAACGATTCCGCCGTGCCGGGTGCAGGCGCTACGTTTGTCGAACGAAATGAGTATGGTGTCCCCACATTTCGGGGCGGGGTTGTGGCGGGCGTGGCCATTGCAGCCGCGCGTGGCGCACCGTTCTACGGGAGAGGCATGCCTCTCCCTTGCGAGCACAACGCTCTCACCGCATCGTGGGAAGGCGCGTGAACCTTGCCCCGCTCCGTGCAGGGTCGCTAGTCACCCTCTGCGGCCCCCGAGGCGACCTCGACGCGGTTGCGGCCGGCGGCCTTGGCGCGGTAGAGCGCGTTGTCGGCCCGGCGGATGATGGCATCCTCGTCGTCCTCGCTGCTCCACCCGGCTACACCGAAGCTGGCGGTGACGCCAATCGCCGCCCCTTCGGCATCGTGCATGCTGGTTTGCTCGAGGATGACCCTTGTCCTCTCCGCCATGGTAACTGCCCCGGAGGCGGAGGTTCGAGGCAGGATGATGAGGAACTCCTCTCCACCGTATCTGCCCACGAAGTCCGTCTGCCGGATGCTGCGCCGTAGCAGACCAGCGGTGTCCGCGAGCACGTAGTCGCCCACCTGGTGCCCGCAGCGGTCGTTGACGCTCTTGAAGTTGTCGAGGTCGACCATGACGATGCTGAGGCGTCCCTTGTAGCGCCTCGTGTGACGTATCCATTCGTCCAGCCTGTCCAGGATGCTGCGCCGGTTGAGCAGCCCGGTGAGCGTGTCGAAATTGGCCAGCCGCTCCAGTTCAGCCCGGTCGCAGTTGCGCTGGGAGACATCGCGGAAGATGCCCTGGTAGGCGACGATCCGGCCGTTCTCGTCCCTGCGCGCGACCACCGTTCGCTCGCAATCGAACACCGTGCCGTCCTTCTTCTTGAATCGGACCTCGTCCTTGGCGCGGCCGTCGGCGTTCATCCTGCGCAGGAAGGAGACGCGGTCAGCGGGGTCGGCATAGAGGTCGAGTGCAGTGATGTCACGCAGTTCCTCACGGCTGTAGCCGAAGAGGTCGAGCCACGACTGATTGACGTCGATGATTGCGCCTTCAGGCGTGCCGATGTAGTTCGCGTCCCACGATTGCTCGAAGAGAGAGCGGAACCTCTCTTCGCTCTTTCGCAGAGCTTCCTCCGCGCGCTTGCGCTCGGTGATATCGCGGTTGACGCCCTGGTACGCAATGAGGTTGCCTGCGTGGTCCTTGAGCACCACCTGGATGCGCTCGCAGTCGAAGACGGAGCCATCCTTCCTGCGATAGCGCACCTCGTCACGGACGAATCCCGTCTCGTTGATGCGACGGACGAAGTCGGTGCGCCCCGCACGGTCCACGTAGAAGCTGGACGCGTCGAGAAAGGGCAGGTCTTTCCTCTCGTAGCCGAAGAGGTCCAGCCACGCCTGGTTCACGTCGATGACTCGCCCGTCGGGCGTCCCGATGTAGATAGCATCGAGCGAATTCTCAAACAGGGAGCGGAGGCGCGACTCGCTGGCGCGGAGGGTCAACTCCGCCTCTTTGCGTGCTGTGATGTCGATGACCCAGCCGCGGTATGCCAGCAGCGCGCCATCATCGCCCCGCACCGGCATGCCGCTGATGGCGACCCAGAGCAAGCTGCCGTCAGCGCAGACCATCGGACTCTCAAGGTCGACGATAGCCACGCCCGCCCGGATGGATTCAAGCGCGTGCGTCCTCGCCTCCTCGCGAGCCTCCTCCGGCATCATGTCGTAGAAGTGCACCTTCCGCACCAGGTCGCCCGGTTGCCGCCCCAGGACCTCCTCCACGACGGGGCTGACGTAGGTGAAGAGTCCGTCGGGATCGATTTCCCACGCGACAGCGCGACTGTGCCGGGCAAGCTGGGCCAGCCGCTCTCCGCTTTCCCGAAGGGCCGATTCCGCCCGCTTTCGCTCGGTGATGTCGCGGTTGACGCCCTGGTAGGCGATTACGGCGCCGGTTCCGTCCTTTATCGCGACAACGGTTCGTTCGCAGTCGAACTGGCTGCCGTCCTTGCGCTTGAAGCGCACCTCGTCCCGGACGAAGCCGGTCTCGGCGATGCGCCTGAGGAAGTCCTCACGGTCGGAGGGCGCAGCATAGAGATCGATCGCCCTGAACTGCGGAAGCTCCTCGCGGGAGTAGCCGAAGAGGTCCAGCCACGCCTGGTTCGCCTCTATGGTCGTTCCGTCCGGCGCCACGACATAGATGGCGTCCATCGACTGCTCGAACAGGATGCGGAACCGGTCCTCGACGGCGGCAAGGGGACTCTCTATCGCTCGGTCAGACATCATCTTCCTCGGAGATGCCGCCTCGTGAACGCAGTGGCGAGAGCGCGGACGAGGCCTTGCGTCCAGCGAGTTCGTGACATGGGGAACGGTACGCCACCCACCGGGTCAGACGCCCGGGGTCGGACGGTCGGCATGATTGCACCGGTGAGAGATCGTGTCAATAGCCCGGCAAAGCTCAGCCGGATGCATCCTGCGCCTCGGCTACCTCGACCCGGTTGCGGCCGGCGGCCTTGGCGCGGTAGAGGGCCGTGTCCGCCCGCGTCACGAGTGAGTCCTGGTCGTCCCCGTCGGCACGTTCGCCGACACCGAGGCTGATCGTCACGGAGAAGGGCTTGCCTGCGGCATCGCGCATAGGGCTGCCCTCGACAGCCGACCTGAGTCGCTCCGCCAGGACCGCCGCGCCGGCGGCATCGGTCCCCGGCAGTACGATGAGGAACTCCTCCCCACCGTAGCGGCCGACGCTGTCCGTCGCTCGAATGGCGCCCTGGAGAACGCGCGCGGTCTCCGCGAGGACGCGGTCGCCGATGCGGTGTCCGTACTCGTCGTTGACTCGCTTGAAGTGGTCGATGTCCGCCATGGCCACGCACAGATGACCTCCGTACCGTCGCACGTGAAGCAGCCACTCATCCAGCTTCTCGGTGATGGAGCGCCGGTTCGCGAGCCCGGTGAGCGCGTCGAAGCGCGCAAGGTGCTCCAGCTCGGCGCGCGCCCGCCTCTGCTCGGTGATATCGCGGATGACACACTGCTCCCCGATGACGTTGCCGTCGCTGTCGCGGCGCACGACCACGTTGCGCAGGCAATCCATCACGGTGCCGTCGCGTTTGCGCAGGCGCACCTCCTGATCCATGGCGTAGTCGTGAGTTGCCATCCATTCCAGGAACTCCGTCCGCGCGCCTTCATCCGCGTACTGGTTCTCGACGTTGAGCCTGCCCACGTCCTCCCGCGTGTAGCCGAACAGCTCGAGGTACGCCCTGTTCGCCTCCAGCAGCAGCCCGCCGGGGCTCACGAGCGCGATGGCGTCCATCGAGAACTCGAACAGGGCGCGATGCTTCTCCTCACTCTCTTTCAGAGCGCGTTCAGCTTCCTTCTGCGCCGTGACGTCGCGCAGGATGGCCTGCAGCGCGATCACGTTCCCCTCTGCGTCACGGCGCGCTATCGACGTCCGGGCGCAGTTGAAGACGGTTCCGTCCTTCCTGCGGAGCCGGACTTCGTCATCGACCATGCCCGAAGAGAGCATCCTGCTGAGGAAGTCCCGGCGGTCAGACGGGTTCACATAGGCATCAGCAATGTTGAATGCCGGCAACTCGTCCCGCGTGTAGCCGAAGAGATTCAGCCACGCCGGGTTCACATCAATGACGGTGCCATCGGGCCGGCCGATGTAGATGGCATCCAACGACTGCTCGAAGAGCGCGCGGTATCGCTCCTCGGTCTCATTCAGCGCGCTCACGGCACGTTTGCGGTCGGTGACGTCCTGGACCATGCCGACGGAGCGCACGATGGCTCCTGTCTCGTTCCTCTCGTGGACGCATTTCTCGTACACGCAGCGGGTCTCACCGTTGTCCCGGCGAACGATGCGATGCTCTATCTCGTAGCCATCCCTTCCCTCACGCACCGATGTGGTATACGCGTCGTTCACCGCTGCGCGGTCGTCCGGATGGACGGCTTCCAGGAACGCCTCGTAGCTGGTGGCGAACTCCTGCGGCTTCAGTCCGAAGATGCGGAACGTCTCGTCGGACCACGTCAGGCGGTCCGCGGTGAGGTCGAGGCTCCAGCTTCCGACATGGGCTATGCCCTGTGACCGCGCCAGGAGCTCACAGCTGGTGCGAAGTTCGTCCGCCATCTGCCTGTGCAAGGTGATGTCGCGGAACAACGTGGTGAAGCAGCCGGGCTGGTCGCTGAAGACGGTGACCTCGTACCATCGCTTGAGCGGCTCCGAGAACTGCTCGAAGCGGATGCTCGGGCCACCGAGCGCGACGCGGCCGTACGTGCCTATCCAGTCGAACTCGGCCTGCCGCAGTCCCGTCACAACTTCGGTAGCCCTGCGGCCGAGGATGTCGCGCCTGCGGAAGCCCGTCAGGGTCTCGAACATCGAGTTGACGTCGAGGAAGACGTAGTCGACCGGCCTGCCTCCGGCATCCAGAACCATCTCATGGCGGGCGAAGCCGTCGGGCAGGTGGTCAACCAGCTTGCGGTACGCGTCTCCGGCTCGGGTCAGTGCGTGCCTCCTCTGCCGATGCTTTCTCCGCGGCATGCCGCTGTGCGGGACGGCTGCGGACGGACGGCCCGCCGGATGTGCCGGCCGGTCCCCGCGCCGGGCTGTCACTCTGACCATATCCCTCCGTGGGGCAATGGTCAAGATGTGGTGCTTCGGGAACGAAGGGCGTCTTCTTCGAGAAGCCGGCAATCCGTGCGCGCTTCAGCGCCTGAAGGCCGGCTCGGCCGGATGGACGGGGGCACCTGTCTAGAGTTGAAATGAGGGGAGTGTCTCCGTACTCCGCTACTGCGCATGCTCGTCCGGCGGAGCGATCTCGACCCGGTTCCGGCCGGCGGCCTTGGCGCGGTACAGTGCGGCGTCGGCCCTGGTGACGAGCGAGTCTTCGTCATCTCCTTCGCGCCACTCCGCCACGCCGAAGCTCACCGTGACAGGAACTTCGAGACCTGAGGCATCGTGCATCGCCATCCGCTGCACGGCGAGGCGCGCCCTCTCCGCCACCATGGCCGCGCCTGCGGTATCGGTCCGCGGGAGGATGATGAGGAACTCCTCGCCGCCGTAGCGGCCGACGAAGTCCGTCTCGCGGGCGCTTCGCTGCAGCAGCCCGGCCGTCTCACTCAGGACGTGGTCGCCTGTCCGATGGCCGTGCACGTCGTTGACGTGTTTGAACCGGTCGATATCGGCCATGATGACGCTAAGGCCGCTCTTGTAGCGCTTCTCGTGGGTGAGCCACTCATCCAGCCTCTCGAGGATGGAGTAGCGGTTCAGCAGCCCGGTGAGGGAGTCGAAGCGGGCGAGGCGTTCAAGCTCGGCGCGGTCGCGCCTCTGCTGTGACACGTCGCGGAGGATGCCCTCGTAGGCGACGATGTTACCTCGGTCGTCCCGCCGAACGACCTGGACGCGCTGGCAGTCGAAGATGCTGCCGTCCTTCCTCTTGTACCGCACTTCGTCCCGCACGAATCCCAGCGTGTTCATCCTTCTCACGAAGTCGGCGCGCTCGGCGGGGTCGGCATAGAGAGCGGAGGCATTGAAGCTCGCCAGGTCCTCCCTCGTGTAGCCGAAGAGGTCAAGCCACGCCTGGTTCACGTCGATGACAGTCCCATCCGGCCTGCCGATGAAGATGGCGTCGATGGAGTTCTCAAACAGGGAACGGAAGCGCTCCTCGCTGGCGCGCAGCGTGAGTTCCGCCGTCTTCCTGGCGGTGATGTCGACGATCCAGCCGCGGTAGCCGACGACCTTCTCGGCGGTATCTTTCAGCGGTATCCCACTGATGGCCACCCAGAGGACGCGGCCGTCTCTGCTCATCATCGGGGTCTCGAAGTCAGTGATGTCCGCCCCGGTCCGCATGACGCTGAGCGCACGCACCCTGAT
>CAZLPP010000080.1:0-6719 GCA_964561465.1 uncultured Dehalococcoidales bacterium
ACGAAGACCGTGTCGTTGATCTTCGGGAGCATCAGGCCGACCTCGAAGTACGAGAGGCTCCCGGCGAGACCTGCGCCGATGGTGATCCCAAAACCGTTGGCTGGAACCGCTTCTACGCCGTGTGATCCAATCAGCGCGGCCAATAGCCCCAGCAACACCATGCGTTTCATGTGACCTCCTGTCACCGAGTGTAGCGGAAGCGCAGAGAAGCGAGACTCGGCTCCGGCGTCCCGTGAGCTGGTCAGGTGGCAGTGGATCCTCCGACATCGTACCACCGAACATCGTCAACGCCGCTGACCACCTGATACGCGTGAACGGCCACCCGGACGAACTCGCACTCCAGCGAGCTCAGGAACTTCTGAAGGTCAGGGTGCCGCGCTGCGTGCGCCGCAAGATGTGTTTGCCGCTCCTCTGGACGAGTCTCAATCGCTTTGCCAAGCGCCGTGAGGACGAGCCGCCTGCCTGAGTGTCCGGCATCTCCCTCTCGGTCCTCCACAAGAATCGCCACCCTTCGGTCCCGCTGGATGCTCGCGTACTTGACGGTCTTGCGGTACGTCGCGAAGGCGAGGAACCGTAGGCCCTCCAGCGGCGTGAACGCCATCAGGCTGGTGTGAGGCTGACCGTCACGCTGCGTAGCTAGCACGGCGAGTCGATTCCTCTCAAGCACGCGCCGGATTGTATCCTCTATGTCTATGTCGCTACGGCCTTGTGCCGTGAGATCGCTCATCCAGTCGCTTGCTCCTTTTCGCCTGACCCCGCTGCCTCCTGACGCTGCGCTCCTGCGGCGGGGCGCGCAGCGGATCGTTCGCTCGAGTCTCTTGTCTCGTATCGCTGCCCAAATCGGCGACGCGCGCCTACGCATGCGCTCTTTCTCACATCTCTCGCGAGTCATAGGCCCAGCGGAGCAGCACCTGTCTTTGCTTGCGGCGGCAGTTCCAGTCACGCGGCCGACAGTGCTCCGCCAGTTGGACCCCATGCCGCCGAATGGCCTGCCACCGTCGAATCTGCCGCTCGTCGTCCGGACACCACCTTCCCAAGAAGTAGCGGCAGTACCACTGGAACCACCCCGCGGGTCCTCATCGTAGATCCACCCTCTCGCTCTCCACTCGGAGAGCGGCTGCGAGGCGTTCACGCCGAAGAGATTCATCCCGGGCTCATGCCGTTCCCGACACAGCTTGGCGTTCGCGAACCAATCCGAAGGATACCCTGCGGCGCAGTCCGTCATGTATCGGCCGCCGAACACGCCAAGCTCCAGCATCTGCTTCGGCGTGAGTTGGGGGCGGAAGTTCGGGTGGAAGCGCTGACCCACAGGCTCCGTCAGGAGATACACGTAGCCCTGTTGCATCAGGTCATGGACCTCGATCCTTTGACGTTCCGGCTTCATCTCCTCGGTCACCGCCTAACCCCAGCATCACTCTCGGCGCTCGCCACATCGCGGGCATGGGATGGCCGCGCTGCACACGCTACCCCATTGCACACTCCTCCTCGTGCGCGGCCGCCGAGGGGCGCTGTCGGATCCATGCACCTGCTCCGTGATCTCAGCGTCCTTCTCTCAGTTGCCCGCGGTCGCTTCCGACGACCGGGACACCAGAGCCGTAGATCGTAACTTCGCCTTGCAGGCGAGATCGATCGCGCGACACGACCAGCCGCCCCCCAGCGAAGGCACCTTCGAGAAACTCGTACGTCAGCTCCTCCATCGTAGTCTCGCGTAGCACGGCCACCATCGCAGGCTCCGCCACCACCACGCGCCGGCCGTGGTCCACCGCCTCGAGTCGGTATGTCACGCCCATGGTACAAGGGTGGTAGTCCGACTCCGAGAACCGTCTCTCGGGCAGATCGGCACATCGGGCCTCGTCCCGCAACGTGCGGTTCACCGTCAGCAGCCAGATCCCGTCATGGAAGAGTGCAGTGACGCTTGGCCGCGGAGTCCCAACCGGACCTGCGCAACCTGCACACGCCATCGCGAGCGCGCACAGGAGCGAGGCTGCCGCCATCCACCTTCGCTCGGGCATCGCCACCGTCCCTTCAGCTCTCACACCGTGATGGGCCTGCATGCATTCCCGACCCCGGGACACCGTTCCGGACCGCAGCGGGGCATGGTGGTGTGCGCCCGAAACCCTGCCTGTGCGAGTCGGGCGGAAGCGCCTGCTACCTGGACGGCGCGCCCACGTGAGGCTCCGGACGCATCCTCCGCGCCCACAGGATGGTAATGAGGCCGGCAAGCATGAGGTACAGGGCCGCCGAATGATCTCCGCGCGCAGCATAGGAGCGAAGAACTCGCCGCTGAAATTGACAGCAAAGGGGAGGGCGATTGCCGCCGGCGTGCTGTGGGTCGCCTCCTACACCTAGGTGCAGAGGAAGGATGTGTTGAGGATTCCCAACAGGTGAAGCCAGAAGCCCAAGGTGAGGATTCCAAGGCCCTACTGATATGAGCCCTGCAGCCAGAACAACGGCAGATGCCAGATGATCCACACGGAGGCGAGCGCCAGCGTGGCGACGGAGGAGGGGGGCAACGGCCCGAAGAACCCAAGGGGCGTCCTGAGACCAAGGATCTCAGATAGAAACGGGATTTCAGGCGCTGTGCGCCTGGGTGACCGATCAGAGAACGCGCGTGGCCGTTGCCGTGTGGTGACATGTGTCGCAATTCCCAGATTGCGGGTACCAGAGGCGACGATCTGTGAGGGCAAATCTGCCTTCCACTACCGGCCTAGGCACTCGTGCATTGTACCGCCGTGCTCCTCGGTGATCTCACTCTTGCCGGGGTATTGGTCAAGCGCCGCGTCATCGCACGCGTAACCGATTGCCCGGTAGCCGCGAAGTCGCTTCTCAAACATCCTGACGAGGACGGGCACTGCGCGGTCGACGTAGTCGTAGATTCTCACCTCGGTTTTCCCCGGGTGCAGGCGGTGAAGGCGACCCGTGTACTGCACCAGCGTTCCCCTCCACGAGACGGGCAGCGCGAGGAAGAGCGTGTCGAGTCGTGCGTCGTCGAAGCCCTCACCGACGTAGCGTCCGGTGGCGAGGAGCAGACGCTCCTCTTCGTCGGGGATTGCCATGAGTTGGGCAAGAACCTCACCTCGCTCCTTGGGCTTCATACCTCCGTGGAGGATAACAAGGTGCCGAGTGAAGTCTCGTAGCCGTCCAGCGAAATGCTCGAGATGATCGCGGCGCTCGGTGAGCACGATGGGTGACCGTTTCTCTTCCAGGGCACGGACCACATCGTCAAGGATGAGGTCGTTTCGCTTCGCGTCTGCGGCGAGTGCGGCGTAGATCTCCTGAATGCCTGCGTCTCCGCAGAGCGCAGCCGGCTGGAATCCCGTCTCGCGCACGACGAGCTTGTGCTCAAACGGATGCCGCGCGGCCTGGCTCTTGGGATCCACGCTGAAGCGCACTGGGCCGAGTTGCATGCGGATGATGGGATCGTGCCCATCGCGACGCCGCGGCGTCGCGGTGAGCCCGGTGACGTAGCGAGCCTTCGTCTCAGCAAGAACTCGCTCGAAGGATACGCAAGGGCAGTGATGGCACTCATCGACGATGACGTGGCCGTAGCCCGCAACAAGATCGCTCACCTGTCCCTTGCGAACGAGACTCTGGAGCATTGCCACATCGAGGCGGCCGTTTGGCTTTGCCTTGCCTGCGCCGATCTGACCGATTTCCTTCGGTGCGAGGCCGAGAAAAAGGGACAGCTGGGCCACCCATTGGTCGAGGAGCGGCTTGCGGTGGACAAGGACGAGCGTACCCCTACCTCGGGCAGCAACAAGGTAGACGCCGACGACGGTCTTGCCGATTCCCGATGGGGCAACAAGAACGCCCGTGTCGTGGGCGAGGAGTGCCTGGACCGCCTGTTCTTGAACTGACGTCAAGCTTCCGCGGAATGCGACGTCGAGCAGTGCCCCGCTTTCCCGTTTGTCGTCGACAGCGAGGGTGACACCATGCTTCTGGAGCAGCGCCTCCACCTCGGACAGGCAGCCACGGGGCAGCGCGATGTGCTCGGCGTGGTCCTCGAAACAGGCGATGACGCGCGGCGTGAGCGCGGTCGAGAATCGCATGCTTTGCCTCTTGTAGAACTCCGGGTTCTGGAAGGCGGCCAAGCGCTTCACCTGGCTCAGCAGAGGGGAAGGCAAACCTGCCTTCTCAAGAAAGAGCCGTTGCGAAAGGACGGCGTGGACCACGGGGGGGAGCGGGCCTGTGATTGCGGCGCGCGGCGGCCGGCCGGAAGGCGCCTGATCCCACGGAGCACGCGCATCCGGGTCCAGTGTGTCGCCGATCTGAACACCAATGTCGTACCTGCGGTCTCTGCCTCCGTCAGCGAGGGCATGGATGAGAGCGGGGTCGAGCCGCTTGACGCCTGCAAGGAAGTCCCATTGGTTCGCGAACGGTGGTGAGAACGCGCTGTCGACGAACACCGAGTTGCCGGCGTCGCGGGCCCGAGGCTGAAGCGGCAGAGCGATCAGATTGCCGAAACCGCCCTTCGGCAAGGTATCCTGATTGGGGAAGAGGCGATCGTAGGACTCCATCGAAAGCTCGTGCCGCCGAGCCATCGTCTCTGTGAGGAGGAGACAGCCCGTCCTGCGGGCGGCAGCGGCTTCCACGGGTGCGGTGAAGAAGAACCAGGCGTGGGCACCGTTGCCGGAGCGTGACCGTTCGACCGCGACGTAGACACCGAGTCTCGTGCAGGTCTCGACAAACGCGGCGATGTCGTCCTGCCACGACTTCTTGTCGAAGTCTATCGCCAGGAACCAGCAGGTCTCATCGGGCAAGAGCGGGTAGATGCCCATGACCTGGCTGCCTTTGAGGTGCTTTGTGATCTCCTCGTCCGTGACTGGGGTGAACGCCTGGTTCGGGCACTCACTACAGCTCGCTCGGCGTCCCGTTCCCTTCTTCTTCTCGCAGACTCCGGGCGACCACTCGTTGGCACACGCCGGTGAGTAGCCGGATCTTCTCGTCTTGGGGTTCTCCCATCGGCGGGCGAAGACGTCCTCCCTGCCGCGGAACAAGCTGCGGAAGAGCGCGATCTTCTCAGCATTGGAGGTGGGAGTAGGCACGGTGGAAGCTGGCGCTGCCAATGGCAGAGCCACGGCATGTCCGAGCGAGAGCCAGCTTAGCTCGTCGCGGAGCGCGACCAACCGTGCAGCGCGTTCCTCAAGTTCAGAACGCAGGAGGGCAAGCTTCTGCTCTTCTCGTGCGATCTCGGCGATCAGATCCTCACGGCGCACCAAACGCCCTCCAGCGCATCGATCACTCCTCGCCCTTCCATGGCTCGCCGGGCAGGAGAGGGATGATCTCGGAAAGAACGTACTTGAGTGCTGCCTCTCGCTCCCACGCCGCTCCAGCGGCAAGCAGCGGCTCGATGTCTTGGCCAAAGTCCGGATCCGCGGACTTCTGGTAGAGGTTCTCCTCAAACTCGGCGCGTGAGATATGGAGACCGTCGTGCTCGGCGTGGCGCTGGAAACACCCGACGAGCCGCTTGGGATCCACCTGTGCGCTACGTGAGGCAGCCCACAGATCGAACAGGTCGCGGCTCTTCTTGCGCTGGTAGAGAGCGCGAAGCTTCGTGCCAAGCAGCTCATCGAGCTCGTAGGTCGTGACCTCGGAGCTCCCGTGAAACCACCCGTTCTCCACCTCGAAACGACGCCGCACCAGACCCAGCATTGAGAAGTGCTCGCGCGTGTTGATCTCCACCTTGAGCCTCATCGAGATCACCGGTTCGGTCTCGGTGGCGAAGCGGTAGTAGAACGTCACCCCGCCGCGTGCCTGCTTCCACTTCGGCTCGCCAAGCCAACGGTCGAGCCGGCCACGGACTGCGTCCATGACGGCGCCGATCGGGCCTTCCTCCACTTGCACGAGGTCGATGTCCTCGGAGTATCGCGTGGGCTCAGCGAGGAAGAGCTTGTGCAGCGCCGTCCCGCCGCGGACGGCTACCTGGTCTCGGATGGCGTCTTCGGAGTACAGCTCTACAAGTACCCGAGACAGAATCAGGTCCTGCTCAACCTGGGCATCTTGGGGCCACGGTGCGCGGGAGCGCCACGCGGTGATGAAGGCGCGTTGGATCACAGGTCCACCTCGATCTCCTCGTTCACGATGACCTTCCAGCGACGGTTGACAGGACATCCCTTGCTGGGCTTCCCTGGCTTGAGCGGCACCGCTCTCGACTTCCTGTCCTTCATCCAGTCAGCTAGGGACGACGCCCGATCACGGGTGCCGATGCTGTCCAGGAGATACCCGAGCCGCTGCAAGTTGGCGAGCTCGCCATCGCTCTCCGCCACGTCGACAAGCCTGCGTCCATCGACGCGCTCGGCCAGCTCGGAAAGCACCCCCGCGATGTTGCTCAGGCCTCCAGCTGCGGAGGCATATCGCAGGAGATCGATCGCCGTAGCCTCGGGGGTAGCCACTTGCATCGTGCCGGTCTCCGTCTTCATCGCAACGGTCGGGGTCTGAGTGATGCTTCTCTTAGCGAGAAACCGGATCCGTGCTCGTCCTGCGAGCGCGGCGCGCTGAGGTATGTCCGACACCACCTGGAACTCCTGCGGCTGTTGGTGCCCGGCGCCGTGGAGCGCCGCGGCTGAGAGGACGCCTACGTAGTAGGGTCGGCCCAGGTGGCGCATGAGACTGTCGATGAACCACGAAGGAGGAGGCGCCCCGGCCACCCGATACTCGAGCGGCACGATGACATAGAAACCCCTCCGCGGAGCCACGATTCTCCTCCTGGCACTAAGCCG
>CAZLPP010000081.1:0-6205 GCA_964561465.1 uncultured Dehalococcoidales bacterium
CCTGTGCTTGGCCCGCGGTGAACTCAGATGTCGAGGCCGTCGACTGGCCTGCTTCCGGTGTTCGGTCCACTTCTCGAGCTAGTCTAGGCCCTTCTAGCATCGACAGCCAATGTGACCTGCCTCCCTTCTTCCCGAACCCAACACTCACCTCGTCCCGATCTCCGGGAGAAGATGGAGTGGGTCAGCTGTGTTTGCCAGAGAAGAAGCTCGCGTGTCATAGTGCCTAGGAAGGCGGCGGAGGTATTATCCATGCTGAAGCGGCTGTCCCTGGTCAACTGGGGGCGTATCTGGATCTTTGTGGCAGTGGTTGGCCTCATGGTGTGCTTGTTCCCAGCGTGGTGGGGATCGTCCGCGTGTGAAGACGCGAATGCTTGGTTGTGGTGGAACGTCTTGTTGATGGCTCCCGCGGGTCTTGTCGGGGTCATGGTCCATGAGGCCGGCCACATCATCATGGCCATCGTCGCGGGCTTTCACGTGCGGGAGATTGCCATTGGATTTGGGCGCATTGTCTGGAGGAAGCAGATCGGCGAAGCTGAGCTGCAACTCAAGTCTGTCCCCGTCAGCGGTGCCTCGGTACTAGTCGTGCCTCCCGGCAAGCGCACCTGCACGGTCCCTCGGATGACGCTCTTCTTGATGGGCGGCATTGTGGCATCTACTGCGCTTGCAGCTGGCCTCTACATTGGGGCCGGCGGTCTCCGTTCTCTTCTAGGGTACGCAGCATGCCGCCAGTCATTTGTGGGCATGTTGTTCTTCATGACCCTCGTATCGATCCCCATAAACCTCATCCCCGCAAGAACATGGCGCACGCTACTCCTGTACAACGACGGGGCGCGCGTGATCCAGGCGCTCGTCAGGCCCAACACTGCCGCCTCCTGGCTACTCGCGGCTCCGTACCTGAAGTCAGCTGCCGATCTAGTGCTCGAGGGGAACCACGACGCTGCCTGCTTGATCCTTTCTTCAGGTATCGAGGCTCTTCCCGACTCGTTCTGGCTGCGCCTTGTCAGAGCATCATTGCGATCTCCGACCCGCAGCGTCGAGGAAGACCGAGAGGAGTTGGTGTCGGTTCTCGATTCACTTGCAGAGAACACCCTACAGCGCGCCTATTGCTGGAACCGCATCGCGTGTTGCGACGTGCTGCTCAATGACATGAGCCTCCTTCCAGAGGCTGACGAGTACTCGCGCCAGGCCGTGCGTGTGGCGAGTATTCCTTCGTTTCTAGGGACACGAGGCTGTGTGCTCTTGCGGAAAGCTCTTGCACGGAACCCGCATCCGCACCCTACAGACGTGGACATCGCGCCGGCGATGGGCATGCTGCGAAAGGCCCGCAGATCCTTGGGCGCGGAGAAGAATGAGAAGGCTGCAAATGCGGCTTGGCTGGCCATAGCCTACGCGCATCTTGGCGATAGTGCGGAGGCGCAAAGGTGGCTACGCAAGTCACGGCGCAAGGCAGCCGTTCCCGAGTGTGCACTCGCCGAGGCGGAGATCAAGCGGCTCCAAGGACGAGAGCCGATAGCCCAGGCGTAGGGCTCCCGGCCAAGTGATGCGTTTGAGCCTCATTCCCTCGAGCGAAGCCAGGATGGCGGGGAGCAACAGCTGACCTGCCCGTGCATACCGTCCAAAGCTGGTCCTAGGACCGGCCGTCAGGTGCTACGGCCATCAAGGACCGAACCACCTGTGCCTTCGGCCAGGCAGAAGTTCCAGGATCGTCCGGCGAGGCCTGGATCTCGTACCTGAGCGAGGAATCCACCACGCCGGAAGCCAGGCAAGGATGATCTGACGACGGGGCCTGTGGACGAAACGTTCTCGGCTAGTGGCAGACGCCGCCGACGCACTCAGCGCTGTCTGGGAACGGCCGCAGCGGGTGCGCGCCGAACTCGTACGCGATGCGAAGCCCGACGCTTGGTCCTGTCGGCTCGCCAGAGAACGTGCACCACGCTCGAGCGGAGATCCCCAGTTCAAGCCACGAGCAGACGAGAGACACCGCCTCCGCAGCAACGTGGATCCCGCCGGCGAACGCCAGCTCCGTCTCGCTCGAGAGCGTCACGCGGCCGACGGAGGCTGACGCGAGCAGACTCGGCGTCGGCCAGATCGTCCCGTTCGGCGCGCTCAACGTAGCCTCGAGGGTTGCCGCGACGCGCAGGTAGTCGATCACGCTGACGGTGCATCCGATGCCAGCGCCTCCTCTCACCCAGACCTCGGCCCGCAGGGGCGTCGCCGCGAGGCCATCGCCCAGGAGGCGAGCCTCGGCGTCGACACCGGCATCGACGAGGAACAATCCCCAGGTCGCGACCCACGCAGGCGGAGTCGCCTGCATGAGGATCGTCGGCGCTGTGATCCCAAGTGGCGCGAGGCTGAACTGGTACTCGGCAGTCAGACTCAACCAGTCGCGGACGAGCGAGACTGCAATCGTCTCGTTGCCCATCGTGTAGGGGAAGAGCGACAGCTCCGTCGTGCTCGAGGCTTCAAGGGAACCGAGCCCCGCGAAGAGGTCGACCTCCGCGCTGCCCGCCACTGATGGCAGGGCGGACCCAACGACCACTGTGCGCCCGCCCGTGCGCAGCTCCGAGCCCGTCGCGCTCCACGTCATGGCGGCCAGCAAGACAACTACGCACACTACAACCACTCGAGAACGTCCCCTCTTCAGCATGGTGTCCCCCTCGCTTCTCGAGCCATTCTACCGGCCTATGGCGCTCAGCGCCGAGAACCCCTCGATCGCGTGGAGCGGGGCAGGGTGTGTTGGGTTCGTGTCGAACCGAATGGGCAGCGACCGCTCACGACACGTGAAGGCGGGATTTGACCTCGCCGCCCCGGCGGACGACAAGATACGTGAGGAACGCCTCGACATGCTCGGCAGACATGTCGCTTGGGTGAACCCAGAGGCCCGCCGCCTCGCGGTGAAAGCGGAGGAATCGCTCGATCCACCGTGTGTATGACTCCTCTGTCCGGGGAGAGTAGTGCTTCGTCCTGCATATCTGCCGCGTTTGCTCCAGGAGCTTCATGGTTGTAGGATGATTTGCGAGGATCTGTCTGTCAATATGTGAGGTGATAAGTGGAATGGACAGCGGATGTAAGGAGAGAATGGTGCCTCACGCTGGCATGATGCTAACGTGCGTTATTGCACGCTAGCCATGGTTGGGCACCCTAATACGGAGGCTCTCTCTATGTCACCACTCGAAGCACAGAGAATCATCGAGTCTCTCGCGAATGGCATTGATCCAGAGACAGGAGAGATACTGCCCACGCAGAGTACCTTCAATAGCCCACAGGTAATCCGTGCTCTCTTTGTCGCTGTGAAAGCTCTCGAAATAGCAGCAACACGCGCGGAACGCGACACTTCATTGCCCGGCAACGCCGGGCGCTCTTGGTCTGACGAAGAAGACAAAGAGCTTCTCGCCACCTTTGATGCAGGCACTCCAGTCAAAGCAATAGCGGCGAAACACGGCCGAACCCAAGGAGCAATTGCGGCTCGCCTTGTTCGGCTTGGCAGAATCAAAGACCGTGCCGAAGCCCATGCCGGTGCCCAACCCGTCGCTCCAGGGGACGCTGCCCGATAAAGCCGCGCAGCGCCCCTGAGCTTGGACGCTAGACGCGCAACGGAGGGCTCAATGCCTGTCGCACGAGTTAGACCGTCGGTGTTCGTCGGCTCGTCAAGCGAGGGTCTTCGTATTGCCCAAGCCATGCAGGTCGGCCTGGACCGGGTTTGCGAAGTCGACATTTGGAGCCAAGGAGTGTTTGGCCTCACGCAAGGGACGCTCGAGTCACTGGTCTTGGCCCTTGAGCGCTTCGACTTTGCGGTGCTGGTGCTGACCGCTGACGACCTGACGGTCTCTCGGGGAACAGAATGGCCGGTGGCCCGCGACAATGTCCTCTTCGAACTGGGCGTGTTTGTTGGTGGGCTCAGCCGAGATCGCACGTTCATGCTGTACGATCGGACACATCCGCCAGCACTTCCGACCGACCTCGCGGGCGTGACCGCCGCAACCTTCGAGCCCCATTCATCCGGCAACCTCCAAGCGGCGCTCGGCGCAGCCTGCACTCGTATTCAGACCGTTATCGAGAAGCTCGGCGTCCGGGAGTCGCAGAAGGTTCGACGGCTCGCCGAGGCAACCGAGACCATGGAAGATGCCGGATCACGTATGCGCGACCTGGTGCGCTTGCTCGCCAGATCCCGAAAGGTCGAGCTGGACATCATCTCGGCCCAATTCGGATCAGTAATCGAACCGAGCCGACTCGCGCAGATGAAGCAGGATCTTCAGGACCTTGAGACGATTCTCGGCAAGGACGGGGCCTGATGCTCATTGAGTGGGCAGGAACATGAGCGAGCTCGACGCGTTCTGTCGACAGGTTCGCGCGCGGTCCGCCGAGCATGGGCAGGCAATACTGGCGCTACGTGCTTTGTCCGGGCAGATGGTGTCGACGTTGCGCCAAGAGTTCGACTCGCTCGTGCGGGTTGTCTTTCTGCTCGCGCAGGGCGACCGACACTGTCGACACCAACTCATCGGCGACGTCGTGTCAGGGCGGAAGTGGACTAGATCTGGCTCGCTGAAGCCGATTACGGACCGCGAGATGGTCGATCTTGCGAACGCGCTGCACGGGTGGACCAAGTCCGTATACGCTTTCGGCTGCGCGTTTATTCATCTGTCACACCTGCACGACTACCAGACGCGCGGCCCGCTCGATTAGATGCCGGAATCAGAGAAGAGCGCCATTCTCGATCACCTGCGCTACTACCACGGCGGGCCACACGGCAGCGCGCCACGGGTCTCGGATATCGTCTCCCTACTCCCAGCAGTGTTCGCGAAGATCGCGGGGGATTTGGAGTGCTACGTGAAGCAGCTTGAGAAGGACGAAGGCATTGAGGATAGGGGCGTCAAGCAAGACGCATGCAGCGGACGGCGCTTCGCGCCGCCGCTGATGCTGGGCGTTAGGCAGCTGAACGGCTCGTCGAAGCGGGTTCTTCGAGGCGGCAGTCTCAGGTCTTGCAGTGCCACATTCCTGTTTCCTTCCCAGCCGGGCCCTCGCGGCCATCGCGTAGGCGGCGAGCTGCGTCCGAAGCCGTCTCCACTTGAGGCACTTGCCGGACGCGCTCCCTCGCTGTAGGCTCGCGCTCAACGCACGCCGAACCCAGAAGGCGGATGCAGGAGACGATCGATGGACTCCAGACCCAATCAAGCCAGACCTGTAGGTTCGGTGACGTCCCGCTGCTTCGAGACTGAAGGTGACCTACGTCAGATGTACGCCCTGCTGATGGCGGCGCGTTCAGAGACAAGCGACTGGCGCTATTGGCATGTGGGCGAGCTGGCGTTCTCGTTCTTCATGATTGAGTGCCACCTGGACCCACGGAGGCACGTGCGTCTGTGGCACGACAACGGCAAGCTGGTCGGCTACGCGACGTTGAACGATGACCCGTTCTTCGATTGGCAGGTGCTTCCGGACTACGAAGGGAAGGGGATCGAGGACGAGGCACTGGCATGGGCGAGCGACCTTGTGGCGGAGCTTCGCACGGAAGATGCGGAGCGCTGGAAGGATCCGATGGTTGTCGGCACGCGGATCGACAATGCCGAGCGGATCGCCTTCCTCGAGCAACACGGCTTCCAGCGCCGCGAGTACGTAGAGGTGAACATGCTCCGCTCTTTGGGCGATCCAGTTGGCGAGCAGGAGGCGCCTCCCGGCTACGAGATCCGCTCCCTGTCTCTGGACACAGACGAGGTGCGGAGACGGGCTGAAGCCCAGCGTGAGGTGTGGCATCCGTGGACGGTGGGTGACGTCACGGACGAGCAGTACGTGCGCTTCATGCGGATGCCCGGCTACGACCGCGACCTCGACGTGGTGGCTGTTGCCCCTGACGGCACGATTGCCGCGTACGTGAACGGCTGGCTCGACCCGGTCAACAAGATTGGCGATTTCGGCCCGGTCGGAGCTCGCGAGGCGTACCGACGGCAGGGTTTGACCCGTGCCGTGCTACTCGAGTGCTTGCGTCGGATGAAGGCGCGCGGGATGAACCGCGTCTGTGTGTCGACCGGCGAGCAGAACGCCGCCGCCCGCGGGCTCTACGAGTCCGTCGACTTCCGGATCGTGAATCGGTACGTCGAGTACGCGCGGGCTCGCTAGCGAGTGCTGAGGCGCACTGCTCGACGGCCGACGTCCTCCACGTGGTGCTCTTGCTCGTCATGTAAGGCGGCGGTAGGATTGCACAGAGTGCAGA
>CAZLPP010000082.1:0-1736 GCA_964561465.1 uncultured Dehalococcoidales bacterium
CGCTCGGTGAACTCGTCGACTTCGTCGCGCCGGCAGTGCTGCGCCCGGAGCATGACCGGCACGGGGTGCCAGCTGTGCATCGCAAGGGCGGCCGGCGTCGAGTGGTCGCCGGTCACGACGAGCACGTCCGGCTCAAGCTCGAGGATCGCGGGCAGCGCTGCGTCGAACTCTTCGATGGCCTTCACCTTGGCCGCGAAGTCGCCATCCTCGCCGCGCGCGTCTGTCTTCTTGTAGTGCAGGAAGAAGTAGTCGTAGCTCTTGTAGCTCTGCCTGAGGATGGAAATCTGGTCCTGCAGTGTCTCGCCTGCCGGCAGGATGTCCATGCCGACCACGCGGGCGACGCCGCGGTACATGGGGTACGTCGCGATGCAGGCGGGCGTGAGCTTGTAGATGTCGCGGAGAGACGGATAGTCCGGGTGCTGACTGAAGCCGCGGAGCAGAAGCATGTTGGCGGGCTTCCTGCCTGCCAGAAGTGCCCGGACCTGCTCGACGAGGGAGCGGACAGCCTGTGCAGTCGGCTCGGCCTCCGCGATGAGCGCCTTCGCGTGGAGTGGCTGCATGCCTTCGCGCTGCGGGTCGGTGTCCGCCACGCGGTCGGACAGCCCCTGGCCGCGGAGCCGCAGCACGAAGCGGTGCTCCTTGCCCGGAAAGAACTCGGCATGGAACCCGGCAACCTGGACGTGGCCGTTCATGAGGTCGCACAGCTCGTGATTGATGGCCGTGGCGAGGCGTCCGGCCCTGCGGTCGGTGATGCTCCCCGAGTCGTCCACAGTGCAGAAGTTGCCTCGTGCGACGACGTCGCCCGGTCCCACCTCGATATCGAGACCCAACGCCTCGACTATGCCGCGGCCGAACTGGTACTTGAGTGGATCGTAGCCGAAGAGCGCCATGTGACCGGGCGCGCTTCCCGGCGTGATGCCGGGACTGACCGGGGTCGACATGCCGCAGATGCTCTCCCGCGCCAGCCGGTCGAGGTTGCGCCTGCGGGCGGATTCGAGCTCCGTCCTGCCCGTCTGCGGGTGTGGCAGGCCGCCGATGCCGTCCATCACCAGCAGGATGATTCGCGACGGCGTGGTCTGCGCGAGTTCACGCATCTCTTCGAAGGGTATCATCGGCTGCTATTGTAGCGACTCTCTTCCGCCGTTGACAACGCGTCGTGGCCGCACGTAGTATGCTCGCGCCATGCAAGAGAGTGAACGGAACAGCCCTGTACTGGTCGTCGATATCGGCGGGACGAAGATCGCGGCGGCGGTCGCCGACGCGGACGGCAACCTGCTCGGGAGGTCGCGAGGCGCCACTCCGGACGGCGGCGATGCCGCGGCACTGGTTGACGAGGTTGACCGCGTCACGCGACTTGCGCTTGCGGCCGCCGGGACGCGGCTCGAGGCGGTTGCCTCCGTTGGTGTCTCGTGCGCAGGCATCGTCAACACACGTGACGGCGTAGTCGCATACTCACCCAACGTGGACTCGCTTCGCCGCACGCCGCTGCGGGCGCTGCTGCAGGAGCGGTTCGGCAAGCCGGTGAGGCTGGCGAACGACGCGACGCTTGCTGCGCTGGGTGAGTGGCACTTCGCGTTGCACGAGGCGGTGTCCGACCTTGTGTACGTGACCGTGAGCACGGGCATCGGCGGGGGCATCATATCCGGCGGCCGCCTGCAGGAAGGGTACTGCGGAGGAGCAGGTGAAGTAGGGCACATGACGATAGACGTGAACGGCCCGGCATGTCCCTGCGGGCG
>CAZLPP010000082.1:1836-6142 GCA_964561465.1 uncultured Dehalococcoidales bacterium
GTCACCAAGATAGGAGAGCCGATACTCGGCCCCGCGGCGAAGACAGCCCGCCAGCGGAGTTACGTCGCTGAGGCCTGCGATGTCGAGATTCGAACGGCGCTGCTGGGGGACGACTCTCCGCTGTTCGGCGCGGCGCTGATTGCGAGGACGCGGAGCGCGTGAGCGCTGCCTGAGGCTGAGGCGCTGTTGGCGCTGAGCGGACGTTCTGGCAGAATAACGCAGTAGAGTGCAGAGGAGGGACGCGGCATGGGTACCGGACTCATCTTCGGAATCGCGAGCCTCGTGTTTGGCATCGTCGTCCTCATCTTCCCGAAGATCCTCAACTACCTCGTCGGGATATACCTCATCGTCGTCGGACTGATTGCCATCTTCCTCCGCTGAGCTGCGGTCCCGTCGCCGGTCCGTTTCCTGGCCCGCTCTCCGGCGCGGGCTCGCGGCATGGCGTTTGAAATCGCGAACTCGCTGTGGTACGCAGAGCAGTGAGGGTGGCGTGAGGAGGAGGTTGCGATGGCGATGTATATGACGATGGTGCGGTTCACTCATCAGGAGGCGCGGGGGATAGCCAACTTCTGCAGAGAGTGGCAGGACAGCGCCAAACGCATCGAGGGTCTGGGCGTGAAGCTGATGGGCTCGTACGGCATCCTCGGCCCGTACGACATGGTGTTCATCTACGAGGCGCCGGACCAGGAGAAGGCGGCGAGCGTGCCCCTGTCCATCTCGTACCTTGACCCCGGCATCCAGACCGAGACGTGGTCGGTCATCCCGATGGAGGATTTCGCCGAGTTGACGGAGAAGCTCGGGTGACGACAGGGATGGAGAGGCAGGCGCTGTGAAGTACTTCGCCTACGGCTCGAATCTGAGCTACCGGCAAATGGAGCAGCGCTGTCCGGGCGCGAGGCGGCTCTTCACCGCGCGCCTGCCCAACTACATGCTCATCTTTACCGCCGGCTCGCGCACCCGCGGCGGCGGCACGGCGACCATCCGCCTGCAGAAAGGCGAACAGGTGCCCGGCGGCGTGTACGAGATAGACGACCGGTGTCTGCGGGCACTTGATCGCTACGAAGGCTACCCCGACATCTACGACCGGATGAACGTCATCGTGTTCAACGACCTGGGCGATGCAGTGGAGGCGGTGACGTACTTCAAGAAGGGACGGGCGCCGGAGACGCCCCCATCGGACGAGTATCTGAAGGTGATTCGCGAGGGGTATCGCGACTGGGGCCTCGTCTAGGGTTCGCCGGAGTGTGCTGCAGGAGCGGGCGCCCTCACTGCAACGGGCGCCCGCTCTGCTGTCTGCGATGTCAGGCGACGCGGAAACGGTCGACGGTGTCCTCGTCCAGGTCGATGCCCAGGCCCGGTCCCTCCGGAACGTGGACGAAACCCTCTGAGTCTATCTCCATCTTCTGCTTCGTGACGTCCCAGCGCATGGGAGTCTCCTCGACGCAGTACTCCAGGATGAAGGTTGACTTGCGGGCCGCGAGGAACTGCAGGCCGGCAGCGAGGTTGATGCCGGTGGTATAGAAGTGGTTGACGACCCGCATGCTCTTGTCCTCGACGTGGTCGGCGATGCGCATGGCCTCGGTGAAGCCGTTGCGGGCGAGGTCTATCTGCGCGATGTGGATGCCGCCGCGGTCGATGAGGTCCCGCCAGGCGAAGCGGCCGGCGTCGCCCTCGCCCGCAGCGATGGGAATGCGTGAGACGCTTGCCAGCCGCATGTAGCCCTCGAGGTTATCCTGCTGCAGCGGCTCTTCCAGCCAGAGGATGCCGAACTCCTCGTACTGGCGCGCCCGCCGGATGGCGGTCATCGTGTCCCAGCAGCAGCCGGCGTCGACGAGAACATCCTTGACGGGGCCGACGCCGCGGCGGGCGCCGGCGACCAGCTCAACGTCCAGCTTCTCGTTCTGGCCCATCGGACCCCAGCCGAACTTGACGGCGGTGTAGCCGCGGTTGACCCACTTCCGTCCGATCTCGGCGGTCTCGTCGCCGTCGCGGCCGAAGAGGATGCTGGCGTAGGCCCGAACCTTCTTCTGGAAGGCGCCGCCGAGCAACTGGTAGATGGGCTTGCCGTAGTACTTGCCGGCTATGTCCCAGAGCGCCATGTCGATGCCGCCCATGGTGTGGATGACCGGACCGCGCCGGCCATAGTAGAAGGTCGCCTGGTACTGCTTCTCCCAGAGGACACGGATATCGAGCGGGTTCAGTCCGACGAGCAGGCGGGCCAGACCCGACGTGACCGAGTGGCTGAACGGGGCCTCGACCACCGCCTTGGATACTCGCGGCGAAGAGTCGATCTCGCCGATGCCGGTGATGCCCTCGTCCGTGTGAACCTTGATGATGAGGGCGTCCTGGCCCGAGGAGCACTTGTCTTCGATCTGGTCTTCGGGCAGCCGCAGCTCGATGGCCTCAACACTGGTTATCTTCACCTTCTCCCTCCTTGTGAGCCGAAAACACGAAGGGGCCCGTCGCCGGGCCCCGTTGTCGCTACAGCACTCCGTACTTCCGGTACACGTCCCCGAGAAGCGCTCCCTTCAAGAGCTCGTCGCGCACGGTATCCTCCGCACTCGCCTTCTCGAAGGCCATGTCGATGGCCTTCTCCTCGATCTCCCTCGGGATGACTATGACGCCGTCGATGTCGGCCATCACGATATCGCCCTCGTGGACGAGCACGTCGCCGCACATGACCGGCCGGCCGACCTCGAGAACGATGCTCCGTCCCATCGAGTCGAGCGGCCGGGTGCCGGTGGCGAAGACGGGGAAGCGCATCTCGGCTATCCTGACGAGGTCCCGGGTGTAGCCGTCGATGACGGCGCCTCTGGCGCCGCGGGCGCGTGAGGCGGTCGAGAGCAGCTCGCCCCACAGGGCGGTCTGCGTGGAGCAGTTCGTGCCGCCCACGAGCACGTCGTTCGGCTTCAGGGTGTCGACGGCGAGGATCTCTTTCTCGTAGGGGTTCTCCTTGACCTCGTAGATGTCGACGCTGAGGACGGTGTGGGCCCTGCCGGCGACAACGGCGCCGGGCCACATCGGGTTGATGTCCGCCCGCATGGCCTGTTTCCGGTACCCCAGCTTGTCGACGACATCTGAGACGACGGATGTGTAGAGCTTCTGCTCCATCATATCGAACAGCTCTTTGTCATTCTTGAACTTCATTCTGGTTCACTCCTTTCCGTTCCTGACGCTCACGGGTGGCGCGGCGCAGCCACGCTGTCAGACCCGGCGTGTGCGGCTGGCAGGAGACAGTGTAAGTGGGTGGTCTGTTTCCGTCAACGCGGCTACGTATAACCCGGTGGGAGGCGCGTTTCCGAAACCAGCCAGGAGAGATACTGCTCGCTTCCGCCGACGACCGGCAGAGCGATGATCTCAGGGGTCTGGTAGCTGTGACGGCTCTTGACGCCCTCAACGAGGGCCGGGAGCGCCTCCCGGGTGGACTTGATGACGAGGAGGGCCTCCTGCGCAACATCGACCTTGCCCTCCCAGTGGAAGAGCGAGGTGGCGTGTGGCAGTATCGTCACGCAGGCGCAGAGGCGCGCCTCCAGCAGGGCGCGCGACAGCGCCTCGGCTTCCTGCTGTCCCGCAGTCGTGACGAGGACGACGACGGCCTCGGATTCGGGCACTACAGCCTCCCGACCGGGATGAGGTAGAGCGGCACCTCCGTCTCGGGAAGGCCGAGCAGCGTTCCCGTGGTGCGGGTTCTGAAGGCGCCGACGGGCACGGCGCCGAGCCCAAGGGCCGTCGCCTGCAGCAGCACATTCTCCGCGGCGTGGCCGACGTCCATGTGGACGTACATCCTGCCCCGCTCACCGTACCGGTCGGTGGTCCGCTCGTACACAGCGGTCAGGACGAGGTCGACGGCGGCTTCCCTGACGGGAGGCTGGTCGAGGGCGACAGCACACAGTTCCGCACGCAGGTCGCCGGACTTGACAAGTGACAACTCGTGAGTAGGCGCAACGTAGTGGTACAGTCCCGGTTCCAGACCCTCCACATTGCCGGCGGCGACGTAGAGCTCGAGAGGATACGTTGCGCCGGCCGAAGGGGCGGCACGGAAGTCACGCGTTCCCGTGCGGCCCTGTGCCGCCCAGAGAAGCCGGCCCAGCTCGCTGAGCGTGAGCGGCTCCTTCTTGTAGGAGCGTATCGAGCGGCGCCTGGCCAGGGCGTCTTCCAGTGTCATCATCGACGTGCTCTGCAACTCGGGAAGCTTCATCCGTCCTCCTTCCACGTGGTGAGACAAAGCTCACGGTTGAGCAGGCAGCCTGCTGCCACGCGTGAGCCAGTCAAGGATAGCAGAACGCATGCTCGCCACGCTTGTTTG
>CAZLPP010000083.1:0-5874 GCA_964561465.1 uncultured Dehalococcoidales bacterium
TCCGTAGTCCTGTTCCAGCCACAGTATCAGGTCACGCACTGCCTGTCTGAATCCATCCTCCATCGGGCGGTAGCAGTAGAGCGAGATGAGCGAGTCGGGGGTCTCCACGCGAACGTTCCGAAGCCACCTGCGCTTGATGACGCGACAGGTGAGCGTCAGGCTCCCCGACACCTCGTTCGCAACGCCGCACAGCTCGCCGTCACCCTGTGAAGCATGCAGGTCGCCGCAGTACAGCAGACCACCATCGTTCATCGACTGGAGATACACGGTCGCGCCCGGCCGGATGTCGCAGCAGTCCAGATTCCCGCCCGATGCCATGATGCTGCCGAAGTTCGTCGGCAGGGATGACAGCACCTCATGCTCCGGCGCAGTCGCAATCGTCCCGACGAACGGCTGCAGGCGCCAACGATGCGTGTGCTCTGCGTAGGAGAACTCGGCAACACCATCGCGATGGCGGACGACTCCCGTGAACGACTCGTCGGTTTCCTCCCAGCCGCGTATGCCTGCGAAGTGGTGCGCCCGCGGCACTGTGGAGAGCGTACCGTCGCTCAGACCGTCGATGCCATCGATGCTGACGGCCAGCACATCCCCTTTCTCAGCACCTTCCACATACACCGGGCCGCAAACCGGGTTGTACCAGAACGGAGCATGGTCCGTATATGGCCTGAGGTCGTCCGGCTGCCGCCGAGACGGGTCCTCACGCAGCAGACCGTTGAATGCATCCTGCAGTTCCGCGCGGAATTGCTCACCGGGTGCAACACGAAGAACCGGAGGCGTTCGCGCATCAAACACGTAGTTCGAAGGACTGCCGAAGTTGCGGGTGAGGGGTATAGTCTTCACGCCGATCTCCTTTCCGTGGCATGAGTGTGATCCAGCCTCCGTTGCTCCCCGAAACGCTCAGACGATGGAGCGGAGGCATCCCCGGCCGTACCAGGCTCCATTGTGGCCCGGACCGGCCGTGGTGACAAGGTCTCCGGTGCAGTGGCTCGGGTGAGACAGTTCCGCGCCGGTTCTGGAGACACGCAAGGCAAACGACAGTCCTTCCCGGCACGCCGTTTGGCGGTGTTGTCGACCTCTGCTACACTCGTGCCTGCAATGCAGTGCTGCACCTGGATCGGAATGCTGGTCGCGAACAGCCTCGACAGGCAGATTCGCCAGGCCGTCTACGTCCTGACTCAGGGTGGAGTTGTGGCCCTGCCGACGGACACCGTGTATGGTCTGGCAGCGGACGGCCGCAGTCCGGATGCGGTTCGCCGTGTGGTCGAATTGAAAGGACGTTCGCCGGACGCGCCGCTGCCGCTGCTCGTGGCGGACATCGCGCAGGCTGAGACGGTCACCGGCCCTCTTGCGGGTGCAGCGCTGGCGCTGGCGAAGAAGTTCTGGCCCGGCGCCCTGACACTTGTTCTTCCCTCGCGCGTCGAGTTGCCCGCCGCCGTCCTGCGCGACGGCATGGTCGGGCTGCGCGTTCCGGACGATCCCATCTGCGTTCGAGTCATCCGGCTCTTCGGAGCGCCGATCACAGGTACAAGCGCCAATCTGACCGGGAGACCGCCCGCCATGACTCCGGATGAGGTGAGAAGGCAGTTCGGGAACGGCGTCGACTACGTTCTTGAAGCCGGCCGCGCGGGCGGTTCGGCTCCATCATCGGTTGTCCGCGTCTCTGACACTGAACTGACGCTCCTCCGCGCCGGGGCCGTGCCCGAGGAAGAGCTTCGCAGCCTCTGGGAGGAGTGGCGCCGCTCGCAGCGGCAGTAGAGCCGTCGAGGCGCGTCCACCCGCGTCATGCGGTGGCGCGTGGCGTTCCCTTCTCTTCCACTCTCCTGTCCAGACTCCGCCTGTGGCCCACCACAACGAAAGCCGCAAGGTGCCCCGGGGCATCACGCCACGTGGGATATAATGTCCGCTCATGACCGAAGCCGGGGCGACTCGAGGCACACAGAGGGCGGTGCTCTGGGTCACGTGTGCCGCCTCGTTCCTCTTCCCGTTCATGGGCTCTTCCGTGAACGTCGCCCTTCCCTCGATAGGACAGGGCCTCGGTATGACGGCCGTGCAGCTCACCTGGGTGGCAACCTCGTTCCTGCTCACGAGCGCACTGCTGTTAGTGCCTTTCGGATGGCTGGGAGACACCAGAGGGCGCAAGCGCGTGCTTGTCTCGGGCGTCGCAACCTACGTCGCGGGTTCGGCGCTGGCCGGATTTGCGCCAACCGGTTCCGCGCTAATATTCGCACGCGCGGTGCAGGGCGCCGGCGGCTCCATGCTCGCGAGCACCGCTGTTGCCATCCTCATCTCCGCCTTCGCTCCCGGTGAACGCGGCCGGGTTCTTGGCATCAACGCCGCCGCGCTCTACGCGGGGCTCTCGCTCGGTCCGGCCGTCGCAGGATTCGTCACGCAGGCGCTCGGATGGCGCGCCGTCTTCCTGATGAACGTACCCCTCGGCCTGTTGCTGTTGGTGACGGCCCTGTCCGGACTCCCCAGCCAGCAGACTGGTGGACGTGCCCCACACTTCGACAGGGCTGGATTCGCCTTCTACGCGGTGTTTCTGCTGGGAACCATGTACGGGCTGACCCTCCTTCCACGCTGGGAAGGCGTCGCGGGGATGGCCACGGGGCTCGCCTCACTCGCGTTGCTCGTGCGGACGGAGCGTCGGATCCCTGCACCACTGATCGACGTCGCCATGTTCAGGAGCAACGTGACGTTCGCATTGTCGAACGTCGCCGCACTGCTCAACTACGCAGGAACCTTCGCCGCCACATTCCTCGTCAGCCTGTATCTTCAGTTGGTCTCGGGATTGACGCCCCGCACTGCCGGCCTCGTCCTGATTGCCATGCCCCTGATGCAGGCCGTCCTCTCGCCGCTTGCAGGGAGACTGTCCGACCGGGTGGAACCCCGCATGCTCGCCTCAGCCGGAATGGGGTTCACCGTGATCGCGCTGTTCGTCATGTCGCGCTTCACGCTGCACACGCCGGTCGGGGCCGTGGTGTGCGCGCTGGCGTTGCTCGGCATCGGCGTCGGTTTCTTCTCGTCTCCGAATACCAACGCAGTCATGACCTCGGTTGAGTCACGCCGCTACGGCGTGGCGTCCGCCACGCTGAGCACCATGAGACAGGTCGGGATGGTACTCAGCATGGGAGCCGCCACGGTCGTCATCAACGCGATCATAGGAGACATCCCCGTCGAGTCGGCGCCGCTTCCCCTCTTCGTCTCGGCGATGAGAACCACCCTCGTCATCTGCACCCTGGCCTGCCTCGCCGGCATATTCGCCTCCCTCGCGCGCGGGGCTATTCACACGCACCCACAGGCCGCCGCCGGCCCGACCTCCCACTGACACGTTGCGCGGCCCTCACGAAGGCAACGCCGTGCTCGATCGGGATTGCCCTGCTCTGAAAGGTCATCCAGATGCGTAGGCCGCCTTCTGTCTGCTATATTTCTGACTGTCTTCCGGCGACACACGCAGGAGAGCGGAACATTGTTCGAGAAAGAGAAGAAGAAGCGCAACGGGCGACCGGGACCCCGGGGGGACGCGCCCGGTTTCGGAGGCGGGGTGGACCAGTCCCGCGAGCCCATCCGGCGCCCCGTCTCCGGCGCCCCGGGCGCCGGTCCGGACATCGACCAGTACATGTACCGCAGCATCATGGGAACCGTCGGCCGGCCAGCCGCGGGACACGGCGCGCCGGCAGACGACAGCTCGAGCGGCTTTGAACCACAGGGCGAATCCGGACCCGATGCGGTGACGCTGCGGATCGAACTGCCGGTCGCGCGGGCGCAGCAGTTGCGGGCTCTGGCCCGCGACCTGGATGAGTCGCCGCAAACCCTGGCCCGTCTCTGGGTGATGGAACGTTTGCGCGAGTTGTCGGATGGACACTCCGCCGGCAGCAGATCGAACGGCGGCTCCGCCCAGGACCCGGGCAGACCATCGGTCCTGGAACTGCCGGCCGCCGCGGCGCCGGTCAGTCCAGCTCAGGCGCTTGCCAATCTGAAACGCGAGCTTGGCGACCGGCTCATCACCGACCCGGAAGAGAGGACCATGTTCGACGACACCTACGCGTTCCGGCAGTGGGGCCCCTATCTGGCCGGCCTCGTCCTGTCGGCACGCGGACGCAAGCTTTTCACACTCGATGACATTCGAATCGTGCTGCGCGACGAGCTTATGCCTGGCGCGTACGACACGCCGGGCGCCCTCGACCGCGACCTCGTGCTCAAGGACGTCGAAGTGGGACGCCCCGGCGACCAGCTCCACCCGCACGCCTGCCTCGAGCGGGTCTCGCCTGGCGTCTACTCGTTCCTGGGGTTCCAGCGGGCGCGCTCGATGCGCGCTGCGCGTTAGACCGGGCCTGCCGAACGCCGGGCCACCAGAATCATGCGATTGGACCCGACAAGGAACGAACGCATCCCGCCCCGTTGACGGCGGTTAGAGGAGGCTGCAATGGTTCCGGATGACGGTCTCTCACAGCGCGCGCAAGAGCGACTCAAGGCAGTCGGCGGCCTCAGCGACAGCGAAAAACGGACTCTGGCCGATCAGGAACAACTCGACGAGCTTCTGCGCCGCTTCTACAAGGCCGAAGTCACCTCCACCGTACTGCTTGAGCAACTGCGGAAGTACGAGCAGCAGCGCAACTGGGACGCGCTGCGGTCGGCGCGAGACAAGCTAAAGACATCTTTCAAGTGGCCCGAGGTCGGATTCACGTTCATCGAGGCCCCGGACGGCGCGGTGACTCTCGTTGAAGGGACAGTACCCCCGCACCAACCACCCGCATCAGCCGGCGCCATCCTTGAACTGACCGACGCGACCTTCGACGCGGCGGTGACGGACAACGCGCTGCTCGTGGTTGACTGCTGGGCGGCGTGGTGCGGCCCCTGCCGCATGGTCGCACCTGCCATCGAGGAACTTGCCAGAGACTACGCGGGGCGCGTCACCTTTGCGAAACTGGATGTGGACCGGAACCGCGCGACCGCCTCGCGCTACCGCATTCAGTCAATTCCCACCATACTCGTATTCAAGAACGGGCGCCTTGTCGACCAGAAGCTGGGAGCACTGCCCCGGGCGATGCTGGAGCCGGCGGTGGCACGCCACCTCGAAGAACCGCCAGCGTGAGATCGGCGACCTGTAGAGAACGCGAACCCGACCCGCTAGTCGCCAAACGCGATGGCGCCGAACAGCACCAGGTTGAGAACCGGGACCAGCACCAGAATGCCCAGGGCGCTGTGGCGGCCACGCTCCCGGGAGATTCTCATCCAGACGACGACCCAGCAGACAGCCCAGACGCTGAGCCACAACGTGAGCCAGAGCGGCCACCACGCAACCAGGCCGACAACGATGGCGCCGAAGACGCCCACGAAAACCAGGAAGAAGCTGTTACCCAGCTTGCCAAGAACGCACATGAGCTTCAGATTGAGAAGCGGCACCCACCCCACCCACCAGCCGTTCACCTTCGCTTTGCGGGCGATGACCATCAGGCACAGGCTGAGCCAGAGGTACATCCCGGAAGACACCACCAGGCCCCAGCCGGACGAGTAGGCATGCCAGACGTCGTACAGATAGTCCGCCAACTCGAGGTTCTCCTGCGCCAACGACCGATTATACGTGTGCCGGACTCGGTCGACAACGGCCACTCGCGGGTTGCCGCACTCAAGTAAAACGCACAGCGGCACCGAAATGGTTGAGTGGAGTCGAGAAGAAAGGCTGGCTGGGGATCCTGGATTCGAACCAGGCCTAACTGATCCAGAGTCAGTCGTCCTACCGCTAGACTAATCCCCAGCGGGACAACACCGTCTATGCGCGCGCATGATACCACAGAACGAAGGCGACAACCAAGAGGCGTACGTGAGTCAGGAATCGAGACACGTCACCCGAACATTGTAGCCACGAGACTTCAG
>CAZLPP010000084.1:0-2540 GCA_964561465.1 uncultured Dehalococcoidales bacterium
GAAGGCGGTCCACAACTGCGGCGGTCTCGGAGGCGGCCGATGCTAGACGTCAGCGCAGGAGTGCTCACCCTGGTCGGCTTCGGGCTCATTCTCCTGGGCGTGCTCTCCGGTTTTCCGGTCGCCTGGGTGCTCGGCGGCATCGGCGTCGTCACCGGCTTTCTCTTCTGGGGACCGGAGGCGTTCGCCACCTTCTACCACCAGATGTACGGCCTTGCCTCCAACTACATCCTGCTCGCCATTCCGCTGTTCATCTTCATGGGTGCGATGATCGAGGAGTCGGGGGTCGGCGAGAAGCTCTTCAGCACCATGTACTACATCTTCGGTGGCTTGCGCGGCGGTATCGCAATCACCGCCATCATCGTCGGTACGCTGCTGGCGACCTGTCTGGGCATCATCGCCGGGTCGACGGTCATGCTGACCATCGTGGCGCTGCCGGCGATGGTCCGCCGGGGCTACAACAAGGCCCTCAGTTGCGGCGTCGTCTGCGCCAGCGGCTCGCTCGGCATCTTCATACCGCCGAGCATCCTGCTTATCATCTACGGTCCCATCGCCGGCATCTCCGTCGGCAAGCTGTTCATGGGAGCATTCATGCCGGGATTCCTGCTGTCGGCGCTGTACATCACCTACATCGTCGTGCGTTGCCTCAAGAACCCGAAGACGGCTCCGGTGGTCCCGCCCGAGGAGCGCATCACATCGATGTCGCTCAAGGGCAAGATGTTCGTGACCTCCGCGCTGCCGCTCCTGGTGCTCATCTTCTCCGTCCTGGGCGTCATCTACACCGGGGTCGCGGCGCCCACGGAGGCGGCGGCGATGGGAGCGGTTGCAGCGGCACTCGTGGCACTCGCCTACCGCAAGCTGAAGTTCAAGACTCTGCAGAGGGCCACCTCCCGGGCGTTCGAAGCCACCGTAATGGTCATCTTCACCTGCATCGGTGCGGCGATGTTCCAGAGCGTCTTCATGGCGCTCGGCGGCGGAGACTACTTCACGGAGCTGCTGCTGTCCGCGCCCGGCGGCAAGTGGGGAACCTTCTCCCTCATCATGCTCATCGTGCTCTTCCTCGGCATGTTCATCCCGGACATCGCCATGATCCTCATCATGGTGCCACTCATCACGCCGATCGGAAACGCGCTCGGGTTCGACCCCATCTGGCTCGCCATCATGTTCAACATGGCCCTGCAGACGTCTTTCATGACGCCGCCCTATGCCCAGGCCATCTTCTTCCTGAAAGGGGCCGTGGACCCGAAATTGGGCATCGCCACGGGGGACATCATCAGAGGGGTCATCCCATTTATCGCCCTCATCGCCGTGGGCGTCCTGCTCTGCGTCGCCTTCCCGGAGATCGCGACCTGGCTGCCCGGGACCATGGTCAAGTAGTCCAACTTCTCACGCCGTGAGAGTCGAGTGGTCGGGCGCCGTCACTCCGCCCGCGCGCAGGAAGCGCACGATGGCTGTCGCAACCTCGACCGACATGGTTGGCGGCAGCATGTGACCCATGTCCAGGGTCAGCAGACGGGCGCCGGGGATGCCTGCCGCAAGGGCCTGCCCGTGCGGCAGGGGGAGGCAAGGGTCCGACGCGCCGTGAATCACGAGCGTCGGCGCCGCGATTCGGTGGAGCATCCCGGTCCTGGGAGCCGAGGCAGCCACGGCCAGTGCGTGGTGATAGACGGCCGAGGCATTGGTCGTGCGGGCGGCCGCCGCCTGTATCATGGCCCTCATCTCGTCCGCCGGAAACGGAAGCGAGCCTCCGTGCGTGACCCGCCAGCCTTCGAGCACGAGTTCAGCCACCTCGGCCGGGGTTGACGGCCGGCGCCGGGCGGCGGACTCGATGTACGACAGATAGACGCGTGCCGGAGCCGGGAGAGAGTAGCTCCCGGCGTCCCCGCCCGTGGTGGCCGCCATGTAGGGACGATGGTCGGCAGTGGTCGAGATGAGGACCAGCGCGCTCACCCGGCCGGGATACCTGATCGCCAGCAACTGGGCAATGTAGCCGCCCATAGACAGCCCGACCGGGACGGCAGATCCGAGGCCGTACGCATCAAGGATGGCAAGCGCATCGCCGGCCATCTCCTCCAGCGAGTACGGATAGCAGGCATAGTCGACGATGCTCGAGAGACCGGTGTCGCGATGGTCATAGCGGAGCACGAAGAAGCCCGAGTCTGCCAGGTGCTCGCAGAACTCCCGCGGCCAGAAGAGCCCCTGATTCATCGCACCCATGATGAGCAGCAGGGGCCGGCCTGAGCCTGAACCGAACGATTCGGTCCACAGGGTTACGCCGTTCGCCGTGACACACCGGCCGACCGGCGCCCGGCCGCCGGCACGCGCGGCATCTGCGCTGCCCACTAGCTCGGCGCGAAGGTCACGGTGAGCAGCACCTTCGACCACGCCATGTAGTCGGCCGTCTGGTCGTTGTTCGTACCGAGCTGGAAGCTCAGCATGAACTGGAGCTGGTCCGAGGCCGCCATGTTCTGCCCGATGCGCTGCACGAACTTGGTTACGTCGTATGTCGTCGGCGACTCGAACAGCGGCTCCTTCGTCAGCTC
>CAZLPP010000084.1:2640-5775 GCA_964561465.1 uncultured Dehalococcoidales bacterium
CGCATGCCAGAGTCACCGTCGCATTCTTCGCGATGGTTGAGCCGGCGGGAGTGAGCGTGATGCCCGTGACCACCGGCGGTTTGTTCCCGCTCGGAGTGAAAGTCGGCAATGGAGGCGTGGTGGCCGGCGACGGAGGCGTGGTGGCCGGCGACGTCGTAGACGGCGGAGCGAAGGGAGAAGAAGTGGGAGTGGAGTCCGGCGGGGCAAAGGGTGACGGCCCGGCTTCCCCATCCGCTTCAGGCCCCTTGCTGCATCCCGGCGCGATGAGAAGCGCCAGCACCAGCAGAGCCGCTATGATCGCACGCATCGCTGACCTCCTGTCAGGAACCTCTTCGTTGTCATCCGATTATGCACGACGCCGTTCTCGCCGACAACGACCTGCCCACGTAACCTGTCACGGCGTGTCCCCTTCAAGCCGAGGCCGGCGAAGTGTGCTTCATCTCCCCCCACCGCTCGACGAACCTCTGCTTCGCCTGAGGATTGACAAGGGCGACCGGCCACTCGCCATGGAGCACGCGAGCGACCTCTTCGCAGGGGCGCCGCCACTGAGTCTCCAGAGACTCGGGAGAGAAGAACGCAAGGTGCCCCGTGCAGATGACGTTGTCCAGAGAGAGGAGCGGGTTCCTCTCCGGCGGTTCGGTTGTGAGCACGTCCAGGGCGGCCATGGCCGGCCTCCCGGCTACAAGTGCGTCGTGCAGCGCCGTTTCGTCGATGAATCCGCCGCGCGCCGTGTTGATGAGGCAGGCCGACCGCTTCATGGCGGCAAACGCCTCACGGTTGAATACGTGTTTCGTCTCGGGAGTGTAGGCAGCATGGATGGAGATGAAGTCGGATTCCTTCAGCAGTGTCGGCCGATCCACCAGCTCGACTCCCAGGCTTGACGCCACTGCGGCATCCGCGTAGGGGTCACACGCGATGACGCGAAGGCCGAAGCCCCTCGCCCTGGGCACGAGCGCCCTGCCGATGGCGCCGAATCCGAACAGGCCGAGCGTTTTTCCGTGCAGCAGGCCGATGCCCGGTCGAATCGCCTCCTTGATCTCGGAGGAGTTCGGTCCGAATCCCCAGCCGCCGCTCTTCGCCACGCGGTTCAGCGCGACAACCCGCCGGGAGCACGCCAGGAGGAGCGCCATGGCATGATCCGAGACTTCCTCGATGCAGTAGCCGGGCACGTTCGTCACCAGGATGCCGCGCTCGGCAGCGGCCACGGTGTCGATGCTGTCGTAGCCTATCTGCGTGCCGGCGATGATGCGGCACCGGTTGAGGTTCTCAATCACCTTGCGGGTGATGGGCCGCTGACTCCCCTCCACAATCATCGCGTCGGCATCGCGGGCCAACTCGATAGCGTCATCCTCGGTAGGACACGGTCGACCGGCGAATTCCCAGCCGAGCGAAGCGAATCGCTGGGGATACTTGGCGGCTTCGCCCACGACCGCCAGGGGCAGCACCACGAGGAATCCCATGCTCTCTCCTCACACGCGTCGTGACGGGTCACGAGGCATCTGCAATGCACTCACGAAACGGACCAGCGTCTGCGCTCAGTCCCGGACCGGAACGCGCCGGGCTGCGGTGAATAGCTCCTCGCCGCAACACTACTCGTCCGTCACGGCCTCTTCCGGAAGGCTGGGCTCGTGGCCGCGCTGCCGCAGACTCAGTTGCGCCTTCCGCCCCTCGACGGCAAGACGGCGGAGCCGGGATAGCTCCCACGGCGCCACGCTGCCATCGTCGAGGCGCCGCTCTGCGGCTATGCCATCTCTGACCTTCTTCTGGAGCACCGCGGCATCGGGCTGGCCGGCATCGCCGGGACCGGTTGCCGGTCCCTTCTCAACATCGTCGACCATCGCTTCCCTCCTTGCCCGGGCGCCCTCCGTCCCGGATGGCGTTGAGGTCCAGCAGCGCGAGCATACCACAGGGCACCACGCGTTGCGAATACGATGCCCGCAACGGAACGACGATTCTAGAGAGTACGGAGCGACCACGGCAGTCCGGCCAGAAACGCGAACAGCCCCACCGTGACCACGTACTTGAGGACGATCAGCGGGCCGGGGTGCAGCACGCCCGGGGACGCGGCGGCTGCGGTGAGCGTGCCGTCAAGCAGGCCGGCGATGAGCCCGACGATGACGCCCACGGCGACTCCCTGCGGGATCCTTCGAACATCCTTGAGCGCCCAGGAGCACCCTCCGGCCAGGAGGCCGAAGCCGCCGTAGAGCCAGAGATGGACACCCTGCGGCGTCACGAAATCAATGACGAGCGAAACGATGAGACCTATGACGGCCCAGATGACGGCAGCCCGCGCCAGCACGGCCGGAATCCCCCTCTCTTCTCTCCTGTCCCGAATCGAGTCCGGCCTCTCCTCCATTCGACTACGCGTGAGGGGGCGAGAGGCGAAGGCGACGTCGTTGCCCGGGAGTACTGGAGACAAGGGGACTATAGACACGGCGGACATGGGTGTCAAGCATGCCGCGTCCAGCAAAGAAAGCAGACGGCCAGCCAGCGAGGGGGGCCTCAGTCTCGCCGCCTGCTACGAGGCAACCACGTCGTCCGTGTCGGAGTCGACCTCCACGACCGCCAACGGCTGCGTGGCGACCGAAGGAATCGGCCCCTCGGTCGCGCTCCGCTCGGAAGCGGCACAGGCCGAGAGGAAGAGCACCATCATCAGCCCACCAACCGTGTATATCTGGCTAAGGGAACCCATGTATCCGTCCCCCTTTCGTTCGTCTTCCATCCCGCGCCCGACCGGCCGGCAATCCGACCGCATCCGCTGCTGCGGGACTTCATACTCATGCTACCAGTCGAATATCAAGAACCCATGAATGTCCCGCGGCCCTACCCCCGCACGAGCGTCTCCTCATACGCCGCGGTGAGGTCCGCCAGCGACATGGTCACCACCCCGTCGGCAATCGAGTAGGCTACGGCCGCCTTGGGGTAGTCGACGCAGGCGCCCTGGATGCCGCTGCCATCCTTCGCCCGGAACGTGGTGGCGCAGGCATCGCATACCAGCACGTCCCCATCCAGGGCAAAGCCGCGAGAGCGGCACGGCGGACAGGCATTCGCGCGCACGTGCACCGTGCCATTGAGCACGTACGCCATGAAGTCGAGCCGCCGGTCGGACTGCATCACGCTGAAGTGCGTGTTCAC
>CAZLPP010000085.1:0-5771 GCA_964561465.1 uncultured Dehalococcoidales bacterium
GGCCCGGCGCAGCTTGCGGGCGTGGCGATGCTGCTCGAGCCGCCGTGCGACGGTGGCGAGTGCAAACCAACGAAGGAGGACCGCTACCGCATCGTCGCGGGCCTGCTCAACGACATCGAGCCGCTTTCCCGCGGGTTGTCCGCCGCAGTGCTGGTCCGCTCCAACGCCGACGGCAAGGCGGTGGTTGACTACCTGCGCACCGCCTGCCCGGACCTCAGAGTTGTGCACGAGGGCAGAGCCGCCATCGTCGACAACCCCGTCGTGTCGCTCATGCTGTCGCTCGTGAAGTTCGCGGCTCACCCCGGCGACCTGTTCGCCTGGCGCCACCTGCAGATGAGCCCGCTCAGCCGGACTCTGGACGAGCGTCGCCTCTCGCGGGAGACCCTTTCACTTCGCCTGCTCGAGCACATCCAGTCGGAGGGCTTCAGGAGCCTGCTGGACGACTGGGGACGAGCACTCGACTCCGAGTGTCCGCTTGACGACTTCGGGCGGGAACGGCTCAGGCACCTGCTCACGGCCGCAGGAGAGTTCGATGCAGCCGGCTCCCGCGACTGCAATGACTTCCTTACGTTCATCGACAAGTACGAGCTGCACGAGACCGCTGCGGACGACTCGGTCCGCGTCATGACGATACACCAGGCCAAAGGCCTCGGCTTCGACGTGGTCATACTCCCCGAACTGGACGACAGGGACATGTCAGAAGCCCGCAACGTCCCGACGCTCGTGGGCTACGACGGCGGCGCCGAGCCCGCCTGGCTGCTGGCAACTCCCTCCCACGGCGTCGCCGAGGCTGACCCGGCCCTTGCCGAGGCGCTGCAGGAGCAGCATGCCGCGGCGGCGTTCGAGTCGCTCTGCCTGCTGTACGTGGCCATGACCCGCGCCAGGCACGCACTCTACGTGGTGAGCTCGTTTCCGGGAAAGACCGCTCGCACGTTCGACCAACAGGCTTTCCTGAAGTTGATGCTGACCGGGCACGACCGGCCCACCGATGGTACAACCGCCTCGGTCGACGGCGCTGCGGCAACCGTGCTCTACGTCGCGGGCGACGCGGACTGGTACCGCGCATCGCCTCGCAGACAGCCGGCGGTGGCGCCCATCGAACCGGCCGCGCCCATGGCACTCGGGGAACGGCCGTCCAGCCGGGCGCGGCTCGTCGCCGTGCGTCCTTCGGACCACGACCTGTTCGAATCGCGCGCCTGGGCGCTCTTCACGACGGACCGCCGCGAGAGCCTCGAGACCGGCACGGCGGTGCACGAGTTGCTTGCCCGCATCACGTGGCTTGAGGAAATCGAACCGGCCGCTCTCGAGCACGCATGGTTGGCCGCAGCCGCGGACCGGGATGAGACCGTCGCGGACGGTGCGCTGCAGCACTTCAGGCGCGCCGTTTCAATGCCATCGCTGCGCTCCGTGTTCGCCCGGCCCTCAGGCAACGTCGAGGTGCGGACCGAGTGGAGGTTCGACACCGTGGCGGCGGGCCGGTGGCTGACGGGCAGCTTCGACCGGGTGGTCGTGGAGCGAGACACCGCCGGCCGGGCGGTCGCGGCCGCCATCTACGATTTCAAGACGGACGACGTCGACATCCGCGGCGTCCCGGCTCGAACCCGTCTCTATGAGCAGCAGATGCTCCTCTACCGCGCCGCCCTGGAGCGCATCCTCGACCTGCCAGCCGAGCGCATCCTGCTGCGACTCGTCTTCACCGTGCCCGGAAACGTAGTCAACGTCGTGTAGTCGCCAGCCGGAAACCAGCCCGTCGGCATTCTCCCCCTGCCGGCCTTCGCCCGTCGTCTTTGTCACGAACACCGGGGACTGCTATACTGCGACGCTGCGCTCAGTCATCCGGGGCCGTCGACGGAGTCCGTGCGCATCACTTACGCGACTACCCTCGGACACTCCGGCAGAGCACTCTCAGAGTCGGCATCCGCCATGCGCTCACGGTTCTTCTACGGCTGGGTCATCGTCGCCATCGCGTTCGTCATGATGGCGGTCGGCTACACCCAGCGGAGCACGTTCGCCGTCTTCTACCCGGTGCTCGTTGAGGAGTTCGGCTGGCACCGCGGCAACACCGCGCTCATCTTCTCGTTCAGCATCATCGTCTACGGCCTCGCGGCTCCATTTGCCGGGAGGCTCGTCGACAGGCTGGGACCGCGAGTCGTCTTCCCCTTCGGTGTGTGCCTCATGAGCAGCGGCATCGCTCTCTGCAGCATCGCCACACAACAGTGGCACTTCTACCTGCTGTATGGCGTGGTTGCCGCAGTCGGGCTCAGCATGGTCGGCTCGACGCCGCTGAACGCCCTCATCGCGAACTGGTTCGTGCGCAAGCGCGCTCTCGCCTTTGGCCTCTACAGCACCGGATTCGGATTCAGCCTGCTTGGCTCACCCCTCGTACAATCGCTCATCACAAACGTCGGTTGGCAGCGTGCCTACCTCATGATGGGTCTCTTCACCACCGCCATCGTCGTCCCCCTGGTCGTCATCTTCATGCGTCGCTCACCGGCTGAGAAGGGAATGCTGCCCGACGGAAGCGTGCCGGGCGCCATGCCGTACGGCGCGGCGGCTCCCCGGACGGTCGAAACCCTCTGGATGCGCACCGAGTGGACCGTGCGCCGTGCGGTGCGCACGCGACAGTTCTGGCTCATGTTCCTGGCAGACCTGTGTCTCATGGGCATCGCGCAGCAGACGGTCCTGGCCCACAGCGTCTACCTTCTGCGCGACAGCGGCTTCGGGGCGCAGGCGGCCGCGAACTCGTTCAGCTTCTACGGCGTCGGCATCACCCTCGGGTACCTCTGTGCCTACTGGTCGGACCGCATAGGCCGAGAGCGGGTGCTGATACCCGGCTGTCTTCTGGCAGCCGCGGCCACCGCTCTCCTGTTCCTCATCGACGGGCCCTCCCGCTTCTGGCTCGCGTGCTCGTCGATGTTCTTCTGCGGCCTCGGCATGGGAGCCATGGTCACTACGTTCTTCGCCACCATCGCTGACCTGTTTCAGGGCCGTGACTACGGAGCCATCCTGGGACTGATGACACTCGGGTTCTCCATCGGAGGCGCATTCAGTCCGTGGTTTGCGGGCTTCCTCCACGATGTCACCGGCAGCTACGTCATTGCCATTGCGCTCGTGGTCTCCGCACTGTTGACCGGCGCCGGGCTGGTCGCTGCCGTCGGTCCGCACCGGCTCAGACCTGTGCGCGTGCACAGCATCGTATCCCGGGAGAGCAGGGCCTAGGATGATGAGACGCCCGCACGTCTTCTACGGCTGGGTAGTAGTCGCAGTCGCGTTCACCATGATGGTGGTGGGGTACGCCCTTCGCAACACGTTCTCCGTGTTCTACCCGTCGCTCGTCGAGGAGTTCGGCTGGGAGCGGGGCAGCACCGCGCTGATGTTCTCCATCAACATCATCGTGTACGGCATCACGGCTCCGTTCGCCGGGGGTCTAGCAGACAGGTTCAGCCCGCGCGTCGTCTTCCCGTTCGGCGTCACCCTGATGGGCGGCGCGATAGCTCTCTGCAGCATCGCCAACCAGCAATGGCAGTTCTTCCTGCTCTATGGAGTCGCAGCCGCCATGGGGCACAGCATGACCGGCGTGACGACGCTCAATACACTGGTCGCCCGGTGGTTCGTCAGGCGGCGCGCACTGGCGTTCTCCATCTTCAACACGGGATTCGGCTTCGGTCTGCTCGCCTCTCCTATCGTGCAGTCGCTCATATCAGGACTGGGGCGGAGAGAGGCATACCTGGCCATCGGCCTGTTCGCAATCGTGCTCATGGTGCCGCTCATCATCGTGTTCATGCGCAGAAGCCCGGCGGACAAAGGGACGGTCCCCGACGGCACCAAAAGCCCCGCAATCCCGGAGTACCCACCGGCGGTGCGCGAGATGTCGACAGCGTGGTCGCGCACTGAGTGGACGCTGAAGCGCGCACTCCGCACACGGACGCTCTGGCTCATCTTCGTCGCCGACCTGTTCATGATGGGCATCGCCCAGCAGGTGCAGATAGCGCATGGCGTCTACATCTTCCGCGATGCGGGGTTCACGGCGCAGACCGCCGCAAACGTGTTCAGCTTCTACGGAGTGGGAATCGTCATCGGGTACATGTTCGCGTACGTATCAGACAGGATCGGACGCGAGCGGGTGATCGTCCCCGGCTGCCTGACGAGCGCCGTCGGCACGGCTCTTCTTCTCGCCGTCCACGGCCCGGAAGGGGCGTGGCTGGGCGCGATGTGCATCTTCCTGTGCGGCCTCGGCATGGGCGCTTCGGTAACCACCTTCTTCGCCACCGTGGCCGACCTCTTCCACGGCAGAAACTACGGCTCTATCATGGGTTTCGTGACCTTCGGCTTCTCGATTGGCGGCGCGTTCAGTCCCTGGTTCGCGGGGCACCTCAATGACATCACGGGCAACTATTCCATCGCCCTCGGCATGGTGACGGGCGCACTCGTAGTCGCCGCGCTGCTCATCCTCCTGGCCGCCCCGCGCAAGCTCAGCCCGGTGCCCGGCGCACGGCGGCAACGCGCATCCAACTTGAGGGAAGCTCGGTGAAGAGCCCCGGGCGCCACGCCGGCTGGATCGTGCTCGGGACCGGTTTCGTCATCATGCTGCTTGGCTATGCCATGCGGAACACATTCACGGTCTTCTATCCGGTCATCGTGGAGGACTTCGGCTGGACCCGCGGCGGCACGGCCCTCATGTTCTCGATAACGCTGCTCTCCTACGGCCTTGTCGCGCCGGTCGCGGGCGGCCTCGTCGACCGCTTCAATCCGAAGCTGGTTCTCGGCGCCGGCGGCCTTGTGGTTGGTTCCGGAGTCGCGCTGTGCAGCATCGCCACCCAGATGTGGCACTTCTACCTTCTCCACGGAGTGATGGTGGCGGTCGGGCTGAGCCTCATCGGCATGACGCCGCTGAGCACAATCGCGACGGACTGGTTTCCACACCGGAGGGCCTTCGTCTTCGGCCTTCTGGGCGCCGGGTTCGGCGTGAGCCTCGTGTCGGCACCGGTGTTCCAGATGCTCATCTCGGGCTTCGGCTGGAAGACAGCGTATGTGATTATCGGTGTCACCGCGGCAGGCGTCATCGTGCCGCTTGTCCTTCTCTTCGTACGGCGGAATCGTGAGGAGGCGGCGCGCTTTGCGTCATCACGTCGGAAGGATGCACTCAGGGCCGAGCATGCGGCGGAAGGTCCGGACTGGACTCTACGGGCAGCCATCAAGACCACGCCGTTCAAGATCTACCTGCTTATCTCATTCTGCAACATGGGAGTGGCGCAGCAGTTCGCCATAGCCCACAGTGTCTACATCCTTCAGGACATGGGCTACCCTCCACTGACCGCAGCCGGCATATTCAGCGGCTTCGGCGGTGGATTGGCGGCGGGAACGCTGCTCGCATTCGTGTCGGACCGTCTGGGAAGGGTCCCCATCTTCGTCGGCGGCTGCATCCTCGCGGCGGCGGCGATGGTCCTTCTGCTTGAGACGGCCGATGGCGCGACCATCCCTCCTGCTGCCGTGTCCGTTTTCGCCATGGGATTCGGGCTCGGCATCACGCCGGCGACGCTATTCGCCGCGGTTGCCGACCGTTATCATGGACGCAACTACGGTTCGATACAGGGCGTGGTCATACTGTTCTGCTCGGTCGGAGGAGCCGTCGGCCCGTGGTTGGGCGGAGCACTGCACGACTGGACGGGCAGCTACCACCTGGCGCTGTTCGTCGCGGTCGGGTTTCTGCTGCTGGCTGCCTTGCTGATGTGGTTGGTGCGGCTCCGCCGGGGAGAAGCCGTTGCCTGACA
>CAZLPP010000086.1:0-5726 GCA_964561465.1 uncultured Dehalococcoidales bacterium
CTTTCGCAGGCCGGCATGGCCCTGCTTGGGTTCTTCTTCTGGGTAGTCGTCGCACGTTTCTACACTGAAGCTGAGGTTGGGTACAGCTCAGCCATCATCTCAACCATCTCGCTTGTCGCCCTTGTCGCTCACATGGGGCTGGACTCGTTTCTCGTGCGCTTCCTTTCGCGCGCTGAGGCGCCGGTCAAAGTGCTCAACACCTGCCTGACGTACTCGGCAGTTGCCGCGTTCATCGTCTCGCTCCTCTGGGCCGCAGGGCTTGGGGTGTTCTCGACCGGCATCGGTTTCGTGGCGCGCCAGCCGGTGTTCTTCGCTGCGTTTGTCTGCTTCTGCGTTGCCGCCAACGTATCGAGTACGGCGGGTGGCGCCCTGGTTGCCTGCCGGAAGTCACACCTGCTCGTCGTGAAGGATACCGCCTTCGCCCTGGTCAAGGTGGGGCTCCCGGTTCTGTTCGTCAGCCACTTCCACGCCTTTGGCATTGTCGCAAGCTGGGGCCTCGCAACCACCGCCGCAGCGTTTGTCGCCCTCCTGGCACTCGTGCCGCGTGCCATCCCGGGCTACGTCTTCTCGCCCGCCTTCGGCGCCAGACTGGTGCGCCGGGCCTGGGGCTTCTCCGGATTGAGCTACGCCATCACGCTTGTCACCACCATGCCGCGGTACTGCATGCCTCTCATCGTCATCGCCACGCTCGGACCGGAGGAGAACGGTTTCTTCTACGTGGCCTGGGCCGTAGCCACCGTGCTATACCTCATTCCCGGGTCAGTGGCTCAGTCTCTGTTCGCGGAAGGCGCCTTTGACAAGCGGGGTCTTCATCGGCACGTCAAGCAGGCGTTCATCATGAGCTACGCGTTGCTGATTCCAGCATGCCTTCTGCTGTTCCTGCTCGGAAGGTGGGTGCTGTTCAGTTTCGGACCGGGGTACTCCGAACGGTCGCTCGAACTGCTGCGCATCCTGGCGTTGACCAGCCTGCCGATGACGGTGGAACGTGTGCACTTTTCCGCACTGCGCGTGCGCGGCTGGCTCAGGGAAGTGCTGCTATGGAGGACAGCTCTCACAGTGGCGGTCATCGGGTTGAGCTGGTTCTTCGTCCGGACGGGCGGACTGGAGGCGATCGGATGGGTGTACCTGGGTCTTCACGGTTTGAGTGCGCTGCTGATTCTCGCCCTGCGCCGAAGCGCCTGGGAAACGTGATGACACCCTGCCGGAAGTCGTTCGCCTTCAGGAGGCTGGACGAAGTCACTCCCGCGAGGTATCCGTGTTGAACCCGCTGGTTCGTTGAGGCCCGTCACCAGCCCGCGCCGGCCGTCATCGAGATGGCTCCTGAATCAGTGCCGGATCCGAGTGCGCCTTGCCGTCCCCTCGATGAAACCCGCTCCGACGCAGGCGAGAGAAACACAGACGATGCCCTGTTGCCGCAGGGCCAACCGCGGTTCCGAGGCAACCGACCACAGACGTTTCAGCCCGCTCCGGAGAAGCAGCTCCAGGAGCCGGCGCTCCGTCTCGAGAGTCCTCTCGGACCGTTCCCCTTCCCGACGGAACGCAGCTTTGAATCGTCCTTCCCAGTAGGCGCGGCGCATGAGTGCAGAGAGGGCTAGCCGGTACCTGCGCACGCGATGCCAGACTATTATGTCGGATACGAAATAGATGTGACGCCCGGTCTGTCGGGTAACTCGTCTCGAGAACTCCGGCTCCTCCCCCCCCACGCCGTGCCAACCAGTCGAGCCCCAGCCGGAGATGCCCAGAGCCTCGCTGAAGAGCCGCCCGTTCTCAAACGCGACACGGCGAAACGACATGTTTGCGCCGTACCCGTTTCGAACCACTTGTGGGGTATCGGACCGCCAGTAGGTACAGGACAGCATCCAGTACAGTTCCCGCGGGAACCACGCCATCGAAAGAGTGTCCCATAGCGGCAGTATCGCGCCCGCAACGCCCGCAGCGTCCGGATACTGCGTGTAGAACCGTTTCGTCTCTGTGCACCAGTTCTCGGCGAGCACTGCGTCATCATCAACGAAGGCAACAACATCTCCCCGCGACTGGCGAACCGCGTGATTCCTGGCCATTGATACGCGGGGTTCGGCATCAAGGTATATGGCGCGCGACTCTGAGACTCGCATCGAGCTCAACCGCTGCCGAACAAGGTCGAACAGTGGCTCGGACTTCTGAACAACAACCAGCAGTTCGTCGACGGGGACGGTCTGTCTGTCGACGCTGTCGAGCAGCGAGAGTATGTCAGCGGCACGCTCGAGGCTGTAGCACGGTACGACGAGAGACACGCTGCAACGGGATGGCTCGAAGGCACTCGCGGCGTCCACGGCTCCAACACCGAAGCGTCCGTCTGCCATCGTATCAGAACCTCTTGGTGAAGAGCGTGCGGGCAATCCTGACGCCGTCGCGAAGCGAGCGCAGCTTCGCGGGCGTCGGCCGGCGCCGGTACTCGATGGGGACTTCGCGCAGCGTCAGGCGATTGCGCACAACCTCAGCGAACAGCTCCGCCTCGAGGTTGAACCCACGCGAGCGAAGGTGGAGGAGTGGTAGAACGGCGGCGCGAAAACCCCAGTACCCGGTGCACAGGTCGCTGATTCTGCGACCGTACAGCAGGCAGGCGAGCCACGTCAGCAGGTGGTTGCCAACCACGTTGAGGGCACTGATGGAGCCGGGGGCTCGACTGCCCCTGAGACGGGACCCCGTCACGACGTCGCATCCACCGGCCAGGAGTGCCACCATCTCCGTGATGTGTGTTGCCGGATAGGTGGCATCACCATCCAGCATGAAGACGTAGTCACCCTCGGCCTCCTGAAAGGCCCTACGCACGGCCATTCCCTTGCCTCGCTGCGGCTCCACGACGACCTGCGCCTTTCGCCTCAGCGCAATGTCGGCGGTCCCGTCGGTGCTGCCGTTGTCGACGACCAGCACGCGCGTGCTGTAGCCGCTGGTCGACAACTCGTCGAAAGGAATCTCGTCGAGCACCATCCCGATGGTGGATGCCTCATTCAAAGCAGGAATGACAACGACAATCGTCGGTGTTTGCGGACGGCTTCGTGTGTCCATGGACTCGCACGGTGGCTCAAAGGTTGCCGCGCCATTATACCAACCTCGACCTGTGAACCTGCTACCATTTGCTGCTGGCCCCCCGTGCCGACAGAGCCTGAAGACAACCGGTGCAAACGTGTCCAACATCGCAGCGCGTGCGCGTCAGATTCTCGAGCAGATCCCTGCACACGTAACCGTGGTCGCCGTTTGTAAGGGGCGCCCCACAGAGGAGGTCCTCGAAGCGGTCGGCGCCGGGCTGCACGAGCTCGGCCAGAACTACATGGTCGATGCGCGCCGCGTGGCGCCCGCCATCACGGGCATCGCGCGAATGCACCTGATCGGGCGCCTCCGCCCTCATGACGTCCGGGCGGCCAACCTGAGGCTGTTCGACATGGTTCAGAGCCTCGACTCCCTCGAGCTGGCATTTCGGGTCGACCGGGTTGCCGATGCTATCGGGAAGCGCCTCCCCGTGCTTGTCGAGGTCAACAGTGCCCGAGAGCGTCAGAAGTCGGGCGTTGCGCCGGAAGCTGTCGAGGGACTCGTGCGCGACGTGTCGCGACTTCCGCATCTTCAGGTGATGGGACTCATGACGATGGGCCCGCTGCTGACTGACCCGCAGCAGTACCGTCCGTACTTTCAGGAGACCAGATGGTTGTTCGAGCACTTGAGGTCGGCGGATGTCCCGGGCGCCACCATGCAGCATCTCTCGATGGGCACCAGCGACTCGTTCGAGGTAGCCATCGAGGAGGGGGCAACGATGGTACGGGTTGGAAGAGCGCTATTCGGTCCGCGCTGACACGCCGCCGCACAGTCGGCTGAATCGCCCTGGCACAAAGTCATACGTAGAAAGGCTTCCCGACCCGGTCGTTGCTCCCCGTGTGGTTGACGCAACGCCCGATGCTACAATACCTCGTATGGCCGCGGACTACTACCAGACGCTCGGCGTGGATCGCTCCGCCAGCGATGCCGACATCAAGAAGGCGTACCGCCGGTTGGCGATGAAGTACCACCCTGACCGCAACCCCGGGAAGGAGAAGGAAGCAACCGAGCGCTTCAAGGACATCAATGAGGCATACGGGGTGCTGGGTGACCCCGAAAAGCGCAAGCAGTACGACCAGTTCGGCACGGTCGGCGACCTGGGCGATATCTTTGGCAGCAGCAACACCCGGTCCACGTTCGAAGGAGTGATGCGCGACTTCGGAGGACTGGGGCTCAACCTCAGCTTCCTGGACGGGATATTCGGCGATGCACTGCGGGGAAGAGGCTATCGAGTCTCCTTCGGAAACCTGGGCAAGACGGGTGGAAGCCGCCATCAGAGAGAGAGAACAAGGGCATTCAACCTGGACGACCTGTTCGGCGGGGCACAGACGGAAGCACCTCCCAAGACCGTCAGGTACGAGCTCACCGTGACGGCCGAGGAAGCGGAGAAAGGCACGCGGAAGCGCCTCACCAGGAACGGCCGGAGGCTCGAAGTCACCGTGCCGGCCGGTGTGAAGACCGGGAGCCTCGTCAAGCTGACGAACGCATGCCGGGTTACCGATGGCTGCGAGGGCGATATCGTCATTCGGATCAGGGTCAGATAACCAGTGCCGGCCAATCTACCGCCTCAGTACTATGAGGCAGACAAGCGCTTCCGCAACGCCAAAGAGGTCGATGACAAGATCGCGGCGTTGCAGGAGATGCTTGGCATCATGCCCCACCACAAGGGCACGGACAAGCTGCAGGCCAGCCTCCGCGCTCGCATCGCCAAGTTGTCACAGGAATCCGAGCGGAAGCTCGCCACCGCCCGCCGCGCCGGTTTCCTTGTCCGGCGTGAAGGGGCAGGGCAAGTGGTGTTTGCAGGTCCGGCCAACACCGGCAAGTCTCAGCTTCTCGCAGCGCTGACCGGCGCCTCGCCGGAAATCGCCATGTACCCGTACACCACGCAGACTCCATTGCCCGGGATGATGGCGTACAAGGACATCCAGATCCAGCTCGTCGACACGCCGCCTCTCGGCCATCGCAGTGTCCGCGTCCTCCTATCCAGCGTGCTGCGAATCGCCGATGTCATCGCTCTCGTGGTGGATCTGGGGCTGGAGCCGGTGTCTCAGGTTGAGTACACCCTGGGCGAGTTGGGGGAAAGCCACATACTCCCTCGAGGCGCCTCGCCGGCCGAGACTGCGGCGGAGGGCACCTACATCCGCAAGATGATGATTATAGGCAACAAGAACGATCTCCCCGGCGCATACGGCCACCTCAAGTTGCTGACAGAGAACTACGGTGCTCGCTTTCGTGTGTCCGGCGTCTCCGCGCTCGAAGGAGAAGGGCTTCCGGACCTGGCCGAAGCCCTGTATGACACGCTCGAAATCATCCGGGTCTACACCAAGGCTCCGGGCCAGAAGGCCGACATGAGTGAACCGGTCATCCTGCGTCGTGACGCGACTGTCGGAGAGGCTGCCGAAGCGATACACAAGGACTTCAAGCGGGAACTCAAGTACGCAGTCGTATGGGGTTCCGGCAGATTCCAGGGACAGACGGTCAGCAAAGGACACGTGCTCCGCGACGGCGATGTCGTCGAATTCCATGTGTGATGCAATCTCTACGAGGAGCAGGGTCTCGGATGCCCGGCTGCAGGGATGCAGGCGCGGCAAGAATCTCCCCAGTCGAGCCGAATCTGTTGAAAACGCATGTTCCATTCTCTATACTTCCGCTCGTTG
>CAZLPP010000087.1:0-5480 GCA_964561465.1 uncultured Dehalococcoidales bacterium
AGCCGTTGAAGAGTAATCAACGAAGGAATAGCATGCATCCGTGTAGCATCGCGGTAGTCCCGGAGGGTACAGGCAAGTCAATGAGATACGAGAAGACCTCAGACACTTCCGGGCGATGGGGAGGGCGACAAATGTCATCGTACCTGCGCAGGTGTCCCGGAGCCTGCCGCACCGCATCATCTCAGGACGGCTTCACCCTGATCGAGTTGCTCGTCGTGGTCGCGATTCTCGGCGTCGTGGCCGCCATCGTCGTGCTTTCGCTCGTACAAACCATGGACATGGGCGACGTCGAGGCGGCGAACGCAGAGGCGCACCAGGTCCAGACGGCGGTCTACGCATACATGGCAGCCAACAGACTGAATGGCTGGGGCGGAGACATCGGACCTTCGTCGGGAGAAGAAAGCCCGGCCGGCTACCTGTCGAACGCCGGCCTGCTGCAGGCCGTCTACACTGTGAACGAGGGCGCTCTCGTCTCGGCCAGCTATGAGACGCTGCCGCAGAGCAAATGGACCGGGCTGGTGTTCCTTAATGGAACGTGGCTCAGAAGTGAGCAGGGAGTTGTCCCGCTCACACCGCTGGGCAGTACGTTCGATGAGATAAGCGAGTCGATGATCGACCTGATGCTGGACTTCTATGCCGAGCACGGCTACTGGCCGCGCAGCTGGGGCGACTACCGCTTCACGGACCTGGGACTCGACCCGCTTGTGTGGTCGGGAGTGCCGGTTGAGGGGATCATCTACACCCCGGTGGGGAACAGGGTGCAAGTTAAGCCGGCGACCGGGTACACATTCACCTTCACCTACGCGGACGGGAGTACCGGTTCGCTCTCCAGTCAGACGAACTGGAATCTCGTCTATTCGCTGTCGAACGACACGTGGTATTTCCACAGCATCGCTGACGGTAACGAAATCGACATCTCGACGTTGCACGTCGAGGGACCGTGAGTCCGCGGCAACGGATTCAGCCGCCACGCGGCAAGGCGTGCGCAGGATTCAGGGGACACCACGTTCAAATCGCCCTCGCATTTGCCAGACTACCTTCTGCAGTCTGCCTGATGCCCCATCGGCCTTGGGAGGGCAGAGACACGTGCGGTGCCCGAGACTGGACGTGGCGTCCGATGCCTCAGGAGGCGCTCGGGGCTACTTCCTTCACGCGCCCCACCTCACCACTCACGAGCCGCACCTTGATGCCGTGTGGATGCGTTGCCGACTTTGTGAGAATGTCTTTGACGATCCCCCCGGTTGTCTTTCCCGAACGCTGATCCTGCTTCAGCACGATGAGCACGCGGGCGCCTGGTTTGATGTCCGTGCGACCGGGCACGTCCGATGGACGATTGTTATGCGAGTCTGGCATGGCACATTATGGACCAGTTCCGGGGAGACCGCAGGGGCCCAAGGGTTAGCAGGTTGGCAAGTTTGCAGGTTTCGTGTTTCAGCTCCCCCCCGGCGAAATGCAGGGACACCGTGCATCCAATCGGTTCAAAGCAATCAGAAGATGGTGTCCCCGTATTTCCGGACCACCACACAGGGCGGGCAGGGGAGCCGTGGCCGAGACGGCGGTTGAAGGTGCGAGGTACGAAGGTGGTGGGTTCCACCCCACCCCGCGGAGCGGGCGGACGCAGAGGTCCGCCCCTGCACCGGAGGGACACTGTGGAATCAGAAGTCGGCTACTCGCCGAGGGCGTGGCGCACCCTCTGCTCTGATTGCCGGGTCGCCTCTTCAGCCCCTCGTGCCGCGGCCAGGCGCAGGTACTTCCGGAAATCGATGAACTTCCCGACGCCATCTATCACCGTGCGAGGGACTCGGGAGTCCTTGAGCAGGTAGGCATACACCTCGCCCCCGCAAGTGTCCCCTATCTCCGCGTGAGGAATCGTTGCCGCCAGGGCGCCTACCGCGGTGCTGACTCCATCGCGAACGCCGTTCAAGCGCGCAATCTCGGCAGCCTGAGCCGTCTTCTCGGATTCCAGAGTGCCAATCCTCGAATTCAGCTCCGCGGTTCGCGCTTCGAGCCGTTGCTTCTCCTGCTTCAAGTCCACGAGTTGCGACCTCAGCCCATCGATATCCGCCAGTCTCTCAGCAAGAGCTGCCTGGTCGATTCTCGACGCTCTGACATCCTCGCCCAGTACCGCGGTCAGCTTCTCCATGAAAGCGCTGGAATCGGTCCTTAGCTCCTTGTACTCGTCTCCCAGTATCCCCACCACCCTCCCCATGAGGTCGTCATACCTGGTGTTGGCCCGGTTGCGCTGATCCTCCAGTGAAAGTATGTACGACCTGAGGTCTCCCATCTGCCCGCCGTACTGTCTGTTGAGAAGGGCATACACGGCCAGAGCCACTCTCTTGGCCACTGCCTCTCCATAGCCCTTGATGTCACTCCCCCGCGGGCCAAACACCCTGGTCAGCACCTTGTCTTCCTGCTGAAGATGCTTGTCGTAGTCTTTCAGCCCCGCTTCAACAACCGGGGTCAAGCCCGCGTTGTTATACAGCTGTTCGGCCAGTTGCGAGTCGTCCAGCTTCATGTCCCCGACTACTGCAAGATGTCTCTCTTCCGGAGCTCGTTCCTTGTTCCACATGCGGCGCCTCCAATCGTTACTGCTGACTACTTCTCCCGGGTTGCGGCTCACAGGACAGGAGCGAGGATTCTCACTTCATCCCGTCACCTGAATCGACGAACGACAGAGCCGTCGACGGCAGGTTCCCTCGAGCGCTGCGGTCGACAGGCGGAGACATCACCGCAGCGGCCCGGCAGTCATCACGGCGCTGCCTGTCGTCTGCCTGTAGAACGCAGCGGGGGTGGCGGAGGTAAACGGTCAGCCGATGTCTCCTCAGACGCGGATTCGGGTGTGACGCAAGGCAAGCCCCGGGGACAGCACACTGCCCGAGGAGAGTGTTCTACGTTCTACGTTCTACGTTCTACGTTCTGCGTTCTGGGTTCTGCGTTCAGAGTTTTGAGTTCTGCGCTATCCCTACCGCTGAGCTGACGCTGCCGGACGTGACCAGCAGACCATCTACATCGGGAGCCCTCAGGCGAATTTCGGGGACACCGCTGCGCATCCCGCTGTGCGGGGTTCAGGGTGCAGCGTTCAGGGTTTAGAGTAGCGCCGGACCGCCGGCCGGAGCAGACACCTGCAGGCACCGACAAACACGGACCGGCACGGACGGGGGACCCACGACGAATACCGTCCCTCCACAGTCAGCAGTGGGAGGTCGCGCCACGCTACAATGGGTGAAAACGAGAAGGAGCATCCTGATGAAGACAGAAGACATCTCCTCGCCGCTCGGCCAGACCACGGTTGATGCGACCGTCGCGGCGCCGGACGGCCCGGGCATCTATCCAGGCGTGGTGCTGGTGGCGGGGTCGGGTCCGACCGACCGCAACTGGGAATCGCCGCTGCTGGCCGGAACGAACGGCAGCGGGCGTCTCATCGCGGAGGCGCTCGCCGCGGCCGGTTACGTCACGATTCGTTATGACAAGCGCGCCTCAGGTCCCCGCGCGATGCAGAACCTCCCCCTCATGGCCGGCCACATCAGCCTCGAAAGCCACTTCGATGAACTGCACGGCGCGGTGCTGCACCTGCTCCGGCGGCCGGACGTGGACCGGCAACGCCTCTTCGCGCTCACCAGCAGCGAGGGAGCGCTGCACGTCCTCTACTACCAGGCGCACGCCGGCGTGGTGCCCTTCGCCGGCATGGTGCTCACCGGTGCGCCCGGACGCGCCCTGTGCGACATCGCGAACTACCAGGTCGAATCTCAGCTCGCCGCGCTGCCAGACGGCAGCGACCTTATGTCACGTTACCGAGCGTTGATACGACGGTTCGAGGAGGGCGACCCCTTCGTTCCCGACCCGAAGCTGCCCGAGTTCGCCAACAACCTGGTGGGCGGCCTCAGCGCCCCTGTGAACCAGCCGTTCAGCCGCGAGTTCTGGTCCTTCAAGCCGGCAGACTACCTGCGGAAGACGACGGTACCTGTGCTGGTCGTCATCGGGAAGAAGGACATCCAGACCGACTGGAAGCTGGACGGCGGGGCGCTGGAGGAAGCGGCACGGGGAAAAAGCAACGTGACCTTCCTCTACCCGGAGAATGCCAACCACGTCCTCAAGCACGAGTCGCGAGGGCGCGAAGCGCTCACGCCTCAGTCGGCGATGGCGAACTACAACGGGTCGGAGGCGGTGCTGGATGAGGAGGCGGTCAGGACCGTGATGGAGTGGCTCGGGAGGCAGTCCGGGCGAGGGTGAACCGGGGGTGTGGCGAGCGGACGTCGGTGCCCGCACCCGACGGAAGAACAGCTGCGCCACGGGTCCCCACCGGGTCGGTGTGGGAACCGACCCCTACAGGAGAATACGCGGGGCCGCATGATAACGACAAGGGAAGGCGGCCGACGGCGGGATGGCGGTGTGCGCGATTCCCGGCGAAATGCGGGGACACGATGCCCGTCCCCCCGTTCACCACATCCGGAGAATCGTGTCCCCGTATTTCGCGCTGGTGTCCCCGTGGTTCCGGTTGGGCGAGCGGGCAAGGGGCCCGCGCCAGACAACGGATGGCGGGGTGCGCGATGCCCGGCGAAATGCGGGGACACGATGCCCGTTCCCCCGTTCACCACATCCGAAGAATCATGTCCCCGTATTTCCCGGGGCGGGCATGGGAGGCCGCCGCTACGGGGGGCGGCCGGCTCAGGAGTTCAGGCCCGTGAAGTACTTCTGCACGTTCGCCGGCAGCGCCTCCAGGTCGTAGCCGCCTTCCTGCACCACAAGCATCGGCAGGCCGGCACGGCTGATGCGCTCGCCCAGGCGACGGAAACCCTCCGTGGTCACCGAGACCTTGTGCTGTATGTCGTTCTTGTAGATATCGAACCCCAGCGGCAGCACCAGGGCGTCCGGCTGGTACAGGCGGATGGCCGCCATGGCCTCCTCCAGCCTGCCGAAGAAGTACTCCTCGGTCGAGCCGTGGGGCATCGGCAGGTTGATGTTGTAGCCGTAGCCTTCCCCTTCGCCCCGTTCATCCTCGAAGCCGGTGACGCCGGGGTAGAAGTTGGTGGTATCACCATGGGTCGAGATGTAGAGCACGTCGCTGCGACGGTAGAAGATGTCCTGGATGCCCTGCCCGTGGTGCATGTCGGTATCCAGGATGGCGATGCGAGGGAAGCGCCCCAGCATGTGCTGGGTGGCGATGGCGGCGTTGTTCAGGTAACAGAAGCCGCCGCAGGCATCGCGGCGGGCATGGTGGCCGGGCGGCCGGCACACCGCATAGGCGGTACGCTCACCAGCCACAACGGCATCGGCGGCGCTGAGCGCCGTCTGCGCGGACCAGTAGGCGGCCTCCCAGGTGTGGGGGCCGATAGGCGAGCTGCCGTCGGCCATGTAGCGGCCGGCTTCGGCCAGGATGCCGTGCATGTGGTTGGGAGAGCGGACGAAGATGTTGGACATGACCTCATCGCCCCAGTCGTCGAGCTCCATCCAGCGACGGTGGGCGGATTCGAGAAAGCGCA
>CAZLPP010000088.1:0-5292 GCA_964561465.1 uncultured Dehalococcoidales bacterium
CACCCATGCCCGCCCCCAGGAATACGGGGACACCATGGGTCGGGAGGGGGCGGGACGCAGGGCTTCGGTGTCAGCGCGTTTCGTGCCTGTTCTCTTGTGGGGCCGAGCTCTCATGCCTGCCCGTGGCCGCGCATGGCTGTCTGGCCGCCGCCGGATTCCCCGCCTCTGCCTCCTGCAGCCAAACGCGCCCTCTCCGGTAGGGGCCGGTCTGAGACCGGCCCGCAGTTGGAACGTGGACTGCTTGGCTCGATGGCTCCGGCCGCCTGCACCTTCGCACCTTGAACCTCTCGACCCGTCGCTCGCGTCCGTGTCAGTCCGTGTGTGCGTGTCCGTTCGCCTCCTCCATCCCGCAAAACCACCATAACCCTCTTGACAATAAGGGGCTCAATGACTAGCATGACCATGATGGTCATTATGGTCCATGAGACCATGCTGTTCGTTTCGCCCTTGACGGCCATGATGCCCATGGAGCGACGGAGGTAAGCCATGCTGAAGAAGATCACGGCACAGAAGGCACGGCAGAACTTCGGCGAGCTGATGGACGAGGTGCGTCTGAGGGGCGACAGGTACATCGTCAGCCGTGGAGACAAGCCCATCGTGGCGGTCATCCCGGTTGAGGAGTACCTCGCCTGGGAACAGGCCCGCGAGCGACTCTACAGTCGCATCGTCCTCATGCGCGAGAAGCATCGCCGGGAGCAATCGGAGCAACTCGAGTTCGAGTTCCGTCAGGCCCTCGAGGCCGTCCGGTAGCTCGCCCCTTCCTCGTCCACACCCATGTTGAGAGTGGTGCTCGATTACGTCGCACTGACGAGTGCGCTGCTCAACCCGCACGGCCACGCCGCGCGTGTGCTCGATTGCGCCCGTCAGGGGCTGGTGCGCCTTCTCGCTACGAAAGGCATGCTGGAGACTCAGGCCCGCCTGCTGCGCCTCCCTTCCCTCGCCCACCGGCTCGACATGACCGCTGCGGAGCTGGACGATTTCGTGGCGGACCTGCCCGTTCTCTTCTGCCTTGTGCCGCAGACCCATACTTCCAGCGCTGCTCACAGTCTGGAGGACGAGTTGCTCTGGTGCGCCGAACAGGGCCGCGCCGACGTGCTTGTGGTATCCTACCCGCTCTTCGAGGGGAGCAAAGTGCCGGACGGGACGCAGGTCATCCGGGTCGACCAGCTCGTTGAGCTGGTCGACCACGGCGCCTGACTGCTTCACTCTCTAGCGGCTGATGCGGCTCCCGCCGCCCTTGATGAGGGTCTCCAGCTCCTGCAGCGTGCACCAGTTGATGTCGCCGGGGATGGAGTGCTCCAGCGCCGCATACGCGTTGCCGTAGCGCAGTCCCTTCTCGACATCGCCGGTGATGTAGCCGTAGAGGAACCCGGACGAGAACGAGTCGCCCGCCCCCACCCGGTCGATTATCTCCACGTCGTACGTCCGGTCCTCGTAGACCTTGCCGCCGTGGTAGACGATGGCGGTCCACTGGTTGTGCAGCACGCTCAGGTCGGTGCGGATGGTGATGCAGACAGCCTCGAACTTGAACCGCTCGGCGAGCTTCCGCGCGACGTCCTGGTAGCTTTCGCCCTTGATCTTCAGCACCTTGGCCGTGTCCTCCTCGGTGGAGATGAGCACGTCCACGTACTCCATCAGCGGCTCCATGCACTTGTGGGCTTCGTCCTCGGTCCAGAGTCGCGCACGGTAGTTGAGGTCGCACGCCACCTTGCAGCCCGCAGCTTTGGCCTGCTGCAGCGCCTCAACCGTCGCGGCTGCCGCGGTCGCGCTCAGCGCCGGCGTGATGCCTGTCGTGTAGAACCACTTCACGCCCTTCAGCAGCGTCGACCAGTCCACCTCGCCCGGCTTTATCATGCTCATGGCCGAGTGCGAGCGGTCGTAGATGACCCGGCTGGGCCGCGGGTTGGCGCCGAATTCGACGAAGTAGATGCCGACGCGCCCCTCCTTCGTCCAGATGATGTGGGACGTGTCGACGCCCTGCTCGCGCGCCTTGTTGCGGATGAAGTGGCCCATTGAGTTGTCCGTCAGCCGCGAGACCCACGCAGTCTTGAGGCCGAGGCGGCTCACATTGCAGGCAACGCTCATCTCGGCGCCGCCCGCGTTGGCATCATACGAGTACGCGTGCTCTATCCGCCGGTAGTCCGGCGGCGAGAGCCGCAGCATGGTTTCTCCGAACGACACCAGGTCATACATCCCGTGCGCCTCCTTCCTTCCGTCGTCCTACTTGGCCCGACCGGTCTTCACGGCCTCGATGAACTGCCGCGCCTTGTCGCTGATGATGTCGAACTTCTTCTCCGCCAGCGCCTTCTTGTCGACGAGCGCCGTGGCGACCGAGACGCACGCGGCGCCGGCGCGAATGAAGTCCGGGGTGTTGCTCAGGTCGACCCCGCCCGTGGGCGTTATCCGTATCTGCGGGAACGGGCCCTTGATGTCCTTGATGTACTGCGGGCCAACGACGCCGGCCGGGAAGACCTTAACGATGTCCGCGCCGGCATCCCAGGCGGCGAGTATCTCGGTCGGGGTGAAGCAGCCGGGGACGACCACCTTATCGTACCGGTGCGCCATCTTGATGACATCCAGGTTCAAGTTCGGGCAGACGATGAAGTCGGCGCCCGCCAGAATCACGGCCCTCGCCGTCTCAGGGTCGAGCACTGTTCCCGCGCCCAGCAGCAGGTCCTTCGATGCCGTCTTCTTGAACTCCTGGATGGCCTGGATGGCGCCGGGAACCGTCATCGTGACCTCGATGGCAGTGACGCCGCCGCGCGCCACCGCACCGCACACATCGATGGCCTCCTGCGTCGTCGCCACTCTCACGATGGCGATAACGCCCACGTCCAGTATCTGCTTCAGGTCATCGAGTCTGCTTGCCATATGCACCCTCCTGTTATGTCAAATTGCCTGCGCCGCCGACCGCGTCGAACCCGCCGGCTGCGCGTGTCTCCCCTACTTGCGGGACTGTATCGCCCCGGCGAGCTTCTCCTCGAAGTCCTTGCGGGCCGGCGAGAAGATGTCCAGCACCTTGCACGCCCTATCCTGCGTGACCGCGCTGTGCGGGATGCCGCCCGGTATCACGGCCACATCGCCCGCTTTCACGTGATGCACGCTCTCGCCCGCCACCAGGTCAAGCTCCCCTTCAAGCACAACAACCGCCTGCTCCTCCGGATGGCTGTGCAGCTTCGCATCCAGCCCGGGTGACAGCCGCAGGAAGCTCAGCGTCAGGTTCGTGCCGGGAACGACCGCCGAGTCGACGCCGGGCCGCAGCTCAAACCGCGGCACCCCGTCTACGCGCGTCACCCGCCGTCCGCGTTCTTCCCCGGTCGCCCGGGGGAATCCGCCGCTCATCTGCCGTGTCCCGTCCAGCAAAGGGCGGTCTGGCTCACTTCAGCTCGGCCAGCGCCTTCGCCAGCTTCTCCTCGAAGTCCTTGCGGGCCGGAGTGAATACCTCGAGCATGCGGCAGCCGTGCTCGCCGCCGACGCCCGTATGCTGCAGGTTGCTGGGCACAGTCATGACCTCACCGGCCTTGAGGCCGTAGGCCTTGCCCTCGAGAACGATGTCAACCGTCCCTTCGAGGACTACGATCATCTGCTCGTTGGGATGGCTGTGCATCGCGCCGGCCGCGCCCGGCGCGACAGTCGCGAAGCTGAGTGTGAGGTTGTTCCCGCAGACGATGGCTGTCTCGATACCCGGAGCGAGGTTCACCAGCGGAACGTCGCCGACCTTCACCACCCGCGCACGACGCTCATCCCTGGTAGCGCGTACGAACTCCTCAGTCATGGCTGTCACCTCCTCCGTCGTACTTGAGTCTATTCTGTCACCGGGGAGCGGCTGCTTCAAGCGGGCTGGCGCCCGCGAACGAACGTAGCGAAATCATACCACAGGCAACTTGGCTGACCCTCCCACTTGCCCGGTGGAGTGGAGTGGTTCGATCGTCGGTCTTCCGTCCGTGTCGGTCCGTGTGAGTCGGTGTCCGTCCGTGTTGGTCCGTGTTCTTCACATTGACCATCACACACGGCTCTCATACAATTGGCAGGTCGGCACATCTTTCAGAGCTAAGGGGAGGTTCATCATGACCAGGATCGCATCAGCAGACGCAGAGAGACAGGCCATTCGAGAAGTGGCCACACTCATGGCCGCCGCCGCCCGCACCGCGCCCAAGACGAGAGGTGTTGACACGATTCAGACGCTGGTTGTCGACGGTGAAGACCTGGAAACGCTGGCGCAGGCTATTGAGCAGGCTGCCGGCGAGCAGTCACCCGCCATGGGCCCGGGGTTCCTCAGGGATGCGCGCAACGTGCGAGCTTCCACGTGCGTCGTGCTCATAGGCACAACCGGCGCCCCGCGCAAACCGGAGGTTCCGATGGACTGCGGCGCCTGCGGTCTGAAGACCTGCGCCAACCTGCTGCACGCACGCGAGAAGGCCAGCAGGGGTACAGGCTTCTTCGGGCCCGTCTGCGCCTTCGCGTCCATCGACCTCGGCATCGCCGCCGGTTCCGCCGCGAAGGTGGCAGCCGACCATAACATCGACAACCGCATCATGCGCACCGTCGGGACGGGCGCCATGAGGCTGAAGTGGCTGGAGTCGGACCTCATCCTGGGCATCCCGCTCTCGGCTACGGGCAAGAGCCCCTACTTCGACCGTGGCTAGGGAAGGACGGCGGGGCGTCGTCGTTCGGCTGTCTTCCTGTCAGTGTCGGTCCGTGCGAGCGCGTGTCGGTATCTCCGCTCTGGGGGCGGGCTCCTATGCCCGCCCCGGGGGGGGTGGTGTGGCGGACAAGGCACGCGTGACCGCAGGTTCGGCTCAGGGCGATTCAGCGACCCAGGTCTTCGCGTGACAGGCCTGTCTCACGGAGAATGGCGGACACTGTGCCCGGCTTGAGTTCTGCGTGGCGCGGGACGATAACCGTGCGGTTGCTCTCGCTGTGTACGAAGACCATGTGGCTTCCCCTCTGACGGTCGAGGCGGTAGCCCGCCCGCTCAAGCGCCCCAGCCACATCCTGCCAGGAAACGCCTGACAGAGGGTCACACCGTGACCTCGCGCTCCTCAACCTGCGGGGCTGGCAGGTTACGCGCAGCGAGGCTCTCCCTGTAGAGGGCGATAGCCTCACGGATGTTGGCGACCGCCTGGGCACGGTCGTCCCCTTCGGAGATGCACCCCGGCAGAGCAGGCGCGTAGGCCGTGTAGCCGCCGTCCGGCTGTGGCTCCAGGATGATGCGATACTTCATTCCGGTACCTCGCTGACTTCGCCCATTCTAGCGCCAGCCCATCGGCAGCGCAATCGGCGGGACTCGGT
>CAZLPP010000089.1:0-5054 GCA_964561465.1 uncultured Dehalococcoidales bacterium
GTAGCGCAACGTAACAGTCACGAGAACAAGAAGAAGGACCCTCCCGGTGGGAGGGTCCTTTCTTTTTGGGCATGAGCCGGACCAGGCATGAATGGAGGAACGTTTCGATGATCATCATGAGGACCGATGCCACGGATGAAGACATCAGGAGGGTTGTTGCCGAGATAGAGCAGGCCGGATTGCGCGCCGACGTCTCGCGCGGCGACTATATCACCGTCATCGGACCGGTCGGAGACGAGCGCAAGCTCCCCTTCGACAAGATTGCCACGCTTCCGGGCGTCAAGGAAGCCACGATGGTTGAGACGCCCTACAAGCTCATCAGCCGGGAGTACGCGCGTTTCTACGGCGAGCCGGGAGCCCATAAGACGGTCCACATCGGTCATGTTCATATGGGCAATGGAGAGCCGGTCATCATCGCCGGTCCCTGCGCGGTCGAGAGCCGGGGACAGCTCATGCGCATCGCGGAAGAGGTGAAGAAGGCCGGAGCCCATGTGCTGCGCGGAGGCGTCTTCAAGCCGAGGAGCTCGGTGCACGCGTTCCAGGGACTTGGCGCAGCCAGCGCGGAGGACGCTGAGGAGGCGCTGAACTGGCTGCGGGAGGCCGGAAAGGCGTTCGACATGCCGGTGGTCACCGAGGTGCGCGGCGAGTCCATGGTCGAACTCGTGGCCAGGTATGTCGACATAATGCACATCGGCGCGCGGAACATGTACGACCAGGACCTGCTCGTGGCCGTCGCCCGGCAGCACAAGCCGGTGCTGCTGAAGCGCCACTTCGGAGCAAGCATCGAGGAGTTGCTGTCGTTCAGCGAGTACATCGCCGCCGAGGGCAACAAGGACATCATCCTGTGCGAGCGGGGCATCGTGCCGATGGGCAAGGGCAAGAGCTACACCCGCTACACGCTGGACCTCGCGGCCGTGCCGGTGATTCACAACGAGACCTACCTGCCGGTCATCGTCGACCCGAGCCACGGCACCGGGCGCAGGGACCTCATCTTCGACATGAGCTGCGCGGCAATCGCCGCCGGAGCTGACGGGCTGATGATCGAGGCTCACTACAACCCCTCGGAGGCACTCGTGGACGGCCCCCAGATGGTCACGCCCGACGAGTTGAAGAACATCATCGAGGCCTGCCGCAAGGTCCACAAGACGGTGAGGAAGTCCTGAGACGTGAGAACGACCCATGTCTGGTGTTCCGGGAACCTGTACCGGCTGAGCGTCGGGGCTGGCGCGCTGAAGCTGCTTGGCGACGAGCTCGACCGGCTCGGCTTCTCCGGAACCGTCGTGGTCGTGACCGATGAGACGGTGAATGAACTGTACGGTCACCGCGTGGAGTCGTCTCTGCGAGAGGCAGGATTCAGACCCGCCCTCGCCGTTATTCCCCCGGGCGAAAGTCTGAAATCGCTCGAGACCGCAGGGATGCTGTATGGGCGTCTGAACGAGCTCGGGGCAGAGCGGACGACGCCGCTGGTGTCGCTGGGCGGTGGGGTAGTCGGCGACCTGACAGGGTTCGTGGCGGCCACGTACTTCCGCGGGCTGCCGCTGGTGCATGTGCCGACGACGCTCCTGGCGCAGGTGGACAGCAGCATCGGCGGCAAGGTCGCCGTCAACCACGGTATGCTGAAGAACAACGTCGGCGCCTTCCATCAGCCGGCGGCGATAATCTCCGATACGTCGACGCTCGCGAGCCTGCCGGAGCGCGAGTTCGGGAACGGCCTCGCCGAGGTTATCAAGAGTGCCGCCATACGGGACGAAGGCTTCTTCCAGTATCTGGAGTCGGAGGTTGACCGCATCGAGGAACGGCAGGGCGCCGTGCTGGAGAAGGTCGTTGCGGTCACGGCGGGCATCAAGTCGGCCGTCGTGCAGGAGGACGAACGGGACCAGGGCCTGAGGAACATCCTGAACTACGGCCACACGGTCGGCCACGGCGTCGAGTCTGCGTCCGGCTTCTCTCTCTGCCACGGTGAGGCGGTCGCCATCGGCATGGTTGCCGCGTCCCGCATGGCGGCCGCAATGGGAGTGTGTGAGGATGCTGTGGTGGAGCGACTGAGGAACCTGCTCGTGAGGTTCGGCCTGCCCGTCCGGATGCCTGAGGGAATCGACCTTGGCGCCGTGACCGCGGCAATGGGTCGTGACAAGAAGGTGATGCGGGGGCGCCTGAGATTTGTTCTGCCGACACGGATCGGCGAGGTGGTGGTTCGGGACGACGTGCCGGCTGAGCTCGTCGAGGAGGTACTGGAGACGTCCCATGCCGTGGCCTGAGATCTGCGCGTGCATCACTTCGATCGCGGACGTGGCCGCCGCCCGGGCGATGTGCGACCTTGTGTCGCTCTACGAGGTGCGCATGGACCTCATCGGCCCGGAATGGCCGCGCGTAGCCTCGGGGCTGCCGCGCCCCTGGATAGCCTGCAACCGCACGGCGGCGGAAGGCGGCGCCTGCGACCGGTCTGACGCGGAGAGGTTCGCTGTGCTGAGACGGGCAGTGGAGCTGGGGGCGGCCGTCGTGGACGTGGAACTGGCGTCTGCCGGGGTTGAGTCGTTTGTTGCCGGCATCAAAGGCGCTGCACGCGTGCTGGTCTCTCACCACGATCTCACGCGGACCGGCACCGAGGAGGAGCTTGCTGCCCTGGTTGAACGTGAGCGCGACGCGGGTGCCGACATCTGCAAGGTGGTGACAACCGCCACTCGGGCGAGCGACAATGTGGTCGTGCTCAACATCTCGAGGCGCTTTGCCGGCCAATCCGTCATCTCGTTCGCCATGGGGCCGCTGGGGATAGCCAGTCGCGTTCTCGGTCCACTGGCCGGAGGAGCTTTCACGTACGCGTCGCTGTCCGCGGGGCGTGAGTCTGCGCCGGGCCAACTCACGGTGACCGAGCTGCACCAGATGTACGATGCGCTGGGGGCGCGCGCACGTGCGCATCTCCGGTAGCACGCGAGTCTGCGGCATCGTCGGCGACCCCGTCGAGCACTCGATGTCGCCTGTGATGCAGAATGCGGCCTTCAGCCACGCGGGGCTGGACTTCGTCTACGTCCCGTTCCGTCTGCCCCGTGGCTCTGCGCGCGCCGCCGCGGACGCGATGAGGGCGATGGGCATACGCGGGCTGAACGTGACTGTGCCGCACAAGGTTGACATCATGCCGTACTTGGACCGCGTCGACTCGCCCGCCCTGCGCATCGGGGCGGTGAACACCATCGTCAACGATGGAGGGCTGCTGCTGGGCTACAACACGGATGCAGCGGGGTTCATGCGTGGCCTGAGTGGTGCCGGAGTCGAGGTTGGCGGGGTGCGGGTCGCGGTGCTCGGCGCCGGAGGCGCCTCGCGCGCCGTGACGCTGGCGCTGGTGGATGCCGGGGCCCGCGTGACAGTCCTCAATCGGGACGCCGAACGAGGGGCCATGCTCGCCGGCGACGTATCGCGGAAAGCCGGACGTGCTGTGGAGCATGCCGGGCTTTCCGCCGGGAGCCTGCTCACGGTGCTGCGAGAGGCCTCACTTCTTGTGAACACGACGACCGTCGGGATGCACCCCGATGTGGGCGGGTCGCCTGTCGGCGCGGAGCTTCTGCGCCCCAATCTCACCGTGTGCGACATCGTGTACAACCCGCCTGAGACGAGTCTTCTGCGGCTGGCGCGTGAGCGCGGCTGCCGGACTGTCGACGGCATCGAGATGCTGGTGGGTCAGGGAGCTCTGGCATTCGAGTTGTGGACGGGAGTGCCGGCGCCGGTCGAGGTCATGAGGTCGGTCGTGCGCGAGGAGTTGGCTCGTGCATCGCACTAGCGTCGCGCTCGTCGGCTTCATGTGCGCGGGGAAATCCACCGTTGGCCGGCTGCTGGCGGCGCGACTTCACAAGACGTTCGTCGAGACGGACACGCTGGTTGAGCAGAAGGCTGGGATGCCCGTCGCCCAGGTCTTCAGCTCGTTCGGCGAGCAGCGCTTCAGGGAGATGGAGGCAGACGTGGTGGCCGATGTCGCCACCATGCAGGACGCGGTCATCGCCTGCGGCGGCGGAGTAGTCCTGAGACGGTCGAACGTCGAGCGGCTCAGGGCCAGCGCGGTTGTCGTCTACCTCGATGTCTCTCCGGAAGTGGTGCTCCAGAGGCTCGGGCCTCCTTCGGATGTGAGGCCGCTGCTCAGCGGTGAAGACAGGGAGGAGCGCGTGCTGCAGCTCATACAGCAGCGGCGGCCGGTCTACCTCTCGTCGGCTGAGCTGTCGGTGGACACGTCCCGCATGTCGCCGGGTGCGGTAGCCGGGTCCATTGAGACGTTGCTGAGGGACTATGAACGCACACATCGCGAGGAGTGAGCCACGCGGCTCCGTGGCCGTGCCCGGGTCCAAGAGCTACAGCATCCGGGCCGCTGTCTGCGCCGCAATCGCTCGCGGCGACAGCGCCATTGAGAACGTGCTCGTCTCCGAGGACACCGACGCAGCGTTGGAGTGTCTCGAAGCGCTGGGCGCCCTCGTCCGCCGTCAGGAGAGGAGCGTTCTGATACGGGGCGGCACGCTGCACCCTGCCGTCTCACTGCCGTGCCGCGAGTCCGGGGCCACCTTTCGATTCCTGCTGGCACTGGCGGGTACGATTCCCGGGAGAACGGTGCTGCGTTGCGCGCCTTCGCTGGCGCGGCGACCGCTCGCGCCTCTGCTCGATGCGGTGCGCCAGATAGGGATCGAGTGCGAGTTCGATGCGGCTGACGGCAAGGCTCTCGTCTCGGGTCGCCAGCTTGCTTCCGCGAACGTCGCACTGCGCGGCGACACCAGCTCGCAGTTCCTCTCGGCGCTGCTGCTGTCTGCGCCGCGTTTCCGCGACGGATTGTCCATCGAGCTGTCCACTCCGCTGGTCTCGAAGCGCTACGTCTCGATGACGCTCGCGTGCATGCGCGAGTTCGGCGTCGATGTGGCCGTCTCTCCGGACGGCAGCCTCTACAGAGCGGACAGAGCGGAGTACCGCCCGGCGCGCTACCGGGTCGAAGGTGACTGGTCGGCTGCCTCAACGCTGCTCGCCCTGGGGGCCGTTGCGGGTGACGTGACGGTGACCAATCTGGGCCCGGCGAGCCTGCAGGC
>CAZLPP010000090.1:0-4848 GCA_964561465.1 uncultured Dehalococcoidales bacterium
TGAGCTGGAAGTTGAAGACCTGGTTGCTGTGGAAGGGGTGGTAGCCCACGGGGAAGAACGGCAACCTCGCTTTCACACTCATGTGCTCGCCCTCCCGACAGGCGCCTGCGTCGCGCCGCCTGTCCCAGGTCGAGTGGATACAACAGGCGATTAAGAAACGCAAGGGGAGACACGCCACAGGCGGGCAAGCGCCAGACAGCGCGCCCAACCCTGTTCACTCAGGCCGTCACCTCACAAAACCCTACCGAAACCACAAAAGGACTACAAACGGCACTGGCGGAACGGACCGATTTACATGACAATAAGCTGACGGCTACATGATGGGGTCTCTGGCGGCAGCCGGACGGGATCCGCACGAACCACAGCGAGACCGTGGGACTGAGGAGTCAGCGTCGATACGCGCAGCCGGAATTGCTATTATTGGGCGCTGGTGACACGATAACGCGATAGGCTCCTTCCACAAGGGGGTAGGGGCAGCAGTGACCAGGAGGGGTGCAGATGCTGAGCGGCACGATGAAGAGGGGCCTGCTCCCAGTCCTGTGTCTGTTGCTGCTGCTCTGCGCACCCGTCCCGGGAGCCGTTGCCGCGGCTGGCAACTCGCTGCCGGTCAGGGTCGGCGCCTACGAAAACCCTCCCAAGCTCTTCACGAACGACGAAGGTGACGTCCCCGGCTTCTGGCCGGACATCGTGGCGTACATCGCCGGGCAGGAGGGATGGGAGGTAGAGTACGTGCCCGGCACGTGGACCGAGTGCCTGGAGCGGCTCAAGAACGGCGAGATTGACATGATGCCGGATGTGGCATACACGGCAGAGCGGGCTGCGATGTACCAGTTCCCAACTGAGAGCGTCTACACGAGCTGGTCGATGGTCTACGTGCAGGAAGGCTCCACCGTCCAGTCCGTGCTCGACCTCGAAGGGAAGACCGTCGCCGTGCTGAAGGGGAGCGTCAACGTCGAGGGGCCGAGCGGCATCAAGGAGCTGCTTGCGGCATTCAACGTCAACTGCCTCTTCGACGAAGTGGGAAGCTACGACGAGGTCTTCGCACAGGTCGCCGGAGGAGACGCCGATGCCGGCGTCGTGAGCAAAGACCACGGCTACCAGCGCAGCGCCGAGGTGGGCCTCGTCGAGACCCCCATCGTATTCCAGCCTTCGCAGCTCTACTTCGCTTTCACCAAAGGCGCCGGCCTCACCCCGGCTCTCGTCGCGGCAACTGACCGCCACGTCAAGAGCCTGAAGGCGGACCATGACTCCGTGTACTACGAGTCATTGAGGCACTGGTTCGCCCAGGAGCCGGTGGGGCAGCCCTTTGTACCCAGGTGGGTGGCCTGGACATCGATCGGCATCCTGGTGCTCGCCCTGTTCCTGGCTGCGGGCAGCTTTGTCCTCCAGCATCAGGTGACAGCCAGAACCCGCGAGTTGACGCTGGAGATAGCGCGGCGCAGGCAGGCGGAGGAGGAGCTGAGCAGGTCACATGACCACCTCGAGGAGCTTGTCAGGCAGCGGACCGGGGAGCTGGAGGAGGCCAACCGCCACAAGTCCCAGTTCCTGGCGAATATGAGCCACGAGTTGAGGACCCCACTCAACTCAATCATCGGCTACACGAAGCTGATGCTCGATGGCATGGAGGGCGAGGTAACAACCGACCAGAAGGAGGACCTGCAGACCGTCTACGACAACAGCAAGCACCTGCTGAGCCTCATCAACGACCTGCTGGACCTCTCGAAGATAGAGGCCGGCAAGTTCGAGATAGTGAAGGACGAGTATCCCTTCTCTGACATCGTGGCCCAGGTAATCCCGAGCATGGAGAAGCTGGCCCGGGACAAGGGACTGGAGCTGACGTACACCGTGGCTCCCGAAGTCGTGACAGTGTACGCGGACAAGAACAAGACGAAGCAGGTACTGTTCAACCTGCTCGGCAACGCGGTCAAGTTCACGCAGAAGGGCAGTGTGCGGCTTGACGTCGGGAAGAGAGATGGCGATTACATCTTCTCGGTCACCGACACCGGCATCGGCATCGCGCCGCAGGACATCGGCCGTCTGTTTGAGAGCTACAAGCAAGTCGGGCCGGCCAGGCTGGACGGCTCCGAGGGAACGGGCCTGGGCCTGGTCATCAGCAAGCAGTTCGTCGAGATGCAGGGTGGCAGGATATGGGTGGAGAGCACGCCGGGGAAAGGCAGCACCTTCTCCTTCACGCTTCCGGAGAAGAAGTGACCCGGCATTCACCCCTCACGACACACTGAGGAGAGGATACGCAGATGGAGAAGGAAGGCACCGGCAAGAAGATACTGGTGGTCGACGACAAGGAAGAGAACAGGCGCCTGCTGCGCAAGCTGCTGATGCTCCATGGCTACGGCATCGTCGAGGCCGCGACCGGCGAAGCGGCCATCGAGATGGCGCAGTCCGAGCATCCCGACCTCATCCTGATGGACCTCCGCTTGCGCGAAGGCATAGACGGGATAGAGGCGACGATTCGGCTCAGGGCCATACCCGCGGTGGCTGGCATCCCCGTAATTGCCATCACGGCAAGCGTCAGCCCGGAAGACGTGCAGCGGGCACTCGATTCCGGCTGCAACGGCTTCATCCGGAAGCCGATCGACATCGACGAGTTCCCCGGTCAGATCGCGCAGTACCTCGCCCGGTAGAGAGCTGACCTCAGCGACGGCAGCGATGCGGGCAAGGAGAGAGCGATGAAGATCCTGGTAGCAGAGGACAACGAGGACGGCCGCAGACTGCTGTTGAAGCAACTGCGGGCGCTCGGTCACGATGCAGAGGGCGTCTCAAACGGCCACCAGGCCCTCGAGGCGGCGCACAGGAATCCTCCCGAGCTGATGGTCTCGGACATCCTGATGCCTGAGATGGACGGCTTCCAACTCTGCATGGAATGGAAGCTGGACGAGCGACTGAAGGGTACTCCGCTTGTGTTCTACACGGCGACCTACACCTCGGACGATGACGAGAAGTTCGCCCGGAGCCTCGGGGTCGACGCGTTCGTGCGCAAGCCCACTGAGATAGGCGAGTTTCTGAAGATACTCTCCAGTGTGGCCGAGAAGGCGCGAACCGGCGTGGCGCGCCCGTCCACCTACGAGGGCAGCGCGTCCGGCTACGCGGGGTTCCTGGTCGGATACAGTCAGCGCCTGCTGTCGAAGCTGTTCGCCAAGGTAGCGCAACTGGAGGCAGACATCGCGGAACGCGAAAAGCTCCAGGCGGAGTCGAACCTGAAGGCCCAGATGCTGGATGCGGCAACCGACATCATCGTGGTCGCGAATGTCGACGACTGGCTCATCCGGTACGTGAACGAGGGGGCGTGCCAGAGCTTCGGGTACGGCAGGGAAGAACTGCTCGGCCACGACCTGCGCAGCTTCATCGCCCCCGAGTTCCGTGCGACATTGCCGCCGTCGCCGCAGAGCGACGAGGCTATGCTGGAGTCCGGACATGTGCGCAAGGACGGAACAGTGGTGCCGACCGAGGTGCACCAGCGAATCGCCGAGTGGGACAGGCGGAAGGTGCGCCTTGCGGTGGCGCGCGACATCACCGAGCGCAAGAAAGCGGAAGCGCGACTCCAAGAGGCCAACGCCCGACTGGAGAGAGTGCTCGAGGGAACGCTCGCCGTCATCGAGCAGATCGTCGAAGCGAGCGACCCATACACCTCCGGACACGAGCGACGAGTGGCTGAACTGGCCGTGGCGATAGCGCGCGAGATGGGGCTGCCGGAGGAGTCCTGCGTCTCCCTCATCCGCACGGCCGCAGTCATACACGACGTCGGCAAGACGACCATCCCCGCAGAGATTCTGAGCAAGCCCGGCAGGCTCAGCTCGGCGGAGTTTGCCCTCATCAAGACACACTCACGGGCGGGCTACGATATCATCAAGCGAGCCAATCTGCCGGACCCCGTCGCGGAGGTCATCCTGCAGCACCACGAGCGGCTGGACGGGTCGGGCTATCCTCAGGGCCTGTCGAACGACGATATCCTGCCCGAGGCGCAGGTACTGGCGGTCGCGGACGTGGTGGAGGCGATGTCCTCGTACCGGCCGTACCGTCCGGCGCTTGGCATCGATGCGGCGCTGGACGAAGTGACCGCCGGCAGCGGGACGCGCTACTACCCGGATGTCGTGGCCGCCTGCGTGAGGCTCTTCAGAGAGAGAGGGTTCGCCTTCTCGGGATGAGGCGCATCGGCCGGCCGCGCCGCCTCAGCCTGGATTGAGCGACCGTCCGACCGGCGGACCGCGCGGCAGCAGAGTGACACCATGTTCAGAGCAGTTGTGAGAGCAGGCGCGCTCGCAGTTCTCTGTCTTGCATCGTTCTGCCCCCTCTTGCCCGACTCAGCCGCCGCGGCGGCGAATCCGCTGACGGTCAGGGTCGGCGTCTACGAGAACCCTCCCAAGATCTTCACCGGCGACAACGGCATCGTCTCAGGCTTCTGGGGCGACATCGTGGCGTACATCACCGCGGAGGAGAACTGGGAGGTGGAGTACGTACACGGCTCCTGGACGGAATGCCTCGAGAGGCTCAAGAACGGCGAGATCGACATGATGCTCGACGTCGCCTACACGGCCGAGCGGGCCGCCACCTATCAGTTCCCGACCGAGAGCGTCTACACGAGCTGGTCGATGGTCTACGTGCGGGAAGGCTCCAGCCTGCAGTCCGTGCTCGACCTGGAGGGAAAGACCGTTTCCGTGCTGAAGGGCAGCGTCAACGTCGAGGGGCCGAACGGCATCAAGGAGCTGGTAAAGGCGTTCAACGTCGTGTGCGCGTTCGACGAGGTCGGAAGCTACGGCGAAGTCTTCGAACAGGTCGCGAACGGGGCCGCCGATGCCGGCGTGGTGAGCAAGGACCACGGCTACCAGCACA
>CAZLPP010000091.1:0-4759 GCA_964561465.1 uncultured Dehalococcoidales bacterium
GGGCCGCCGCCCGCGGCAGGGCAACGAGCCATGACGGGTCGGTCCACGGGACGTCAGACAGCAATAGCAGCCGGCCTGCGACCGCGGCCAGCAGGCCCCACAGTACCCAGTACAGTACTTCGACGGTGAACCTCCTCAGCGGCGCTCGCTTCAGCAGCGGGAACACCGCCATCGCGGCAACGAGGAACAACAGCGCCGCCGGGGTGATGCCGCGACTGGCGGGCAGGAGGCTCTCGAGCGTGCTGAGCCAGGCACCCAGCCAGCAGGCCTGCATGCCTAGCAGGACAAGCGGCATCAGCATGCCGCGCGCCCGTGTCATTGTCTGCTCACTCCCAGGTCCAGCAGGTCGCCCGGTCCCGAGACGCACTTGTGCCCGAATCTGAAGCGGCGTTCCGCGGCTTCGGGCGCCATCTCCAGCACGAGCACCGGACAGCCTGAGGCCGCGAGTCCGGTAAACGCATCGATGTGGTGGGGCTGCAGCCGGCGGACCGCGATGGCAAGTCCCACGCCCGAGGCGGCAAGCTGCTTAAGCTCTCCGCTGAGCGCTTCAAAGGCGTGCGACGTTGCGCCGGTGACCCTGGCGAGTTGCTCCAGGAGCACTATGAGTTGAGCATCGCCGCTGCCGGCTGAGAGCCGCGCGTGGCCGGAACCGTCACCCAGCCGCGCATTGCTCAACAGTCCGAACTGCATCTGGTGCTCGACGCAGTAGTGCGCCACTGAAGCGATAGAGCTGACTGCCAGCTCAAACGGTTCCTCGTCCGCTATCGGGTCGAAGCTGTCTGCGACGAGCACGAGGATGAGTCGCGACACGGCTGATGGCTCGTAGAGCTTGACCATGAGTCGCTGGTGACGAGCAGTCGCCTTCCAGTGGACTCGTCGCATTCCGTCTTGCGGCTGGTAGTCGCGCACTCCTCGCATGCGGGTCGGGTCCTCCTGGAGGGATGTGTGTCCGAGCAAGTCGCCCGAAGCGTCCGTCCGTCGGATGGCAAGGCGCCTGACCGGATGGATGCGGGGATACACGGCGACGTGGTCGTACCCCGCCATCTCGGTCACGCGTGGGTAGAGTCCGAGGATGTCGCCGGAGACAACGCTCACCGGAGGCAGGACGTACCAGCCCCTGTGACCCGCGCGCAACTGCTCCCGCCAGGTGAGGCGCGAGTACCATGGCATGGAGACGGTGCGCACAAGAGTGGCGTCGAGGCTCGCCGCGTCGGCCCGCGCCGAAGCCAGCCGCGGAGGGACGAGCTGGCTCACGTCCATCCAGGGCAGCGGCAGAGGTTTCTGGTTGCTGACTCGGATGGTGATGGTGAGCTGCTCGTCTGTGAACAGTCCGTGAGCCGAGAGCATGCGTTCGCAACGGACACGCCGCAGCGCCAGTGTGCTCCAGAGCTTCGAGAACCCCACGGTCGCCAGCGTGAGCCCGATGAGGGTGACGATGGCGGTCTGCCGGAACCACGCAGCCGCAAGCAGCAGGCCGGCGAGGATGACAATCGTTGCGCGTCCGAAGACGTGGCCGGTCAGTTCAAGTGGCCGGGAAACAGGAGAAGGGTGTGCTGCCTGCGTTGCCGTCACTCTGGTGCGCCGCGGTCGCTCGCTGTGACCTGTCCACGCCCGTCGAACCGGGCGCCCACGCTCCGCAGTGACGCGAGCGGACTGCGAATCGGTCGGGCGTGCATCACTTCATCGCCGCTGCGGACAGGGGACTCGCGTTCGGGGGTTTCTGCTGCCGCGACCCGCAATCATACCAGAGGGTTGTCAAGGAAATGTGAAGATAGCCCCGAGTCGTATGCAGGCCGACGGCTACCGCGACCGCGGAGCGCTCGCCGTTGCCCGTCTCGCGGCAGTCTCACCAGATGCGTGGCGCGGTTGCCGCGGTACATCAACAGGACAGGCGGATTGCATCCGCGCTGCGGCTGCAACCCGCCCGCGAGTCCCTTTCTATCTAGGAGGCCGTGCCAGCCTTGTCTGCCGTGGTGACTCGAATCCTGTACGAGAGCCCGTCCTTGCCCTCGAGGATGATGGCGATGTTGTTCTTGGTGTCCACGTACCTATCGACCTTGCCCAGGTCGTAGGTCGCGTCGTTCATGTACGGGGCTGCCGGGTTGGCGTCCATGATTCGTACCGGAGCTTTGCCCTGGCGGCATTCAAGGACCGTATCGTCTGCGTACAACACCAGTATGCCACTGGTGGGAAGATTGGCATCTGAGCTGACGGCCTGACGGTTCTCCACGAGGTAGTAGGTCGTGTCCGAGACAGGGATCCTGATTACCAGCGTCGTGGCGTTCTTGCTTGTGAGAGGGTCGAGCGTCACGGTGGCTGTCTCTCCAACCTTCACCAGCGCTATCTGGTCAGCGTCTATCCAATTCAGGCGCAGCTTGGTCCAGGACGACAAACCGGCGGGCGGAAGCTCTTTGTTGTACGGGAAGTGTGAGGAAAGGGGATCCCAGAATCCCATGTTCACCACCGTCTTGAACGCCTCCTCACCGGTGGGATAGAGCATCTGCAGGTCGTGGTCGTACAGGCACGGAGTCAGGCGCTGATTGCCGGCATACCCCCCAATCATGTGAGTGGTGTCATGGATGAATGTGCCTATGTGCGCGTTCTCGCAGAACAGTGCCACGTTGTCGATCGCCTCGCCGCCGGGGCTCTTGAAGACCACTCCGCTTTGGAAGGCAAGCATGCCGGGCAGGGCGCACAGACCCACCATGCCGTAGTCGCTCTGATTTGCGCCGAGCCCCAAAAGTACATAATCATAGCGATTGAAGTCCACCTCCTTGTCCGCTGCGTTGACCACGTCTGTGATCAGGGAGGTGAGCTTCTTCGGATCAACTTCCAGATTCCGGGCCGAGATTCTGTAGTACTCCACGGGATGCGGCATCACGTAGGGCCCGACTACGTCTCCCGCCAGCCTGAGCTTGCCGTACGAGGCCTCCTGGAAGTAGAGGCCCAGCAGCTCGCCCATCCTCCTGGAGGTGGTCTCAACCGGGTACTGGCGTTTCACATCCGGGAAGTCCGCGAGGATGACGACGTATCTTTGGTCGCCGGTGGATGCGGTGGCATGCAGTCCCAGCTTCGCCGCATCGGCGGTCGCTGGTGACGACGCTGGTGTGGTTTGAGTCGGTGCCTGTGGCGCGGCGGCACGTCCCCGGCACGCACCACATACTAGAACGAGGGCTATCAGGCAGACCGCCAGGCGCTTGAGGGTCCTTCCTCCATCGTCCACGAGTGTCCTCCCATCCTCCGCAGTGCATTCGCCGCACAGCTTCGCCTCAACCGGCAGTACGTTGGCCTTGATTTCATTCTAGACCAATGATTCGAAAAGACAAGGGCCCTGATTGCTTCGCGCCGTACCTTTGACCTTCCCCTCGGACCCGATGCCGGTATCGATTAGAGTCCTCTGATAGACTGAGTCTGTGAGGAGGACGACGACATGCCGAAGACGAGAGTGTCGATAGTACGGACTCGTGAGCATCCCGGTGGCGAAGAGATCGATGCCGCGGTCAGACAGGCGGTGAGCCTGGCCGGGGGCCTGCAAGATGTCGTCAGAAGCGGCGACACGGTGGTCATCAAGCCCAACCTCGTAGTGGCCAGACCTCCGGACAGCGGAGCGACGACTGACCCCCGGGTCTGCCGCGCCATCGCCGATATGGTGAGGGAGCGAGGCGGCAGGGCCGTCATCGCCGAGTCATCCTTCGTTGGGCTCGACACCGAGGCAGCCATCGAAACGGCGGGCTACGCTCAACTCAGGCGAGACGGCTATGAGGTCATGGACCTCAAGAACAAGGCGGTTGAGAGGGTGACGGTGCCCGTGCCGCACGGCAAGGCCCTGAAAGAGGTGCTTCTGCCCAGGATTGTGGTTGAGGCGGACGCGGTCATCACCGTGCCGAAGATGAAGACCCACGACCAATCAGGCGCCACGCTCGGCGTCAAGAACATGAAGGGCATCCTGCCGGACGTGTGGAAGCGCAAGTTCCACCGCGTCTATGGCGTCTTCCAGAGTACGGCGGACCTGCTGACGGTCGTCAAGCCGTCACTGTCGGTGGTTGACGGCATCGTGGCGATGCAGGGAGTAGGCCCGGCCTTCGGCGAAGCGGTGGAGATGAACCTCATCATCGCAGGAAAGGACGTCGTGGCCGTGGATGCGGTAACCGGGGCGGCGATGGGATTCCAGGTCGCGGAGATGGGTTGTGTCAGGGAAGCCGCGCACATGGGGCTCGGCACTGCGGACCTGGCTGAGATCGACGTGACAGGTGAGCCGCTCGCTGCTGTGCGGCGCAGGTTCAAGCGCTCGGAAGAGGCCATCGGAGAGGTCCTCCCGATGCCGCAGGGGTTCAGGGTCATCGTGGACCCGAAGGCGTGCACCGGTTGCAGGAATCAGATCCTGAGTTCACTGCTCGACATGAGGGACGCCGGACTGCTCGGCAAGGCTGCAGGCTGGACCGTTGTGTGCGGAGGGGCAGCGATACCGCCGGATGCCGAACCCGGGAGGGTTCTGCTCGTGGGCGCCTGCCAGCCCGCGTCCGCGCCTGGGGCGACTCACGTAGCGGGGTGTCCGCCGAACAGCCGCGACGTCATCAGAGGCTTTGGCGTGGGCGAGGCTGTCGGGATGGTGGATATCGACGCCATCGAATCCGAGGCGCAGTAGAGAGTGGCTGTCTGCTCTGCGGCGCGTTTTGAGACGGGTGGACACAGAGGTGTTGTCCGTTCGTGTGGTGGGCAGTACTGGATTTGAACCAGTGACCTCCTGTGTGTAAGACAG
>CAZLPP010000092.1:0-4369 GCA_964561465.1 uncultured Dehalococcoidales bacterium
GTGCTGAACGCGGAGCGATGAATGCGGGCCGACGGCCTTCGGCTCACGGCTTGCGTTTGCGACGACGGGCGGTCCTTGTGGACGGCCGGTCGTGCGCGACGAAGAGGGATGGTTTGGTCCTGGCTTCGAGAATTCTCTCCGCTTCTTTCTCGACGAAGGCCAGGTACGCCCGCATCCCCATTTTCCTCGCCTCAGCCGAGAGTTCTTCCTTCACGCGCCAGACTTCCTCCTGCCAGTCTCGCGTGCGTTCCTCGTCACTCCTCATAGACCACAACCTCCTCGGGTGTCATGATTCGGAAGTTGAATTCATAGCCGCTGCCCAGCGTGATTGCTTTGACCTGCCGCTCGACGCTGAGGTTGGCGATGTGGCGGAAGTTCCAAGTTACCAGAATGTCGAGATCAGGCCGGACCACCATGGTGGCGATATGCACGGCATCGTCAACCTTGGTCGCTGGGATCGCTCCCTTGGTCACGTAGGCCTCAGCGAGCGCCGCTACGTCACGTTGCAGGTCGGCGTCCAGCTTCAGAACCTGGATTCCAGAGTCGTGGAGCAGGTCGAACATGGCGTTCCGGAGTTGCTCGTCCTTCGTCCTTTCCAGTTCCAGTACGGTCGCGGCTCCGGAGTAACCCTCGAAGATGCCGTCGCGTATCTGGGCGAACAGCCGCTGCGTTGCATCGCGCCGGCTGCGATTCGTCTCGCGCCGGTCGAAGTGGAACCCGAAGACCGAGGTCTCGAGATAGAGCCTGGTTCTCTTCATCTGTGGGACTTGCCGGTGCACTTTGGGGCACCGTTTCCCGATTTCCCTCTGTCCGCACCGCTTGCGGTCTTCAACTCGCGACGTATCGCCTGTGCGCTCGGACAACCATCAAGCGCTGCCTCAATCCAGTAGTCGAGTGTCTTGTGCTGCAACTCGACCGAAGTGTAGTGGTCGCGAAGGTCGCGCAAGGCTCCTCGCCACGTCAGCTTCATTTTTCCCTTCGGCTTCTGAACCCGCGTGTCTCGAAGATAGCGCGCGAAGTCTCTTACTTCAGCCTGCAACTCCTCCGGCAACTCCTTCGTTGATTCAACTATCTCATCAAGTGTCTTCACATCTTACCTCACGTCTTCAGAGTCAATATAGCCTCTCGCCGCCTGCAGGTCAAGGCCGCGGCGGCCGCCGATGATGCGGGCTAGCGGCCAACGGCTTACGGCTGACCGCCAGGATTCCGAATCCGAGAGCCGTAGGCTGTGAGCCATCAGCCGGGATCTTGGTCGCGCCCGCGACCCTTCGGCCCCGTGTGGCTGCGCCACCCCTTCGGCCGCGTGTTGCTGCGCAACCGTAGGAACGAGCAGGGCAGGCCTTGATTGACTCTTCGTGGATGACCGGCTTGGCCCGCGAGGGGTTAGGGGCTAGGGGTTTGGGATTAGTGGCGGAGTCCCGAGTCGCTAGTCCCCAGTCCCTAGTCCCTTTCTGATCGTCAGGGGACAGGAAGACCTTGCAGTCGCGGTGGTTTAGGACACGTTCCCTGATGTCGGACATTCGGGTCATGCCCCTGCGTCCCTGCTCACGGTTTGCGGCGACGCGCGGGTCGGTCACGGGCGATGAAGTCGGAACTGGAGCCGGTTCGGTCGTCGTCCGGGCCGAAGCCGATGCGGCGTTTCCTGGGCTCGGGCTCGGGCGGCTGCAGAAGCTGGCGAATGGCGGCGATGAGCGACCGAATCGACGCGTCGTGGCTGGCGACTCGCCGCTCGATTTCGGTGAGTTTCAGCGCCAGCTCACGGTGGCCGGCGAGTACCTGACGCATTCGCACGAACGCCCGGACGACGAATACGGATACCTCAGCCGCCCGCCTGGAGTTCAGGACCGTCGCCACCATGACCGCGCCGTGCTCCGTGAACGCATACGGGAGCTGTCGCGAGAATCTGAGTCCTGAGAGGTGGTCACAATCTGTGACCACCTCCGCCTTCTCCTCGGGAGTGAGGTGGAACAGGAAGTCGGCCGGGAAGCGATCCGCATTTCACTTGATGGCCTGGTTCAGAGCCTTGGTGCTGACGCCGAAGAGGAATGCGAGATCAGCATCCAGCATGACGCGCTGTCCGCGAACGAGGAGGATCGCGCGGTCGAGTTGCTCCACCGGTATCAGGTAGCCTGAGTCCTTAGGCCCGGTCACGTGCGTAACATAGCTGGCAGGTACCACGAGTCAAGAGCAAGACGGGATATTATACAGCCGCCATCGGCTTTGAGAATAGGCCGAATCCGGCCGGGGTCAAACCCGGGGCGAAGATGTGTGATGCCCGCTTCCTGGCCTCGGCGAAGAAGACTCGCCGGCCGCCGATGCGGAAGGTGTAGTCCGGGGCCTTGGTTGCGCCCGCTATCCTTCGACACTGCTCAGGACAAGCCTTGATTGACTCTTCGTGGATGACGGGCTTGAAGACCCTTCGACTTTGCTCAGGGCATGCTTCGGTCAGGCCGGCCTTGTTGGAGACGTCCCAGCCGAGGGACTCGAACAGCGGGTCGATGAATTCCTTGTGGAGCGATTCTTCCTTGTATTCGGGAGACTGGAAGACCTTGCGGTCTCGCTCAAACCGCTCTACCAGCTCAACGACCGGCTTCGGTGGAGACGCGCCCATCGTGGCTCTGGGATATTTCGCGTGGGAGAGAGGTCAAGCAGACGTGCCGTCCGACGGGACCGTTGAGGCCAAGTCAGAAGCTAGAAGCCAGAGGCCAGAATGCGGAAGAAGGGGCTACGGACGCCAGCGAAGGAAGGTCTCCTTGGCGACGTGAAGTTCCCAGTACCGCAGGCCGGTATGGCTCGCCTGTATCACCTTACCCAGGCGCTGAACCGACGTCTTCAGTCCCGGATGCCTGAGCACACGGCGAATGAGGCTGGCAGCCTCGTATTGCCCGACCGCGAGGACGACGACAGAATAGCGGCTGTGGCACAATTCCCGGTCGTAGAAACCGAGGTCACGAGTGAAGAACGTCACCGGGCCGAGCCGGTGCAGCAGCGGGATGACGGCGTCGTCTTTGGCGCCCGCGCGACCGACCTCGTGGCCAATCTGCCGGACCGGAACGCGCCAACCACGCAGGAGCTGGCGCTGGCTGTCCGGAATGTTCTCGTCGAGGACGTTCACGCCGGGATGAGTTCCGGTGCGTGAACCACGAGCGCTTCGCGGGCGAGTCGGACCGCCTCCGCAATCGCTTCGGGCCTGACAGCGCCCCGCCACTCCTCGACTATCGCTTCCCAGGCCATTCCACTGGCGACCTGCTCCAGGACATCCCCGACCAGGATTCTGGTGCCGCGGAAGACCGGTTCGCCGTGGCAGATGGTCGGGTCGGTCACGACGAACCGGCCAACTGCTCCAGCGCTTGTCCGTTTGTTCTTTTGCATAGGGCCATTCTATGGCAGGTTCGACGCGGGGTCAAACCGGCTCAAGTCCGCCGAGATTGAACGGAGTTGGCGCGGCGAGGAACCGTTTTTGTGGAACGTCCCCGCCACGCACGGCGCAGGGGTTAGGGGCCAGGCGTTTGGGATTAGGGTTCGGTTCCCAAGTCCCAAGTCCCTAGTCCCTGCCTGATAGTCAGGGGACAGGAAGACCTTGCGGGCGGTGGCGCTTGCGCCGCAGGCCGAAGGCCTTCGGCTCACGGCCTACGGCTCCGGTGTTTGGCAGGCTTGTCGGAGGCGACGAAGTCTATCCGTCGGCTGCGGGCGAGCCGGTCGGTCGCGATGCACTGCGCCGGCAGAGACGCTGCCAACTCGCGCTGACGGGTGCTTCGATGTGCCCCGCGCGGTCGAGCCGTGCGGTTGCAGGGAGGCGCGTCTTTCGGAACCAGCGCGAGTTCGACCCGCGCATCGAGCGCCATGGCGACTTTGGCGAGCGTCAGCAGAGTGGGATTGAACAGGGCCTTGAGCATCTGAGTGACATAGGCCGGTGATGAGTCCAGCCGTCGGGCAAGCTCGGCCCGGCTCACGCCGTGTTCTTCCATCATGCGCTCGACCGCCTCCACGAAGTCGAGGCGCATGGACTCGACCCAGTACTCTGGGTTCTTCTCCAGCCGGTCGGTGAGTTCCTTGTACCGTCGGTCTGACTCAGTCATGGCAATACTCCTGCGGTCTCGCATTCTTCCAGCAATCGCTTCACCTTCTCAATGGCCTCTTGATACTGTCTCGTCCCCTTGCCTGCGGGTTTTCTCATCCCGTGCGTGCAGACGACGAGGCTGGTCTTCCAGCGGAAGCAGAACAGGCGGGCGCTGACGCTGTGCTCCTTTATTTCGTACACCGGGCCGTCCAGATGCTTGAATCGCTGCTCTTCCCGTCCGGCCCGCCCGGTCTGAGCCAGTTGCCGGAACGTCTTGATGAACCGGCTCTGGGCCGGCGCAGCCAGCGA
>CAZLPP010000093.1:0-4227 GCA_964561465.1 uncultured Dehalococcoidales bacterium
CGCGGTGGAATCTCCCACATTGCCTGGCGACCCAAGGGCGAGGCATGCCTCGCCCGCCATCCGGTGGCTGCAGGCCGGCAGTAGCTGCCATCCGCCGTGTGTTGACCGCCATCACCGGGCCGTTCTCGAACGGCCCCTACAGCAGAATGACCGTTAGCCAAGACGCAATCGCAGCTCACGCAGCTTCGATGACATCCGCCGTGTGTTGACCGCCATCGCCGGGCCGTTCGCGAACGGCCCCTACGACTGGTGACGCATCCACCCACAACCACACGGTTACCCCTCGCCTCGAAGCCATGGAAATGCGGTGACACCATACTAATTTCGAGAACCCCATCTCCACGCCACGTACGGACCAATCGTGAGGCGCGCAGCGGAGCTCAATCGTTCCCGAAGCTGCGCAGGGAATTAAGTATGGTGTCACCGTATTTCGAATCGTGGGGCGGGCAGCGGAGCTCAATCGTTCTCGAAGCTGCGAAGGCAATTAAGTATGGTGCCACCGTATTTCGACATGTCCTGCCCCTGCAGATTGACTCTTCCGCCACTCCGGCGCGACCTCGGCCGGCGGCGTTCGCCCACATAAGACGTGGACGATGGTAGAATGGACGGGTCCGATCATCGGACAAGAGGTGACGATGCCGAGGGACCCGGAGAAGGAGTACGACCGCAAGGCGCGCCTGATCTTCGTTCTGCACCTGCTCAACTGCAACACCCACGGGCTCACGCTCAAGGCCGTCGCTTCGCACTGTGGCGTGTCGATCCGCACAACGCGCCGCGACCTGAAGGCGCTTGACGCGGAGTTCGGCGCGAAGTTCGGCAAAGAGGACGGCCGGTGGGTGCTCATGCCCGGCGCGGTGCTGCCGCCGGTGCTGTTCTCGCTGCCCGAGGCTATGGCCGTCTTCATGGCGGTGCGGCTGCTGCTCGCCCAGAGCAGCGTCTACAACCGGGATATCGAGACGACGTTCACGAAGCTGGGCGCGGTAGTCCCGCCGATCCTTCGCAGCGAGATAGCCGGGACGCTCGACTGGATGCGCCGCCATCGCCCCGATGGGACCATGGTGAAGATGCTCAACATCATCAGCCGGTGCTGGATCGAGCGCCGGAGGGTGAAGATCAGGTACTGGACGCTCAACGCCCTTACGGCCGAAGAGCGGGTCATCGAGCCGTACTTTGTCCAGCCATCGGCAATAGAACACGCTGTCTATGTCTTCGCGTTCTGCCATGTCCGGCGTGAGATACGGACATTCCGGCTCGACCGCATCATCGAGGCCCAGGCGTTGACAGACACCTACGAGATACCCCCGGGGTTCGACGCAAACGAGTACCTGACCTCCTTCTGGAGCGTCACAACCACTGGCGAGCCCAGGGTGGTGAAGCTGCGCTTCCGCAAGGAGGTGGCCCGCATCGCGGCGGAGACGTTCTGGCATCCCTCTCAGGTGACGGAAATGCAGACGGACGGAAGCGCTGTGGTGACGATGAAGCTGGCGCTCACGCGCGACCTCGTCTCGTTCGTCCTGGGCTGGTCCGACATGGTGGAGGTACTGCAACCGGAGGCGTTGAGACGGAAGGTAGTGGGAGCGGCGCGCCATCTGCTCGAGATGTACGAAGAAGCACAAACGTTCACGCTGCCGGCGCCACTTGGTGCGGCGCAGCCCGCGCCGCCGGAGGTCGCCGAGCCCGGCGCCGTCGAAGCGCACGAGCCACTCCGTGCGCCCTCATTCACGGCTTCGCAGTTGCCGCTCTTCGACGACTCGACCGGCTCTCGCTGACTGCGGGAGCGTCACAAGGGGTGCAGCGCCTCGCCGCACCTGCCACTTGTTAACGAAAGGGGGACGGCCCGCTGTGCGGGCCCTCCCCCTCTGCAACGCAAACCCGGGACGACCGGCGCTGTTGACTAGAACCTGCGGCTCTTGCCGCCGCCATAGCTGCCGCCGTAGCCGCCGCGGCCGCCGCCGCGGGAGCCGCTGTCCCCGCCCTCGCGGGGTCGAGACTCATTGACGGTCAGCGGGCGTCCGCCCATCTCTTTGCCGTTGAGGGCCGCGATGGCAGCCTCAGCCTCGGCCTGGTTGGGCATCTCGACGAAGCCGAAACCGCGGGAGCGACCGTTGACACGGTCGATAACGACGCTCGCGGAAGCGACCTCACCGAATGCGGTGAACTCCTCCTGCAGATCCTGGTCCGTGGTCTCGAATGGCAGGTTTCCAACGTAGATCTTCAACTCTCTTCTCCTTCAGACTTCAACGTTTACTGGTATCTGGCACGAGCGGAGAGCCGCGCAAAGGCGGCGCCGCGTTACCAGGTTCTCTGCACCGACTGGCCCGAGTCGCCGCGGTCGCGCTTCGCGCGACGGCAGGTCGGACAACGCTTCGGTTCGTTGGTGAACCCCTTCTCCGCGAAGAACTGCTGTTCGGACGCGGTGAAGGTGAACTCCTGGCCGCAATCGCGGCAGCGGATTGACTTATCCTGATAGCTCACTGGATGACCTCCTCTCTAAGTAGTACGGCAGTCTGAGTAGCGGTCATTCAGGGCTCGAGCGGATTGTGAGGAACGGACGAGGACTGAAACGGCCTGCACTTCAACAACCACCATAAGTCTACGCTATTCTCTGTCGCCAAACAAATCGTCAAGTTGGCCGTGCGGTCTCGGGCTCGCGGGGCCGCCTTGAGGGCGGCCCTTGCGGCGCACGGGACCACAGGCACTATGTGGCCGCAGCGGCGGTGGGCATGCGGTGACCCTGCACCGGACGTCTTGCCCCAGTACGCCTTCTGTCGGACACAGCCGCCGGCCGGCTCTCACGGCGTCTCGACGCAGGCCTCGGAACGCGCATCGGCGCCTCGCGCACCAGCGGCGCATCGTAGTCGAAGCCATCGATCTTCCGGCACTCGAGCCGCGTGTTCAGCAGCATCTCAACTCCGGAGATGACGTCGAGGTTGTCGGGCGTCACCAGGTTGATTGCGGAACCCGTGCGACTGGCGCGCGCTGTGCGGCCGACCCGATGCGTGTACGCATCGACGGTGTCGGGCATGTCGAAGTTCACGACGTGCGATATCTCCGGTACGTCGATGCCGCGGGCAGCGATGTCCGTGGCCACGAGTATCTCGATGTCTCCATGGCGAAACGCGTCCATCGCCGCCTGACGCTTGCTCTGCGGCATGTCGCCCTGCAGGCAGGCGGTGCGGAATCCGTTCCTGTTGAGCCGCTCCGAGAGCCTGGCGGCGGCGTGCTTCGTCCGGGTGAAGACCAGCACCTGCCGTGACTCGATCCGGCGCAGCAACTCGATGAGCAGCGACGTCTTGAGGTGCGGTGCGACCGGGTACAACTCGTGCGTGATGGTGCTGACGGGCGCCTGGCGCCCAACCTCGACCATCACCGGGCTGCGCATGAAGTCACGTGCAAGCCTCTGGATGTCGGCCGGCATGGTGGCCGTGAAGAGAAGCGTCTGCCGCTCGCGCGGTAGCAGCTTCAGAATGCGCCGGATGTCCGGAAGGAAGCCCATGTCCAGCATCCGGTCGGCCTCGTCCAGCACGACGACCTCCACGTGGGAAAGGTCGACGACGCCGCGCTCGACCAGGTCGAGCAGGCGGCCAGGGCAGGCCACGGCGAACTCGACTCCGCCCTGCACCTTCTTGATCTGCGGCTCGTAGCCCACGCCGCCGTACAGCGTAACGCTGCGCAGCTTCGTATCCTTGCCGAGCGTCATCAGAACGTCGTGCGTCTGCTGCGCCAGCTCACGCGTCGGCGCGAGCACGAGGCTGCGGATGCGGCCACGGGGACCGTCGAGCAGCCGCTCGGAGATGGGCAGCACGAAGGCTGCCGTCTTGCCGGTACCCGTCTCCGCCAGGCCCATGATGTCCTTGCCCTGCATGACAGGGGTGATTGCCTTCTCCTGTATCGGCGTCGGCTTTGTGTAGCCAAGACGCCTGATGCCCGCGGCAATCTGCGGGCTGAAGCTAAATGACTCGAAACTCACGAAATGCTCCTGTAGTAGTCAAACTCATTGGGGAATCGTACCAGGACGCAGCAGCAGAAGAGAGCGATGAGGAGCCGAAAGGGCCGGGCGCCCCCGCGAGGCCTTGCGGGCCTCGCAGGGACCACCCCTCCCGAACCTGCGGTTGTCCAATCAGGGAACACGACGGCCTACGGCCGTCCTGCTCGAAGCCTAGTATCTGTTGCCTCGCCCACCACCGCGACCACCGCGGCCACCGCCACGACCGCCACCGCCACCAC
>CAZLPP010000094.1:0-4047 GCA_964561465.1 uncultured Dehalococcoidales bacterium
GAAGACGACGAGGTCCTCGACCTCCTCTCGCCGTACCGCGTCTTCAAGGGTGAAGAGGCGCTGAAGTAGTTGGCGACTCGGCGAATGGAGATGCCGAGTCGCTTGGGAGTTCCGGCGACGCCGGGAACTCCTGGTCCAGCCTCGGCTGCGAGGCCCAGCAGCTAACGAGTTCCTGCGCGTCTGGGCGGCAGGAACTCCCTCGTTCCGTCGCCAAGTGTCCCGCAGCTTGGAGTTCCCGCGACGACGGGAACTCCAAGTCCAGACTCGGTTGCGAGGCCCAGCAGCTAACGAGTTCCTGCGCGCTTCTGCGGCAGGAACTCCCTCGTTCCGTCACCGGTTGCTCGACCGCTCCGGCTTCTCGGCCGCGCTCCTGGCGGCTACGATGCTGTGGCAGGGCGGAGGTGAGGATGAACAAGGCGTGGGTTCTGGTGCTCGGGGTGCTTGCGGTCTCGGCCGCCGCCGCCGGGGCTACAACGGTCGATCACGGCTGGAGCGGCGACGCATACGTCATCCGCATCCACGACATTGACGACGCGCCGGCGAACGGCTACCTCTTGCCGACGTTCTGCGTGGTGAACGCCGGTCGGTGGGAGATCGTTCGCGACACAGTGAACGACGCAATCGTGTTCACGACCGGCGCTCACGCGCCGCTCGACGAAGCCGAGATCGAGGTCACGTTCAACGCCTACGAGGAGCTGAAGCTCACTCTGCCGGCGGCATTCGTGGCGACGGGCGACGAGATCTCGGTCTACGTGATGTGGATCGACGACGAAGAGCCCGTCGAGACGTTCACGGTCGAGGAAGGCGGTCCGGAAGACGCCGCGAGCGCGAGCCTCTTCGCCGGCCGCTTCTACCCTCTCGTGCCCGTCCGGCTGCCCTTGCCGCTCGAGATCACGGCGCACGCGATCGCCGGCGAAGGCGCTGGCGCGATGCTCCAGAACCTCGGGACGGGTGTGTCCCAGGGAACGCTCAAGGTCACGGCGACCCTGTCCTACTACCGAGACTGGGTCGGCGAAACCGTGACTCGGTTTCTCGATCACACGCTCGGCCGCATCCTGCTCGCACCCGACGCCGGACTCGAGGTGACTGTGCTCCCGGGCACGACGCCCGAGGAACGCTACGTCGTCACCTTCCTCGACCTCATCGACCGAACCAGCGGCGAACCGCTCGTCGTGTCCGTTCCCCCACCGAGCGACAAGGCCGTCACGGCGTTCAAGAGCATGATCTACGACTTCTGGACCGGGCTTGTGGACAAGGAACCCGAGGCCGACTACATCGACCTCGGCTTCGGGTTCCCCGGTGTCCACCTCTACTTCCCGATCGACCCGTACTTCCCGCCGCCGCGGTAGGCGGGCCTATGAACCTCAGCGAAGCCTTGACCCGCGCGGGACGCACCGGCGTTTCGCTTGGCGATTGTTGCTGGGATCGATAGGGGGTACTCTGCTACCTAAAGGGGTACTGAGGACCCACAAGTACCCCTTTCTGTACGGGAGGTGCCCACTTCGTGGACGCAGGCATGCACTCGCTGAGCAGCAGCTTCCTCGACAGGTTGCGATTCTCTGCCTCCAATCTGGGCACGCTGCGAGCCTTGGCTGAGTTTTGCGGGAAGCAGGGGCTGCTTGCACAGCAGAGCCCCCGAGTGCTGGAGAGCCTGCGCCGAGTCGCCATGGTCGAGTCCGGTGAGTCATCGAACCGCCTGGAAGGGATCACCGCGCCGCACAAGCGGATCCTGGAGCTCTTCGGGGAAGGGGCGGCGCCCCGCAACCGCCCGGAGCAAGAGATCGCCGGCTACCGGGATGCCCTCAGTCTCGCGCACGGGAACCACGCAGGCCTCCCCGTCTCGGTTGCCGGCGTGCTGCGGCTTCACGAGGTGATGATGCACTACACCCCCGAGCCCGGAGGCTGCTGGAAGGCCCAAGACAACGTCGTCATCGAGCGCTATGCCGACGGCACGCGGAACGTCCGCTTTCGTCCTGTTCCAGCACACGAGACTCCGACTGCGATGGCTCGCCTTGTCGCGGGATACGAGAATGCGGTTCGCCGCGACGGACTCGAACCACTGATCGTCATTCCGCTTGCCGTTCTCGACTTCCTGTGCATCCATCCGTTTGACGACGGCAACGGCCGCGTCTCGCGTCTTCTCACTCTCCTGCTTCTCTACCATCACGGCTATGACGTCGGGCGCTATATCAGCCTGGACCGCATCTTCGAGCGGACGAAGGACAGCTACTACGACACGCTGCGGCGCTCTTCCCAAGGATGGCACGACGGCTCGCATGATGTGCTGCCGTGGATGTCCTACTTCTGGGGTGTTCTCACCGCCGCGTACCGGGAGTACGAGGAGCGGGTAAGCTCCATCGGGACCGGCCGCGGGGCCAAGGCTTTCCAGGTTCGACAGGCCGTCGAGAGGAAGCTTGGCGGGTTTCGCGCTGCCGATGTTGAAGCTGACTGCCCTGGAGTCAGCCACGAGTGGGTACGCCGCGTGCTGCGCGAGATGCGAGATGAGGGCTTGATTGAACTCCGAGGTCACGGCCCCGGCGCACGATGGGTCAAGATGCGCCATGTCAACCGCGGCCGATGAGCTGCGCTCGCAAGGAGCGGAGCTGCTTGAGGTGCGGACGTCGCTCGCTCAGGCTGCCCATCCCATTCTGTCGTCCGCTTTCGCCTTGGCGCGCTCCGTTCCCTTCGTTAGAATTGGGTAGATCCGTTTGGAGGAGAGCTGTCCTCGACACATGCGCCGAACCTGTTGATTCGATCGACAGGTCGGGGCGATGTGTCGATGGTTGAGGTCGGGTTCGACATGTCTGCGAGATGCGTCGACGTGCCGGACACATCGGTCAGAGCCGCACTGGTCCTCAGGCGAGTCGCTCTCCCGGACTGCGCACCGCGTACCGCGAACTGCACACTACGAACTGCGCACTGCGCACCACGCACCGCACACTACGAGCTGCCCCCTTTCTCCCCCTTTTCCCCGTTTTGGATTCGACCTGCACCTACGCTAGAATCCAGTAGGCTACGATGGAGGCTACATGAACCGGGTGGCCTGGCTTGCTCGCTCATCACACATGGCATCTCCCGCCAGCGGGTGGGATTCACGCCAGATTCGCCGGCAAAGCAGCCGGCGGAGTAGAGTGGTTGCGACGATGTCGACACGATGGCCTCAGCTGTGCGAAAACGGGACCGGCCAACAGGCGCAACGCCTGGAACGGATTGGCTTCCGACTTGGCGACAAGGGGACCCACACGAGTAGAACGATGATGCTCGATGAGCTCCGCATCCTCTTCCGCGAGGTTCCGCCTAGAGCGTCGCGGGCGGCGTACGTCGAGGCGGTCGTCGTCCACAATGCCCTGCGAAAGCGCACGGAAGCCACAAGGAAGCTCAGTGCTCAACGGCTAAGCGAGCTCTACTCGCTTGACCCAGCGATTCCGATCTTCAGGTTCCTTCGTCGGTGCTGGCGCGATGTGGACGCGCAAAACAGCGTCCTTGCCCTGCTCGTTTCCTTGGCCCGAGATCCCCTTCTGAGGGCGACAGCCGAACCTGTTCTGAGGTTGCGGCCCGGCGAGGAGCTACGGCGCCAGGAAGTTGCGCAGTCGATCCAAGAGGTGGCAAGCGGCCGGCTGAATCCAAGCACCGTAGACAAGGTCGTGCGAAACGCGGCGTCGAGTTGGACGCAGTCTGGACACCTCCGGGGGCGCGGACACAAACTGCGGCAGATTGTGACGCCGGGTCCGGGCGCTGCGGCGCTCGCGCTGTTCCTTGGGTACGGCGAGGGAGAACGCGGGGAAGGGCTTCTCGGGACGCATTGGATGAGAGTGCTCGATCTGACCCGAGACGCAGCCCTGGCCCTCTGCGGCGATGCGAAGCGCCTTGGATTCATCGACCTGAACTATGGGGGCGGCGTTGTGGACATCTCGTTCGCCGCGTACCTGACGCAGCCGGAGAAGGAGCTCGTCCTTGGGACACGTTGATGAACTGGCAGCACGCTACGGGAGCCACATCGCGCCGCCCTGGCAGCGGAACCTGGCCGGCGATCAGAAAGTCATCATG
>CAZLPP010000095.1:0-3924 GCA_964561465.1 uncultured Dehalococcoidales bacterium
GTCATCAGCTTTGTCATCATCTCAGTCTACCTCCTCCGAGTCTACACCGGGGTTCTACGCCTTTCACCCATGTATACGATTCAGGACGGAGAGTATTACAGGACGGCCCGGGGAATCGCCTGATGACAGCCCAGATACGGTAACTCGGTGGCGCGTGCGCCGTTTTCATCATATCTTCACAGTAGTGGTAGACTCTACAGGACATCAGAATCCATGCCGGAGGGCGATACCTTGTCGACGCCAGGTGACAGTTCGAAGAGCGCAATCGAGAAGAGCATAGAGCGAGAGACGAAGCAGGCAGGCGGCTCGAAGGGGAGGGCCGCTGCAATCGTTGGACTCGTCGTTGTCGGTGTGGTCGCTGCCGTCGTCGCCATGAACTTCGACCGCATTTCCGCCGTCGTGGCGAAGCCGCAGGAGACGGAGTCTCCCATCGTCGAGACGCCTGCGCCCAACACGGTACCCGTGATACTGAGTCTGACCCCGGCGAGCGACCGGATAGAGCCGTCCGACCTCAGCCAGGTCGTCTGCGAGGCCGAGGATGCCGATGGCGACACGCTCACATACGTCTGGACGGCGAGCCAGGGCGAGGTGGTCGGGGACGGGCCGACCGCTGGCTGGACGGCGCCGGAGACGGAGGGGCTCTACCAGCTTTCCGTGACCGTGGAAGACGGCCGCGGCGGCACGGCGGAGTACTCCACCTCGGTTCGAGTGAAGAAGAACTACGCCCCGGAGATAGTCGAGCTGACCTCCTTCTCCGACTGGGCCAGGCCCGAGACGTCGGTCTACGTCTCCTCTGTCGCGACCGACCTTGACGGCGACGAGCTGACCTACGAGTGGAGCGCCACGGCCGGCGAGCTGTTCGGGCAGGGGCGCGCCATCGTCTGGGTGGCCCCGGTCGAGACGGGCTCGTACTTCGTCAAGGTGACGGTACGCGACCCGTACGGCGCTGAGTCGAATCGCGAGATCCCCATCAGCGTGACGCCGGGCACGGCGCCGACCCTCGGCAGGTTCTACGTCGAGGGCATCATGACCGACATGCTGAGGCTCTACAACGGCGTGTGGGAAGTGTTCAGGGGGCGCTCCATCAGCATCGAGTGCAACGTGATTGAGGGGGAGGAACCCTTCACGTACGAATGGAGCGTCGACCGCGGCAAGCTCGCGGCGCAGGGCGATAAGGCAAGCTGGGAAGCGCCTGATACGGAGGGCCCGGCGACGCTGACGGTGAATGTCACCGACGTGCACGGCAATACCACCATCGGGACGGTTCTCCTGAACGTCGAGACCTGCACGTGCAAGTTCTAGCCGCACAGGCGGGAGCTGCCGGCGTCTGACGGCCTGCCCGAAGGCTCACCTCCGACTCGTCTCGACCTCCTCTCCCGGGTCGGGACCGGCGTGCGCCGGTTCCATCAGACTGCGGGCGGACCGGCACGACCTTGGCCGTCGACTGCTCCACCGGAGGGTCCCGGCGCAGGCCGGAAAGGTCTATACTGTCCCGCCGAGGATGCTGACACTTGTCGGCCTCATCATTGAGGTGAGGTCGTGATGTATTCGGAGCTCGTGCTGCGCCCCCGATGGCCCTTGCTCTCCGGAGGTTCGGGGAGGTCCGCGGCATGAACCTGGCGCAGGGACTGGCTGCGGGCGTGTTTGTCGCCACGTTCGCGGTAATAACCTGGGGCCGGGTTCACCGCTACGTGCCGGCGCTCGCAGGAGGCGCTCTCATCCTGATCGTAGTCTTCGGCCTCGTCATGCGCGATGCGGATGCCGTGTGGCGTGTGTTGAACCTGAGCCAGTGCGCGGCTCCGGAGTTCTGGCTCCCGCGCGGCAACCACGTAGAATCGCGTGGCATCAACTGGCAGACCCTGATATTCCTGGCGGGCATGATGCTCATGGTGGAGGAGCTTGCCCGCACCGGTTTCTTCCGCTGGATGTGCCTCACGGTGGCGAAGGCGGCGCGCTACCGGGCTGTTCCCATTCTGGTCGGCTTCATGCTGCTGTCTGCGTTCCTGTCCATGTTCATCGACAGCATCACGGTGATGCTGTTCATGGCTTCGGCGACCGTGGAGATTGCGCGTCTGCTGAGGTTCGACCCCGTTCCGGTCATCATCGCGGAGGTCTTCGCCTCGAACACAGGAGGGAGCGCCACGATGTCGGGAGACCCGCCGAACATCATCATCGGCACATCGCTCGGCTACACGTTTACCGACTTCGTGACGAACACGGGCCCGGCGGCGTGGCTGGGCATCGGCGTCGCGGTGCTGTACTTCTACCTCGTCCTTCGGAGGTCCCTGACGGCCGGCGAGCAGCCGAGCACGGGAACCGAGGCGGTGAAGTACCCTGACCCGGCGCAGGCCATCGTCAGCAGGACGCGGTTTGCGCTGCACTGCGGCATCCTGCTGCTGGTGGTGGTGCTGCTCGTCACTCACGCCTGGACGGGCATCTCGGTCGCGCTCGTCGGCGTCATCACGGCAGGCGTCACGTTGCTTGCCTCCGGCAGAGACGCCGGTCGCGTCCTGAAGAGGGTGGACTGGCGGACGCTGCTCTTCTTCATCGGGCTGTTCGTCTGCGTGGGCGGGCTGGAGGAGACCGGCCTGCTTCGGGTTCTCGCAGGGCAGGTCGGGGACGCGTCCGGCGGCAGTCGGCCGGCCGTCCTCGGCATCATCCTGTGGGGCTCCGCGTTCTCGTCGGCAATCGTCGACAACATCCCCTTTGTGGCGGCGATGGTCCCCGTTGTGACCGCGCTGTCGCAGTCGCTGGGGCTCAGCCTGCGGCCGATGGCCTGGGCGCTGGCCCTCGGGACGGACATCGGAGGCAACGGCACGCCCATCGGCGCCTCGGCCAACGTGGTGGGCACGGCTGTCTCGGCGCGCGAGGGGCATCCGGTCGGATGGGGCCGGTACCTGAAGTACGCGGCGCCGCCGACGCTGATAGTGGTTGCCCTCTGCAATCTCATGCTGCTCGTGCGATACTAGAGGCGCGGGCAGGTGTGGAGGGCAGTGCGGGGACTGAACGCAGGAGGAGGTATGGGGATGTTCGAGAGGGTTCTGGCGCCACTGGACCGCTCAAGGGTTGCCGAGCAGGTCCTGCCCGCGGTCGCGGAGCTGGCTGCGGTCTTCAACTCGGAGGTGGCGCTTGTCGACGTCTGCCCGGTGGATGGTGGGGAGGAGGCCCGGGCTTGCCACCTCTACGTGGGGACGAAGGCCGACGAGCTCCGGGTTTGTCTGGGCGGCACGGGGGCAAGCGTCAAGACGGCGGTCGTGCCCGGCATGGCCGACCAGGAGATTCTGCGCTGTGCCGAGGCGGGCAGGGTTGACCTCATCGTGATGTCGTCCCACGGCCAGTCCGGCGTGAGGCGCCGGTCGCTTGGCGGAACCGTGGACCGGGTCCTGAAGCAGTCCAACATCCCGCTGCTCATCATCCGCGCTGCTGAGCCGCCGCCAGTCCGCAGCGTGTTCAGTCGCATCGCCGTGCCGGTTGACGGCTCGGCGTCGAGCGCGGCCATTCTGCCTCTCGTGGCGCAACTCGCGGGAACGCTCAAGTCGGAAGTCGTGCTGCTCAGGGTCATCGAGCCGGGCAGGCAGGTTCGCACCATCGGCGGCATCGGCTACGTTCCGTTCAAGGAACGAGACATCGAGGCGACGCGGGCCGCATGCGGCGAGTACCTCCGCGGTGCCTCGGCCGGTCTGACCGAGGCGGGAGCGAGCGTGAGTTGCGAGGTGAGGGAGGGGGAGGCGGCGGAGGAGATACTGCGACTTGCCGGCGAGAGGGGCTGCACGCTCATCGCCCTTTCGAGCCACGGACACTCGAAGGTGCGCGTGTGGACCATGGGCAGTGTCGTCTCCCGGATTGTGCACCGGGGTGCACAGTCGGTGCTGCTCGTGCCGTCGCTGGTCACCGAGTAGCCCGCCGGGAGAGCTGCGCCGGGAA
>CAZLPP010000096.1:0-3663 GCA_964561465.1 uncultured Dehalococcoidales bacterium
CGTGTACAGTCGTAAGGCTGCGCCCCGCAACGCCTCGCGGTGTTCCTCAATCTCACGCGGTCAAGTCGCGAATGGCATCTCGGAACGCGCAGAAGCTCGTCGAACCGTTCTTGTCTGGATCCCAGTGGAGGGCAATCGTTCGAGCTGCCTCGATCTTTCGCAGTCCACCTGCAAAGTACCCGGCATGCTGCATGACGCGCTCGAATGCTTCCCATGTACCGCCCCTGATGGAATCAGGGTCTCGATACTGCCTGCGCCGCGGCGTCCCGGTGGGCACGTTCGGATAGGCCGCAGCGACAGCGCACCAGTCGCCGAAGTACCAAGCCTCGAGTTCCTCAATCGCCAGCCGCGTGACGACGGAGTAGTTGCCATCCGGGCGCATTGATCTGGTGGCAAGACCTGCCTGCCGGGCGCTGTCTTCCAGTTGCTGTTTCAACCTTCTGCAATCATCATCGTCGCGGTCCATCACGACGACGATTCGCCAATCGGCTGGAAGAAAGGCCGAGTACCCGCGTAGTCGTTGGGGCAACTTGCGAAGCAGGTCGCTTTTCCCCTGGTAGGGATATACCTCGAACGAGATACCATCAACCAGCTTCGGCAACAGATGGCGGAGCGCTGCCTCCATCGACTCCTCTTCGACGAGGACTTCGATATGGGTGACGCTCATCGAGAGGAGCCCTTCTCGCGAGGCGCCCCCGCGTTCACGAGCGGGTCGCCGAGTCTCAGTCTCCCCTCCATCCACAGGTCTCCGAGCGAGGCGCCGGCCTTGACGAATTCGGTCAGGCCCTGTACTTCGGTTGCTCGCCTCACCTGGGTGTAGCCCTGGTCGTCGCGATATAGTGCCCAGACTTCGCACGGTCTCGCCCCGTTGACGAAGAACGGCGAGTGAGTGGCCACGAGGAGCTGTGAATGTTCGGTCGCACGGCGGCATTCCTCTGCCAACTCCGGCAGCAGGCGCGGATGCAGGTAGTTCTCTGGCTCCTCGATGCCGATGAACTGTGCGGGGTCGGGGTCGTGCAGCACCACGAGGTACGACAGCATCTTCAACGTGCCGTCGGAGGCGAACTTCGACAGGATCGGTTCGTCGAAAGGCGTGTCCTTGAACTGTAGAAGCAGTCGGCCGTCGGGCATCTGGGATGTCAGTACCTTCTCCAACCGTGGGACGCGACTCCGCAGCACATCGATGATGGTGTCCAGCGTTCCAGGATGCTGCTCCTTCAGATACTGGATTACGTTTGGCAGGTTGTCGCCTGTCTTGCTCAGCCTCTCCTGCGGGCCGGCCTCAGGCTGTGCCCTTGTCTCCGCAATCGACAAGTAGGAGACATACCAGTCGGTGATGAATTCGCGCAGGGCCGCCACTCGGGGATGCTCCGCGAACTGCCCGAGCGTATTCGCGGCAATTAGATCCGGGGAGCGCAGTGGCGTTTCAACTCTCCGGTCACTCTCATCAGGTGCCTCGCCGCTCACAGCCTGCCCTACTCCGCTGCGGTAGTCTAGAAACCGGAATGGTCGGCCACGTCGGCCTCGACGCCACTGCAGCCACTCTTCTGCGACGAATGGACCCTTCAAGTTCTCGTCGATGGCGAGGTGATATGTGATGATTCGCTGGTCCGGACGCTCGCGGTACTTCAGTTCGATGACCACGGGGCCGGATTGGCCGCGCGTCCTTATCTCCTTGCCACGCCCACGACGATCCCACGCGTTCCGCAGGCCGAACTGAAAACACTCCGAGAGGAAGTTGAACACGTCGAAGACGGTGGACTTTCCGCTTCCGTTGGGACCAAGCAGCACGGTGAGAGGTGTGATGCCCTTCAGTTCGACGGCTTTGAGAGCCCGGTAGTTCTCCACGTGCAGCTGTTCGATGCGGGCCGGGCTTGGTCTTCTTGTTCGGCTCCTCGCCGTCGGACGTGTCACGACGTCACCGCCTTCCGCTCACCAGGATTTGCCATCGGGCAAGCCGCAGTCAACTGAGCGCAATTGTAGTGTAACGCCGGTGAAGCTCGTTGTCATCAGATGGCGGGGCAATCGCAACGTGCTCCCGGGGAGCAGGGGGGGTGTGCCTTCGGCACGCCACACGGCGGGAGTCAGTCGGATTGCGCTGGAATCCGGCTCGATGTGGGCCGGCATGCGGTCGGAGAGAAACCCGGCACGTGTTTCGTTTGTCCTACACGATAGGCTTGTGAACGCCGGCTGAACACCTGTACAGTCACTGCGGTTCTGTGCCCCGGGCACGGCGCCTCGATTCTCTCGTCTCTTGGAAAGGAGCACGCAGTTGGCCGAATTCCTCAACACCTCGGGCGTTACCTTTCACCTGGAGCAACTCCTGCAGAGCACCAGGGAGCGACTCATCCTGATCAGTCCGTACCTCCAGTTCAACGACCGCATCAAGCTCATCCTCGAGGACCGGGACAGGTTTAAGGTGGACATCCACCTCGTCTTCCGAGAGAATCAGTTGAACCCCGCCGAGCAGAACTGGCTCCGCGGCGTCCCGTCCATCCGTACCAGCTTCTGCGAGAACCTCCACGCCAAGTGCTATCTGAACGAGAACGAAGCCATCATCACCTCCATGAACCTGTACCAGTTCTCACAAGTGAACAACTACGAGATGGGCATCTATGTTACGCGCGAGGAAGACCGTTCTCTCTTCGAGAAGATCTACGAAGAAGCGAAGACCATCCTCCGTGCGAGCAAGGAGATTCGGATCACGGTCGCGGAAGTACCGGAGACGCCGCGCGCCGCCAAAGGAGATGCGAAGGCCGAGAAGGGCTTCTGCATCCGCTGTCACGCGGGAGTGAAGCTCAATCCGATGGTGCCGTACTGCAGGGACTGCTACGCCCAGTGGAAGAAGAGCAAGTCCGGCGACAGCCATGCCGAGCAGTACTGCCACATCTGCGGCAAGGCCAACGCGTCGAGCCTGAACAAACCCGTTTGCCGCGACTGCTACAAGGCGAACAAGAATACCCTTGAGTTCCCGCTGGCGCCGGGGAAGTAGCATTGCGCAAAGCCCGGGGGCACCAGGCGGCTCTTCGAGAAATCCGGGGACACCATACTGATTCCGTACGTGATTCCCACCCCGTGTTCCGCCGGGTGGCCACGAGGCACCGTGGCGCAGAACCGAAGGTTGCTTGACACACGACCGCAGGTTCGTCAGACTACGGGCCGAGGTCACGAGGACCACGACTGGATGTCACAGTACTCGCAGCACGCACTCGACCGCATGAGTCAGCGTCGCATCAGAAAGTCGTGGGTAGAGTCGTGTCTCAAGAACGCGGAGGTGGTTGTGGAGCCGGCAAAGGGGTTGAGGCAGTTCATGACCACTATCGCTGACGGGCGCCGCATCAAGGTCGTTGTTGACGTGGACAAGGACATCGTTGTGACCGTGATGTGGCAGTGAGGCACTGCAGATGGTGAAGGTTCAGTACGATCGTGAAGCCGACGCGCTCTACATAACGTTGTGCGAGGCGCCGTGGTCGTTCACGAGGTCTCTCGGCGAGCTGCGAAACGTGGACTACGCTGCCGACGGTTCGCCGATCGGCGTCGAGCTGCTGCGTGCAAGCAAGGGCGTCGACCTCACAGACGTTCCGAATGCCAAGGCCATCGGCGAGGCTCTGCGCGGTTCCTTCAAGGTCTACGCCTGAGCGGCCGGTGCCGCATCGAGCAGCT
>CAZLPP010000097.1:0-1603 GCA_964561465.1 uncultured Dehalococcoidales bacterium
GCTCGTAACGACGGGCGAGCTTTACTCTGACGACTTTGCGACCGTTGACGACTGGGCGATGATAAAGCACAGTTTCAGCGCGTCCGGTGGCAAGGCTGTGACAGGATCAACTGGGGTGTGTTTGGCTAAGTCCGAGACGGCAGGCTCATACTCCAACACTCGGATTGACGTGAAGGTCACGCTCGGCGGCACCACCGGTACCTACTACGCGTGCATTCCGTTCCGTGCGACGCAGGCGACGGACAAGTACAACGGCTACGGGCTCAAGATTACCCGTGCCGGGGCCGTCGGGTTCTACAACGTTGTGAATAGCGCGCTCGATACGCCCATCAACGGCGTGGCCGGGACTGTAGCTACGACTGAGGACGAGCGGTATGTTGTCATCCTTGTCGAGGGCTTCAGGTTCCGGTGCTGGGTCTCTGCCAACGCAACCGCGCCGGACATAACTCAAGCCCCGACTGTGGTCGCGTATGACTACGATCAGTCGTACACAAGCGGGTGGGTCGGTATCATGGCACTGTCTCAAAACGCCGGAGAGGAGAAGTTCGACGATCTAGCGGTCAAGGAGATCGTCCACCTTGACGCTCGACCTCCTCGCGTGTACGCCGACAGACCGAGTTCTGTCAGCGTGTCGGCGGAGAGCGAGATCACGTCCTGCACTCTGACCGGTCCGGACGGCACGATCTACTCGCTGGAGACGCCCGGCGATATTGTCGGTGAGACCAGCGGAAGCGTGGTCTTCCCGGCGGGGTTCTCCGGTCTGCACGCAATGCTCGCCACTGGCGGGTACCTGCTCGACGTGCGTACGTCCGGCAGCCGGTCGGTATTGCCGTTGGAGGTCCGGGAGAAACCCACAGCGACGTTCGCGGTGATGAGCGACACGCACATCACGACGGCGGCCAACGCCTACTACCCGCGCATGAAGACCGCTATCGCCGAGATCAACGACGAGGTGTTCTGGCCGAAACCGAACGTCCTGTTCCACTGCGGCGACGTGGTCGAAGGCGGAGAGACAGCCGCGACACAGCTAGCCCTGGCCAAGGCGCTCCTCGACACGCTGGAGGTGGAGTACCACGCGATAGCTGGAAACCACGACACGAGCAACGGCGGGGAGTGGGATGACGGCGGGGTCGCATACAAGGCCGCGTTCGGCAGCATGGAGTGGACCACCGTCAAGGGGTCGGCTGTGTTCGTAGGGTGGTCGTGGACGGCTGATACAGCCGCCGGGTACTACCACTCGGACGACGATGAGCCTCTGGCGCAGGTCGCCGCAGCGCACGCCGCATACCCGAACCACACGTTGATTGCGTTGACCCATCCACCCTTCCAGGAGGTGCTGCCACGGAGCGATGGCACGTCCGCAGGCTTGTACGAGGCCACAGCGAACTGCAACGATATGCTCGACCTGCTGGAGGGCTACGCCCCGAATGCGTTGCACATCTCGGGCCACAATCACATCGTGGCGATCAAGACTGGCAACTCGCTGTCGCATGTCAGTGCTGCATCCCCAGCCAACACTCGCTCGTATCTGTACGGCGAGGTGTACAGCGATCGTGTGGAACTCCACAGAGTGGAGAGCCTCATCTGGCTGGGCAGTTATCCG
>CAZLPP010000097.1:1703-3469 GCA_964561465.1 uncultured Dehalococcoidales bacterium
CTCCACAGAGTGGAGAGCCTCATCTGGCTGGGCAGTTATCCGAACCAGATACAGGGTGATGAAGAGTCTGAGTACACGGACGGCCTGCATCCGAGCATGCAGCTGTACAACCACGGTCAGCCGTGGGAGCGCGACGTGTCCATCAGCCTCACCGACGGCTCTGTGGACGTGGTGTCCCATGCCGACCATGTGCCTTACGTTGTCGCCGATGCGACTCTCACGGCTGAGGTTACGCTCGGATATGAGCAGGGTGTCGGCAACACGTGGGGCGGTCTGGTGTTTCGTCGCAAGGATGCCAGCAACTACTACGCCGCCATCCTCTGCCTCGACACGGAGGAGGTCGTGCTTCAGAACGTCGTAGACGGTGAGGTGACGGAGCTCGCCAGAGAGGCTGTAGCGGACGGGCTGACAGCAGGCGTCGCCGCGACTTTGGCGGTCGTACTCTCAGGTACTGGCATCACCATCAGCGTAGAGGCCACCCAGGAGATTGACGAGACGGACAGCACGTACTCTTCCGGGACCTATGGCGTGAAGACCAGTAGCGGCTCCGTCACAGTTGGAGCTATCGCGGTGTCGTAGCGCTTAGCGTGGCTAATCTAGCGTTCACAAAGCGAGCGACCGGACTGTGAACGGAGCATGAACGATAGGGGATTACGATGAGGCTGGACACCATGAACCGGTATGTGGTGTACCTCTGCTCGGCGTGTGCCGGGCTGTGGATGAGGTTGCCTGTGGTTACCCAGCTTCTGGCGTGGCTGATGCTGGCCGATATCGTGGCCGGTCTCATGCGGGCCGCCTATCAGCGGCGGCTCAGTTCGGAACTCGGCTGGCGCGGTTCCATGAAGAAGGCCGGGATGGTGCTGGCAGTGCTCGTCTCGATCCTGATCGAGCACTACGCTCTCCACGAGTCCCATCTGGCCGCGATGGTCTCGATGGCGTTCGTCGCGACCGAGGGCGTCAGCATTCTGGAGAACCTGCACGCGATAGGCGTGCCGATCCCGCGACCGCTTGCAACGGCATTGGACACGCTCCGCAAGGCGTCGAGCGGAGAGGAGGAGGAGACGCATGACGAAACTGCATCTGCACGTTAGGGTCAAGTTCCGGGCGTTCGGCATCACGTTCGGGCAGTTCGAGAAGCACAAGGAGAAGTTGCTTCCGGTCCTCTTGCCGGGGATCGGCTATCAGTTGATCTACATCAACGAGCGCGGCGTGCTCGTGAGCCTGACGCAGGAAGCGGTCCAGCAGGAGGCCGACCTGTGACCGTCAACCTCTCGCGTCTGTTGCTCCTGGTCTCGCGGACGCAGGACCGTGCGCCGTACAAGCTCGGGGCCAAGTGGCCGCTCAAGAGCGCGTCGCAGGAGTGCATCGGCAAGCCGGTTGACTGCTCCGGCTACATCCGCTGGCTGCTGGACCGTTGCGGCGTGACGCTGCCGGACGGGAGCCAGAACCAGTGGGCGTGGGAGGAGGCGCGGGGCGGGCATAGACTGGCCCGATACGGCGATCTGAGCTACGCCCAGCACGATCCGACGCGCCTGTTCATCGCGTTCAAGCGGGCGACAAAGAGCGGGCATGGCCACGTCTGGCTCGTACATGACGGGCAGACCATCGAGAGTTATGGCAACCACGGTGTGGGCAGGCGACCGTGGAAGCGCCTTGAGCGGTACGCGGCGGCCTGCTACGAGGTGCCGGTCGCATGAAGCGGCGGTGGCTCTACTGGTGGATCGAGTTCGATGCACGTGTGCTTCGCTGGATATACGCTCCAAGGG
>CAZLPP010000098.1:0-3311 GCA_964561465.1 uncultured Dehalococcoidales bacterium
GCCTCTGCCTTCCTGAGCAATGCTCCGCGCGGAGACTACGGCGATGCGCCGGACGGGACTCCGGCATACGGTGGCGTGGCCGGGCTGTTCCCGACACGCTACGCAACACCGAACGGCTATCAGCGCCAGCCCGGGTGTCACACGCTGCAAACAGGCGGAGAAACGCTCGGAACGGGCGTCAGTGCCGAGGTCGATGCGATGGACCCGAACGACCCCGACGGCGTGCCCAACCTGGTTGACGCCGACAGCGACGAGCGGGCGTACGTGATACTCGATGGCCTCGAGAGCAGACTCGCATTCACGGTGTCAATCTCGGCCACGGCTCCGGACACGACGCGGTATCTCAACGTGCTCATAGATTTCGACCAGAGCGGGAACTGGGCCACGGGCGCCCGCGGACCCGAATGGCCGCTCGCCAACCTCGCACTCCGCCTCAAGCCAGGGAGCTCGACGACCGTCATTACACCTGCGTTCGCCTGGGGCACGAGCGCAGCGAGGATGTCGCCCGTCTGGATGCGCGCGCTTCTGACCCGCGCGGCCGTGGACGCGAGTCGGTTCGATGCGGCTGCCGGCTGGGATGGCAGCGGCCAGTTCGAGCATGGCGAGGTCGAGGACTACTTCGTATTCCTGATGGAGAATCCGCCCGTGCCCGCCGAAGTGCGCTGGCCGCCTGAGCCCGGATTGCCGCCCGGTGGGGACGGCGGAGGTGGCGGAGGCGGCGGACCTCCGCCGGCGCCGGGTCCGGCAAAGGGACCCTGCGGCTACGACATCAAGTACCACGTCCTCATCATCAACTGTGGCGACAACGCTCGAGACTTGTCGAGAGGCACTCCCATCGTCGGAGCTTCGTGCGACGCCGTGCGCGGAGCAGCGCAGGACCAGGGATACAGCCCGGCGGGAAGCCTCTCGCCTAACGGAGCCGGCGACAGCAAAACCACGCTGGCGAACATCGGCAAGGCCTTCGACGCCCTCAAGGGCAGCGTAAAGTGTGGTGACCACGTGCTCATCTACATCTGCGGCCACGGCCGGGAGAACGGCGGCATCGCCATCAAGAGCCCCTCGGGCCAGACGAAAGAGGTGATGCGCCCGACCGACAACGGCAAGGCAGACGACGGCAAAGACAACAGCCTCAAGGACTTCCTGAACAAGATACCGGCATGTCCCGATCAGGACTGCGAGAAGGCCGGATGCTGCTGCCACGTGAGTGTGGTCATCGAATCCTGCTTCGCAGGCAACTTCAACGTGGACGGGGTCACCGGCGAGGGTCGTTCCGTGGTTGGAACCTCCACCGACACCGAGTCGTGGGCCACTTCCGGCGGAGGCAACTACACGAAGGGCATGGTCGAGGGCATGAGAGACAAGAGCGCCGACACGGACGACCCACCGAACGGCGTCGACCCGATGGAAGCGCACGAGAACGGCGAGGAAGCCGTATCGGAAGGGAACAAGGAGCGGGGAGGGAAGCCCCAGCAACCCTGGCAGAAGAGTCGTGAATGCGAGTGCAAATGCCCGTGCGAGCCGGATATCGACGTCGACAAGTGGGTCTGGAACGACGCGACGAATCGCTGGGTGGACCAGGTGAAAGCGCAGCCGGGCAACGTGGTGCGATTCCGCGTGGAGATCGAGAACACCGGCGAGTGCCGCGACCTCGTTGACCTCGAGATGATGGACAACATGGCAGGTTGCCTGAAGTATGCCGGCGATGCCAGGCTCGATTTCGATGGACGCGAGCGCGCCTGGGAACCGAACCGCATCTGGCAGTCAGGCGGCGGCACTCTGCTGTTCTGGGACCTCTCCGACCTGCCGCCGTTGTCACCAGGAGAGGTAATCGGCATCGAGTACGATGCCGAGGCAACCGAAACCGGACCGAATCCAAACAAGGCAACCGCGGGTGGGCACTGCTCGGTCGACTACAGCGTCGTGGTCTCTGCCGCCGATCTTGCGGTCGTCATGGTGTATGGTGGAGGACCGGTTCCGCCCCCCGAGGATGTGCTCAAAGTGCTGCTGGAAGTGGAGGCCGAGAGCACCGGCGGACCCGGCGGCTGCTCCAGCGTCGTCCACATACAGATGTCCGCTCAGGACCTCACGGGCGGGGAGTACCCGGTCACAGGAGTCGCCCTCACGGTGAACGGCCTCCCCTGGTACAACTCGGGGCCGGTATCCACCCCCTTCTACAGCAAGACGCTGCTGATTCCGGCGGAGTGCGGACAGCCGTTCGATTTCGTCGTCACCGCCGTGAACAGCGAGGGCGTGCACGCGTCGACATCAGGTCACATCGTGACGCCCCTATCGTAGACCGCGAGGCAGGCCCGACTCAGGCCGTGGCCGGCGTCTTGGTGTTGACCGCGGGACGTACTCTGAGCATCAGGACCAGGCCGACCAACGCCAGACCCACGAGGAGCCAGAAGGCCACTTCGTACGATTGACGCACATCAAAGACACGCCCCGCAACAACCGGACCGACTGCGCCGCCGAGGGTACCCCAGAAGTAGACGATTCCGAAGATGGCGCCGTGTGCACGGAGGCCGAAGAGTTCGGCCACAGTGGGAGACAGCACGGTGTAGAAGCCTCCGTGCGCGAACCCGTACACGACGGCGAAGGCGAACAGCATCCAGGCCCGAGAGGCAATCTGCAGCCAGAGCAGCGCAGCGATGAGCACGGCGAAACAGACCAGAAAGGCCTTCCGGCTGCCGATGCGGTCGCTCGTTGCACCCATGGTCATCCTGCCCACAACGCTCACTGCCCCGATGGTGGAGACGACAGCCGCAGCTCCGCCCTCGGACATCCCGATGTCGGAGGCGTGCGGCGCGATATGGATCAGGATGGTCATCGCGCAGAAGATGACGCAGAAGTAGGAAAGGCAGGTCCACCAGAACTGAGACGTCCTGACCGCCTCAGAGAGAAGCAGCCCGCTCGCGGGTCCGGAGCGTGAGTCTTCCCCTGCGTCGCCGTAGGGTTTGAGCCCCATCTCTTCAGGCGAGCGCCGCATGAGCCGCGATGCCACCACATACACCAGCAGCACGGCGACGCCGATGACGGCGTACGTGTTTCGCCAGCCCACGACGGCAATGAGCGAACTGGACACGAGAGGAACGAGGAACTGGCCCGTCCCCGTCCCGGCCTTGACGATGCCGGTCATGAGACCCCGGCGCTGTCTGAACCAGCGGGCGACGGTCGACAGCGTCACCACGTCGTGCGTGCTCATGCCCGCCCCGACGAACAGGCCGTAGAAGAGATAGAGTTGCCACGGGGCCGACATCCGCGACATGAGCACATAGCCGGCACAGAGCGAGAGGCCCGAGACAAGCAGA
>CAZLPP010000099.1:0-3242 GCA_964561465.1 uncultured Dehalococcoidales bacterium
GCGCTGATGACCTACTTCCCCGTCGCCGCCGGGCGCTACACTGCGGCGCAGCTTCTCGGGCAGAGCCGCCGGTAACTGCGCGAAGCTATTGACATCTGAACTCGCGCCTCTCTATAGTCTAGAGTGAGGCATCTGCTCAGTGCAGGTGCCGCACGTTTCTCGTGAAGCCTGTGCCGGGCGTCCGGCGGATTCTCAGAAGGCTGGTCCCCATCCTGCCTTTCTCTGGCAGGACACCGGCCCATCGGGCATCCGTCCCACAGGTCGATACGCCCGTCGGCTTGTGTTGCGAATAGGAGGTGAGAGTATGCAACAGAGAGAGCAACTAGCGACCAGGTTGGGATTCCTGCTGGTCGCCGCCGGCTGCGCCGTGGGCATCGGCAATGTCTGGCGTTTCGGCTACATCACGGGCCAGTACGGTGGAGCCGCGTTTGTGGTCATCTACCTGATCTTCCTGGCGATCCTCGGATTCCCAATCATGGTGATGGAGTTCGCCATCGGCCGCGCAGCCCAGAAGAACCTGGCAGGAGCGATGACAGCTCTTGAGCCGAAGGGGTCGAAGTGGCACATCTACGGCCACATCGGCATCCTCGGCAACCTGGTCCTGATGATGTTCTACACCACGGTCGCCGGCTGGACGCTCGCGTACCTGTATCACAGCGCCGCCGGACATCTGGCGGGCAAGAGCCCCGACCAGTTGGGCGCCTTCTTCGGTGGCCTGCTCGGCAATGCCGGTGAACTGACCCTCTGGGTCTTCCTCGTGGTTCTCATCGGTTACGTCGTCTGTGCCGCGGGCCTGAAGGCAGGCGTCGAGCGCGTCGGCAAGGTGATGATGAGCGGCCTGTTCGTCATCCTGGTGATCCTTGCCGTTCGTGCCGTGACTCTGCCCGGCTCCTCGGCCGGCCTCGATTTCTACCTCAGACCGGACTTCTCCAAGCTGAGCTGGGGTGGCGTCTACGCCGCCATGTCTCAGGCGTTCTTCACACTGAGCCTCGGTATCGGCAGCATGGCCATCTTCGGCAGCTACATCTCGAAGCAGCGCGCGCTCGCCGGTGAATCCGTCCGCATCATCGGCATCGACACGTTCGTTGCATTGATGGCCGGCCTCATCATCTTCCCGACCGCCGCTGCGTTCGGCGTCGATGCGGGTGCGGGTCCCGGCCTCGTCTTCATTACGCTGCCCAACATCTTCAACTCGATGGCAGGCGGACAGGTCTGGGCCGTGCTCTTCTTCCTGCTGCTGGTGCTGGCTGCCATGACGACCGTCGTCGCCGTGTTCGAGAACCTCACTGCCTATGCCATGGATCAGTGGGGCTGGTCTCGGAAGAAGGCCGTCGTGGCCGAAGGCATCGCGGTGTTCGCCCTCTCCCTGCCGTGCGTGCTCGGCTTCGGTCCCTGGAGCTCGTTCCAGACCCTGCCGGGAGTTGCGGGGTCGAGCTTCATCGACCTCTGGGACTTCGTTGTCAGCTACACGCTGCTGCCGGTCGGCTCGCTTGTCTTCGCGCTGTTCTGCGCCCACAAGTTCGGTTGGGGCTGGGACAGCTTCATGAAGGAGGCCAATGCCGGCGAAGGAATGAAGTTCCCCGCGGGCCTGAAGTTCTACTGCAGTTTCGTCCTCCCGCTCATCATCGTCGTCGTCCTCGTGGTCGGCTACGTCCAGCTCTTCGGCTAGACGGTTGCCGGTCGGTCGCGACACAAGGGGGAGGCTCCGGCCTCCCCCTTCTCTTTCTCCGCCGGCAATCCGCCGGAAGTCAGATGCGCCGCAGCAGGTCGCGGTACTTCTCCATGCGCATCGTCTTGCCTTCCGACTGTATCATCCAGGTCATCCAGCACAGCTCGACGGGACGCCGGCCGGTGACCCGCCCGATGCAGTCGATGGTTTCGATGAGTTCGAGGTCGCCGTCCGTCGGCAGTCCGGCTGTGGCCTCCCGAACGACCTCGGCGATGACGCGCCGCACTATCTTGTCCGGCATCGACGTGTCGACGCCCCCCATCATTCTGAGGTACTGGTAGGTGTTGATGCCGACCCCGCGCACCGCCCCGACCGGGTCGGAACGCCACGTCTCCTGCGGCGCACCGGCCGCCCAGGCGCGCAGCGCGGCGACATCGTCACCGTCCTCTCGGGCCAGGCACGCCGCTACGCCACGGGCCAGTTCCCAAGAGCGCCGGTTCTTCCAGATTGAAGCGACGTCCGCGTAGCTGACCTCGGCCAGTCGCGCCAGCGTGTGCGGCGCCCACCCCGACGTCATACGCTCCTCGTATGCCGCCACGGCGGGGACGACCGCCGTGAAGTAGTTGAGCCCGATGGACATGAACGCGGCGTCAACGAGCATCAACACCACACTGCCGCCCCAGCGCTGCGTCCTGAGACAGCGCTCGCAGTGCGCCCGGAGCCCGTCGCAAGAGGCCATGCGGCGGTCCACGGCCGCCCGAAGCCGTGTCGCTTCCGAGTCGGAAAGACTGCTGCCACGCATGCGGATGAAGATGATACCATGCGCGTTACCGCGCCCCGCCGCCGGTACGGCCGGGGCCGCCGCACGTGGAAGGAGGGTTCATGCCCGCACTGTTCGAAGAAGTAGCGCTTTCTGGAATGAAGCTGCGCAACCGCTTCGTGCGTTCCGCCACCTTCGAGGGGATGGCGAGCCCGGAGGGGGCAGCGCGAGACAGCCTGGTGAGCCTGACGGAGGAACTGTCGAAGGGCGAGGTCGGCCTCATCATCAGCAGCCACGCCTACGTCGAGTCCCGTGGCCGGGCGCGAGCCTCCCAGCTCGGCATCCAGGATGACTCGCTCGTCCCGGGCCTCTCGCGGCTCGCGAAGGCCGCGCACGCGCACGGCTCGAAGACGCTCGTCCAGCTTGCCCATGGCGGCTGCACGGCGAACGAGCCGGTCGGCGAGTGGGTCGGCCCGTCGGCGATGACGCTGCCGGACGGACGGTCCTGTCGCGAACTGACGAAGACGGAGATACGGGACATCGTCGAGGCGTTCCGCCGCGGAGCGCGGCGCGCCATGGACGCCGGCTTCGACGGTGTCCAGATCCACTCGGCCCATGCCTACCTGCTGGACGAGTTCCTTTCGCCGTATTTCAACCGCCGCGCCGATGAGTACGGCGGCAAGCTGGTGAACCGCGCTCGCATTCACGTGGAGGTGCTGCGGGCCGTCCGGAAGGAGGTCGGCGACGGCGTTCCCGTGCTGATGAAGATCAACTCGGACGACTTCATCGACAACGGCTTCACCCGGAAGGAGA
>CAZLPP010000100.1:0-3236 GCA_964561465.1 uncultured Dehalococcoidales bacterium
CCTCTCATACTCTCGGGCGGTTGGCAGAATCGCATGCCACCAGCCCCCAGGCTCGAACACCGCCACGTCCTGTTGCCGCGACACGATCATGCGACGGCTATCGGTGACTACGTCATCAAGCTGCTCTGGTGACCGGCACCGGATGGATGCGCGGCGTGTCTGTGCGGCGGGGTCGCGTCTCAGGCCGAAAACGCGAAGCCATTTTTTCTGAAGAGCCTCACGCAGGCGGCCACCACGTCCGGGTCGTACCGTGTCTCGCTGCCGGCGGTCACTTCCTCCAGCGCGGCCTCGATGCCCAGCGCAGCCCGGTAGGGCCGGTAGGAAGACATCGCCTCCACCACGTCCGCGACCGCAAGTATCTGCACCTCTGGCAGGATGTCTCCGCCGCTCTCGGAATCCTGTGGGGCAGGGCCGCACTTCTTCGAAGGTCTACTCCACCGTATCAGGTAGACCGAGGAGGTAGCGCCAGGCAGGGACAACGTCGATTGTCTTGCCGTCCACAGAGATCTGCTCCTCCTCGTTCTTCGTCACGATGGTTGCAGCGGTGAGCGCCAGTTCGGTCATGGCCTCACGCAGCGCCGTCACCTCGCGCTTTCGTGTCTGCGGGTTCGCAAGGGATTCACACACCTGTATGAGCATCCGCGCGCTGCCGCGGGCAGCGATGACGAAATCGACCTCTCTGTTGCCTCGCGTCCGGTAGTAGTAGATGTTCGGGTAGAGGCGCCGCAGAGCTATGAAGACGAGGTTCTCCAGCAGGTGTCCCGAGTTGACGAGCACGCCGGACGATGTCGACATCACCAGCGCGTGATCGATGCAGTAGACCTTCTTGGGGTTCACGTTGCTGCGCGCCAGCGACGCATCGTATGTCCGCACAGTGAACAGGAAGTAGGCGTCCTCGAACCATTCCAGGTAGTCGGACACGGCTGATTTCGTGAGCTTGTGCCCCAGCGACTTGAGGTAGTTGGTGAGGCTGTTAAGCGAGTAGTGCGATGCTGTGTTGTCCACCAGCCAGTGTGCGAGGTCGCTCACCGCATTCGGGTGGGCGATGTCGTGGCGCTCGACGAGGTCGCGAAAGAGAATCGCCTGGAGGTATTCCTGGTGGGTCTTGATGCGCAGCGCGCGGCCAAGGTGGGTGACCTCCGGAAAACCTCCGGTCTCCCAGTACTCGTCGAAAGACTTCTGCACCAGCAGCCGGCGCCTGGTCGAAAGCGGGCCGGTGTTGCCGTCTCCTCGCGCATCCAGGAACTCCCTGAACGAGAACGGGAAGAGCTCCCAGGACAGCGCCCGTCCGCGCATCTGCGTGGCTATCTCCTTCGACAGCATGTGCGCCGATGAACCCGTGAGGTAGACCTCGCACTTCTCCGTCCTCATGAGCCGGTCGACAAATGGCTCCCAGCCGGGCACGGCCTGTATCTCGTCGAAGAAGCAGTGCACCGTCTCGGTGTTCTTCTTCTCCGGGAAGAGCGAGTAGTATGCCTCGGAAATGAGACCGAGGTTGTCCTGACGAAGACTGTGAAGACGGTCGTCGAACAGGTTCACGTGCAGGATGTTCTGGCGCGAGATGCCGCTGTCGACGAGCCGCTGGGCAACCTGGTGCATGTACGTCGACTTGCCGCTCCGGCGCACCCCGACGCAAACCGTGGCCTTGCCGGGCACCGTCTCTATCCGCAGCCGCCGCGGCACTCCGGTGTCCGGCCGAGCTTCCTGGGAATCGAGGATGATCGACCTGATAGTCTCCAGCATCGTGCGCCTCCTGGTTGGTGCCGCTACCGATTGTGGCCGTAACTGGTAGTGATTCTAACCGATTGCTGGCAAAAGTGGTACTCGATTCTACCACTTGAGGCGGATGGAGAATGGATGGACCGTGCGCCGGCATCACCGACTGTGCGTGCGGGAATGGAGGAGGCAGAGCCTTCGAGTCCCGGGACGCCGCGCATGTCTCGTCTCGAGTCTGATATCACCGGGTGCCTCGACGCCGTGATCGTATCGATTCGACTATCCGCTCACAGGTTGGACGGCCGTAAGGACGAACGGCATCGAGCCGAAGCCCTCCGCGAAGGTCATGCTCAACGGCCACGTCGCGGTCTCACTGACGAACAGCCGCTCAGCCTGTGTCAGTCCAGCTACGCGTAGATCGCTGTCTTCGTCGTGCGACAGCGCTGGGAGTACTCCTCTTCGCGGTGGGGGTTCGGGGACCGGTATTCTGTTCCGCCTCTCAGTCCTCACCCAGAAAACACGAAGCTCTTCTGCTTGAAGAGCCTCACGCAGGCGGCCACGACGTCCGGGTCGAAGCGCGTCCCGCTGCCGGCGGTCACTTCCTCCAGCGCGGCCTCGATGCCCCGCGCCGCCCGGTAGGGCCGGTAAGAGGACATTGCCTCCACCACGTCCGCGACCGCCAGTATGCGCGCCTCGCGCAGGATGCTCCCGCCCGAGAGCTTCCGCGGATACCCGGACCCGTCCAGCCGCTCGTGATGCTGCCACACGACCTCTGCGGCCGGGTCCGGCAGGTTCGCGCGCCGGATTATCTCGTGGCCCTCTTTCGCGTGCGTCTTGACCAGCGCGAACTCCGCGTCGCTGAGAGCGCCCGGCTTGCTCAGTATCTCGGAGGGAACCGTGGTCTTGCCGACGTCATGGATGATGCCGATAGTGTGCATCAGGTGGACCGTCGGCTCTTCCGGCAGCCCCATCTCCCGGGCTATTGCCACGGCCGGCTCAGCAACCCGTCTCTGATGCCCCGACGTGTACGGGTCGCTGACCTCGACGATCTGCTGCACTACTCCGAGCGTCCCCTGGAGCATCTGCTCGCGCTGGGCGTTGCTCTCCCGCAGGGACTCTTCCACTTCCTTTCGGTGGGCTACTTCCGCCGTCAGCTCCCTCGTCCGGGCCGCAACGCGGCGTCGCAGGACGAGGCTGCCGGCGCCGAACAGCAGCGCAATGGCCAGGATTGCGATGGATGTCAGCTTCAGCCACCGGGGTATGAAAGCCTGGGCGATGGACTCCTGGGCGAACCAGTGCCTCAGCGACTCGTAGTACACGGAGTCATGGTCCGCCTTCAGGTCCCTGACGTGACGGTCCGTCGCCGCGACAAGGGCGGGCGTCAGGCCGGCTCCCTTCCGAAAAGCGAAGTAGAGCTGCGAAGGCTGGAATACGATGGGGGTCTCGACGAGGCCCACCTCGGCGCTGTGCTGGTAGCCGTGGTCCTTGCTCACCACGCCGGCATCGGCGGCCCCGTTCGC
>CAZLPP010000101.1:0-3232 GCA_964561465.1 uncultured Dehalococcoidales bacterium
GGAGGCTCAGCCTATCGCTGCATGAGGTCCATCACACTTATTGACGTAGAACCAAGGTTGAACATCGAGAGCCGCCGGGCATCGTGGCCGGCGCGAAGCAGGCACGTCTTGACAGCAGTCGAACGCAGGCTCAAGCTATTCAGGACGAATGGCACCCCGGGCAATCGAGAAACGCTCGTCGCGCACCGCGGCCTACACGTGTGTGACACGTGCGGCGCTGAATCGTGAGCAGAACCCTCTGGTGCATTGCCCGGACGACGTGTCGCAGGTATTCCTCCCTCTCGCCGCGCGAATCCTCATCGACGTCCCTCCCTTGAGACGGCTGTTCCTGCGCACTCTGGCTCCTGCAGGCATGCCCGAGTACGTCCTTGCGCGCACCCGCATCTTCGACGCGGCATTCGAGTCCGCCCTCAATGAGGGCTGGTCTCAGATAGTGCTGTTGGGTGCGGGGTTCGACACACGCACCCTGCGCTTCGTCGAGCACGATCGACGCACAAGGGTCTTCGAGTTGGACATGCCGACCACGCAAGAGGCCAAACGGGACCTGTACCGGCGGAAGCACGTGCCTCTGCCGGACGAGTTGATCTTCGTGCCCATCGACTTCGCGACGCAGGACATTGGCGGCACATTGCGCGCCGCCGGCTACCGTGACGGCGAGAGTACCCTGTTCCTCTGGGAAGGCGTCACCATGTACCTCGCAGAGGCAGCCGTGCTGAATACGCTCGATTTCGTCAGCCGCAGTTCCGCGCCGGGGAGCGAGTTGGTCTTCGACTACGTCCGGGCCGACGTCGTGCTGGGCACGAGCAAGCTCTACGGCGACCGTCGCGCCGCGAAGACGGTGGCCGATACCGGCGAAGCCTGGACGTTCGGACTGGAGGGCGGGGAGGCGGAGACCCTCTTGGCGGAACACGGCTTCGAGACGCGGGCGCACTACCGGGCTGTGGACCTGGAACAACTCTACTTCACTGCGGCGGACGGCTCCGTACTGAGGCGGGTGAACGGTACCCACTGCATCGTGGTTGCCGCCGTCTGCTGACCGCGCGCGGGCCGTCGTCTCATCACAGGGCGGGCAGTTTGCCCCCAAGCCAGTCAGCCATCACGTTCAGTGCAAGTCCCATGTTGCCCACCTGGCAGTGATTCTGCGCCTGCTCCTCGCGCGTGAAGATGCGGCCGGTCACCGACCGGGCATTGGTGAGCGCCTTCACCTGCATGTCGTGCATCTTGAGGGGGATGAAGTGGTCTTCGCTGCCGGTGAGGATGAGCACGTCCTGCTCCACGAGCCAGGAGAGGAGGTTCTTCGCGCTCAACTGGAAGACCATGTCCATCGCCTCCATGGGCGTACTCCTGTTCGTGATGTACATGAGGTTCGAGACGGACCAGCGGTGCATCAGGTCCCGCTCCATCTTGAGCCGGGCCATACGGTTCGAGAAACCTCGCATGTGCGTGAAGAGGAAGCGGGACAGGGCCTCGGCCGCGGGGTTGAGGAACTTCATATAGTCGTAGGCGATGCCGGATGCGATGACGCGACTGATGCGCGTGTCGAGCGCAGCGGCGCGGAAGCAGAACCAGCCCCCCATCGAGATGCCGAGCAGCGTGACACCGTCCAGATTGAAGAAGTCCAGGATGGCGCCGGTGGGCTGCTCCCACCGGTAGTCGAGCGGCAGTCCGTACTTCCTGCGAGCGGCGCCCTGGCCGGGACCCTCAAAGGCGACGACCTCGTGGCCGCGGTCGGCGAAGAACCGCATCCACGAGTAGAACTCCTCGATGAGGGAGTCGAACCCGCCGTGCATCACGATGGTGCCGCGCTTCGCGCCCTCGGCGGGAACCCGCATCACCGGCAGAGAAGAGTCCCGGAAGGGCACCGTGTACCGCTCGATGCCCTCGTACCTGAAAGCCGCGTCGAAAAGCTCGATGAACCGGTCGTACAGCCTGCCCTTGTCCGGCGCGTCTTCAAGAGTGTAGAACTCAGCAGCGCGGTAGAAGAACGCCGCATTCATCAGCCGCCCCTCGGAGGTCGCCGCGTCTCCCTGCCTCACCATCTCGGCTGTCCACTCGGGGAAGCTGTTGACGCGCCGGCCGACCGACACCATGTCCTTGAACCGCGAGTAGCCGAGCGAATGCCACCGGTTGAGCTGGAAGTTGAAGACCTGGTTGCTGTGGAAGGGGTGGTAGCCCACGGGGAACGTGAACGGCAACCTCGCTTTCACACTCATGTGCTCCCCCTCCCGACAGGCGCCTGCGTCGTGCCGCCTGTCCCAGGCCGAGTGGATACAACACGCGACTGAGAAACGCAAGGGGGTTGGCCCCGCCACGCGCGGGCGACCGCGAGAAGGAGCACCAAACCTCCCCGCGCAGGAAGCCCCTCCTCACAAAACCCCTCCGAAACCACAAAAGGACTACAAACGGCACTGGTGCAACCGACCGGTTTACCTGACAATAAGCTGATGGATACAGGAACGGTGGCTTGGGCGGCGGCCGGACGGAGTCGACGCGAATCCCCGCGAGACCGCGGGACTGAGGAATCCGCGTCGATACGCCGTAGCCGGAATTGCTATTATTGCGGGCTGGTGCCACGATAACGCGATAGCTGCTTCCGCAAGGGGGCGGCGGAGGCCAGGAGGGGTGCAGATGCAGAGCGGCACAATGAAGAGAGGCCTGCTCCCGGTCCTCAGTCTCCTGCTGGTCTGTGCTTCCGTCCCCGGAGCTGTCGTCTCGGCGGCGAATCCGCTCACGGTCAGGGTCGGCGTCTACGAGAACCCTCCCAAGATCTTTACCAACCAGGACAACGCCGTGTCAGGCTTCTGGGCCGACATTGTGGCCTACATCGCCGGGCAGGAAGACTGGGCAGTCGAGTACGTACACGGCACATGGACGGAATGCCTCGAGCGTCTCAAGAACGGCGAGATTGACATGATGCCCGACGTGGCCTACACGGCCGAGCGGGCTGCAACGTACCAGTTCCCGACCGAGAGCGTCTACACGAGCTGGTCGATGGTCTACGTGCGGAAGGACTCCACAATTCAGTCCGTGCTCGACCTCGAAGGGAAGACCGTCGCCGTGATGAAGGGCAGCGTCAACGTCGAGGGACCGAACGGAATCAAGGAGCTACTCAGGGCGTTCAACGTCAACTGTGCGTTCGACGAGGTCGGAAGCTACGGCGATGTCTTTGAACAGGTTGCGAACGGGGCCGCCGATGCCGGCGTGGTGAGCAAGGACCACGGCTACCAGCACA
>CAZLPP010000102.1:0-3124 GCA_964561465.1 uncultured Dehalococcoidales bacterium
CCCGACTACCCCGACGACTCCCACCCAGCCCGCGGCGGCAACATACAAGTGGGTGGGTCAGTCCCACGCTGGAGGCAACACCGCGCAGCATACGTCTCTGCTGAGGGTTGCGGAGAACATCAAGGTAGCGAGCGGCGGCCGCATTCAGATGGCGACCGAGATCGGTGGCGGCATCGCGCCCGCGACCAAGGAATTCGACGCGGTTGCGACCGGCACGCTTGACTATGCCGTGACGTGTTTCATGTACTGGGTCGACAAGATGCCTCAGTGCGGCATCTTCACCATGGTGTCCGGCGGTATGTCGCCCATGGAAGCCTTGGCATGGTTCCGCGATGGCGGCGGCTATGACCTCGCCTACCGCATGGTCGACTCGGTCAAGATGGACGTTCACCTGGTAGACAATGGTGGCTGGATGGGTACGCCTGAAATCTTCCTGTCCACCAACAAGGTGCTGGCCAAGAAGGGCGACATCAAGGGTATGAAGGTTCGTGCCGCCGGCGACGGCGCCGAGATTCTGACCAAGATGGGTGCGTCAACCGTGATGATGCCGGCCGGTGATGTGTTCGAGGCCATGGAGCGAGGCGTCGTCGATGCATTCGAGGTGTCCGGAGCGACTCTGAACTGGAACCTCGGACTGCAGGATGCGGCCAAGTACATCTACCTCTCCGGTGCGCGCCAGCCTTACGAGTACAACCCGTTCATCATCCGCAAGAGCACCTGGAACAAGCTTACGCCCGACCTCCAGGCCATCATCAGCGAGGTGAACCAGGCCGAGACCATCAGGGCCTACACCGAGTTGCTCCAGAGCGAACTTGTCGCCCTGGACAACTTCCGCGACTACGGCGTGCTTGTTGACAAGCTGCCGGTTGCCCTCGAGGAAGAGTACCTCGCGGCTGCTCGTGACTTCTACGCCACGAAGACCGCGACTGATCCCTTTGCCAAGGAGATCCTCGAGTCCTACTGGGGCTTCCAGGAAGCGATCCGCGCCGTCTGGAATCGCGTGTAGCAAGTCTGCTGCCAATCGGTTCTGAGTGAACGCACGCCTCGCCCCGGGCAAAAGGCCCGGGGCGAGGCCAAGGTGTTATGAACGTGAAAAGACTCCTGAAGACGATCGACTCCGTCAACGCCTGGATGGGACAGGCGGTGAAGTACATCTGTCTTGCTGCGGCGGCCATCACGTGCATCGAGGTGACTCAGCGATACGTGTTCAACCACCCGACCATGTGGGGCTACGAGTTGCCCATCCAGCTCGGTGCTGCGATGTATGCCCTTTCCTGGGGCTATGTCTTGCTCCAGAAGGGCCATGTGCGCGTCGACATCTTCTACGCGAAGTTCTCGGACAGGAAGAAGGCTCTCGTTGATGTCGCCTGTTTCATCTGTCTGTTTCTTCCCGTGATCTCGGTCATCACCTATAAGGCGTTCACCTGGATGGTGTATGCCTGGCGCATCAGCGAGAAGTCCGTGTTCACATACTGGTACCCTCCCATCGCTCCGATGAGGACTCTGATCTTCGTCGGCGTCGCGCTGCTGCTCATTCAGGGATTGGCCCAGTTCTGGCGTGACCTCTATATGCTGGCCAAGGGTGAACGATATGATTGACATGAGTGCCGAGCTCGTCACCGCTCTCTTGATGGGTGGCATCCTCGTTGGGGTACTGTTGGGCTATCCGCTTGCCATCTCCGTCGGCTCCGTCGGCTTCATCGTCGGGTTGCTGTTGTGGGGCCCCGGGATTATTGCCGACATGTACTACACGCGGATGTTCAACCAGATAACCAACTACACCCTGCTTGCGGTCCCGTTCTTCGTCCTCATGGGTGTCATGCTGGAAAGGACCGGTGTGGCCGAGGATCTGTACTCTGCGCTGTACCTCTGGTTCGGTGGCGTGCCGGGTGGCCTGGCCATCACGACCATCCTCATCGGGACCGTGATGGCTGCCTGCGTCGGCGTCATCGCGGCCTCTACCATGATGCTTGCGCTGGTGGGTATCCCGGCCATGCTGAAACGAGGCTATAGCAAGCCGCTGGCTACCGGGTCTGTCTGCGCCGGGGGAACCCTCGGCATCCTCATCCCGCCCAGCATCATGCTGGTTGTCTACGGACCTATGGCCAACCTCAGCGTTGGGAAGCTCTTCTTTGGGGCGTTCCTTCCGGGCTTCCTGCTTTCGGGCCTGTACCTGACCTACATAATCGTTGCGTGTGTTCTGAATCCCAAGATGGGTCCTCCGGTTCCCAAGGAGGAGCGCAACGTGCCCTTTGTGCAGAAGACCATGCTGCTTCTCAAGTCTCTTGTTCCTCCGCTTCTCATCATCCTGGCGGTCCTCGGGAGCATCTTCTTCGGCATTGCGGCGCCTACCGAGGCCGGCGCGGTCGGCGCGCTCGCCGCAACGCTGCTTGCGCTCGCGTACCGCAAGTTCAGCTTCAGGGCCTTGAAGGAGGCCGCTCTGTCGACAATCAAGCTGAGCGGCATGATCCTGCTCATCGCGTCCCTGGCCTTTGCCTTCGTGGGCGTGTTCATCCGTGCTCAGTGCGGAGGCGTTGTCCAGAACCTGTTGCTGGGCACTCCGGGTGGCAAGTGGGGCGTGTTCGTTGTCGTCATGTTCCTTCTCTTCATACTGGGGATGTTTATCGATTGGATCGGCATCGTCTTCATCATGGTGCCTATCATCACACCGGTGGCAGCCGCGCTGGGATTCGATCCTCTGTGGTTCGCCATGATGGTGTGCGTCAATCTCCAGATGTCCTTCCTGACGCCGCCGTTCGCGTATGCCATATTCTTTGTGAAGGCGGCCTGTCCACCGGAGTTTGGAGTGCAGACGGGAGATGTCATCCGCGGCGTGATTCCGTTCATCGTGCTTATCATGATCGGACTGGCGCTGTGCATAGCCTTCCCGGATATCATCCTCGTTCTGCCGCGCCTGATGCTCTAACAGGCCCGCGCTGGATGGTCCTGAAGGGGGCAACCTGGTGGTTGCCCCCTTCCTGTTCAGCGTATCCCGTCACGACGCGGGTTGGGCCTCCCCCGCGGCAGTCGCGCAAGGCGCCGAGAGGAACCTGCGTGCTCCTCCGGATGCCCAGCCTCGGGTTCGTATGCGACATCGGCCGTCGAACCTGTCACGAGTATTGAC
>CAZLPP010000103.1:0-1719 GCA_964561465.1 uncultured Dehalococcoidales bacterium
AGCCGGAAGAGGTCAAGAGTGTCGCCCGACGGCGTGACTGCAGGGACCGACCCGCGCCGCGTTCGCCGAGGAACCGCTATGGACCGAAGTCGGGCGGCAGTGGTATCCTCCAACCTGGGGGAATACGAGAAGCTATATAAGCGCATCATGCTCCGCCGCTCGGACGCGAGCGTCCCATTTCACGAGCTGTGCGCGCTTCTCAAGCGGCTTGGTTTCACGGAACGCACTCGGGGCGACCACCACATCTTCACCACAGGTGAGGTGGAGGAGATCCTCAATCTGCAGCCCAAGAGCGGAATGGCGAAACCGTATCAGGTCAGGCAGATCCGCGGGGTGCTTCTGAAGTACAATCTGCGCTTGGAGGACTAGCGATGGAGCCAAAGTACGAGGTCATCATCTTCTGGAGCCACGAGGACAACGCGTTCGTCGCTGAGGTTCCGGAGCTTCCCGGGTGCATGGCCGATGGCGGAACCTACCAAGAGGCCCTGTCGAAAGCCGAACAGATCATCCGAGAGTGGATCGAGACCGCGAAGGAACTCGGGAGACCTGTTCCGCAGCCGAAAGGGCGACTCGCCTACGCCTAGAAGGATGGGATTGGAGTCCCCCTCCAACACCGTTTCCGCACCTTGCGGTGGACCAGATGGCACGTGTCACAACTCCGCGATGGTCACGCGCGTTCTCGGATCGGTCCCCCAGGCTCCAAAGCGGCGTTCCTACCCACGTTCCCAGGGACGCCGGCTCGGCATCGACCTTCCCGTCTCGGGTCATGAGCGGACGTACAGACACCATAGAGCTGCGGACCGCCAGTCGGGAGCGTGAACACGACCTGTCCGCCTCGCCACACCTACCCCTTCATGACGGCCACGACCGCTGGGGGCTCCCACGTCCCGTCGAGAATGCTCGCCCCGGGCAAGTAGGTCCGCAGGATGAGGTAGAAGTCGCCGCTCGGTGCTGGCAGCCAGTTCGACTCCTTCTCTCGTCCCGGAGTCTCATGCTGAACGTAGATCGTCAGGCCTCCATCCAGGTCGAGGTGCATCAGGCCTTCGGGGTACGTGCCCAGCTTGTACCGACCGAGTGGGTTCTCCACGAGGTTGTGGTCGTATCCATACATGGTGATCGACCAGAAGGCTCCAACGTCTGGCAGCCCTCCCGGCAGGAAGTGGATCACGTAGTCCTTCGCACCGGTGAGCTTCTCTCCCTCCGTGTCCGTAGAGGTGTTCAGGTAGATCGCCTCTTCCGGGTCGTTCGCGACGATTCCGGCCCAGCACTGCGATGCCGCACGCACCAGGAAGTCGCCGTACTGCCCCGCTCGGCCGAGAGTCGGGGGGGGATACGTCCAGCCGTTTGCCTCCCGACCACCGCCGCCCGCGAGGTTGAAGCCGTGCATGATGGCCATCGCCTCCGTGGCCGCTCGCTCCAGGCCCCGCTTGGTCGCGTCGTCTACCGCCTCCACGTCCTGCCCTGGCCCGACGCCGATGGCAGCAAACGAATTCACTAGCGCCTCCTGATCGGGCACGTTGGGAGGGTTCTCGGTCATGGCGCGATTCATGGTCTTCCACGCGGCGAGTGGATCCGTCGCCGGATACGAAGCCCACACAGCGCGAGTGCCGCGCTGCGCTTCTGCACTCCCCCACTGGGAGAGCGGCGTCAGCTTGTACTGGTCCTGGAGCGCATGCACGCTCGCGAGGTCATCTTCACCGTAGACGAGCGTACGTCCCA
>CAZLPP010000103.1:1819-2968 GCA_964561465.1 uncultured Dehalococcoidales bacterium
CGTATCGTTGTTCGGCGATCCACCGGTCTTGTCGGCAGAAGTGCTCAGCCCCCGAGCGTGTGAGAACTCGTTCAGCGGCGCACACGGAGCGTGGCCGGCCACACATGCAGCCTGCCCCGCCCATTGCCAGCGGATCTGCGACAGATACACCCAGGGGAACCCGTAGATGTAGGCCTGCACACCGAGGGTGTAGGCGTACTCCTCTTGCCAGTCTTGAGACTGCGCTCCCGCGGGCTCCGTCTCCACGAAGACCAACACGAGCGCAGACAACACCAGCAGCACTATGGGCCTGCAGCTCCGGTCGTGCGTCGTCATGTGTCAGCTCCTTCACTCGTCTTCCCAGTTGCCGCCAAGCTCGAGGCAAAGCTCGGGTCCCCCACTTCGGCTCTCACCAGGCTTTCCCAAGTCCGCCAAGTCTAGCCTTTGCCCTCCGATTCGAGCCAATAGATGAGCTACGGCCGGGCGCTTACGGCCGGCGGGCGCTCAAGGCACCCGCGAAACCCGTCCCTCGGGCAGTCGCACTGCCGCCGGGACGCTCTCCAGTAGAGCCTTTCCCTTGCCCGGAGTGTCGAACGAGGAGACAACGGCAGCGCTTGGCTCGCACGCGAGTTCCGGTCCATCGTCGCCGCGAGGTGAGCAGTAGCTCCTAGGATGTCGGGGTCAGACCTTGTCTCCCGAGGTCACGACCGCAGATCTGTCCCCGCTGCCCGGAATGCCGTCACCGAACCGCGCGAAAAAGCACCGCAAACCGTCGGGCCAGAACGAAAGGCCGCCGGGGGCAGACCTTGTTTCTTGCCATTTCGCTCCAGGTGAAGACGAGCGGGGGCCACTCCGTGACGGTCACGCGCGTTCTCGGATCGGTCCCCCAAGCTCCACAGTGCCTGCTCGGCGGGTGAGTGGCCGACCGCAGGCGACGTCGCCGCCGTGACGGCGTACATGATAGGCAGGATTCGTCCGGGCTCCAGACACGCAGTGCAGAACGGGCTATGGTCTCCGCTGTGCTCCCGGGCCGCTGTACGATGCCCCCCTCGCCGTACACGCCGGGTCCTAGGTGAGCGACGCCCTGGTCATCCTGCGCTGGAACGCGGCGGCCTGAATGGTCCCTGAGCAGGATCGATCCAGTGCGGCGCCATCTCCTTGTGTCCGCAC
>CAZLPP010000104.1:0-2814 GCA_964561465.1 uncultured Dehalococcoidales bacterium
CGAACTCACCCTTCTCGAGCTTCGCGAGCAGCGACTCCGACATCGCCTTGGCGTCACCCTCGAAGATGTACTTGTCTTTCACCGTCTCTGCTGTCTTTCGAACGATGCGAGCCCTGAGATCAGGATCGAGCGCCGGGAACTCCCGCTCTTCCTGGGCCATGGGATCCCAAACCTCCTCGTAGTGAGTACCGACCACCTACTTGTGAGTGGGCCCTGGCTGCCTTTGGGTTCACCGGAAACCCGTGCGGCGTTGCGCGCCTGCGGCCGCCGCAGTAGCCTTGCGGCATGAGAGGCCGGGCATGCTTCTAGTCAACGTCATCGTCCCCGTCATCCTGATCGCCGGCGCGGGATACCTGTTCGCCAAGCTCACGAGGTTCGACGCGACGCCGCTCACCCGGTTGTCGTTCTACATCCTCAGCCCTGCGCTCATCTTCCAGTCGATGCTCAGCTCGTCGCTCTCCGGCACGACGCTCTCCCAGGTGGTGATCTTCGTCTTCGCCGCTCACGGCGCGCTGCTTCTTCTGGGCGCCGTCGGCGTTCGCTGGACCGGGTGGGACGCGGACACCAAGGCGTCAGCGCTCCTCTCGTTCACGTTCTCGAACTGCGGCAACTATGGGCTACCTGTACTCCTCTTCGCGTTTGGGGAACCCGGGTTCACCCTCGGAGTGGTGTACATGGTGGCGCACCAGGTGTACCAGACTCTCTTTGGAGTGGCCGTTGCTAGCTGGCGGAAGGGAATGTCGCCGCTCGCCATGGCGCGGCAACTGCTTGCCGTGCCGTGGCTCTACGCGGTTGGCCTCGGCCTCGTCGCTCGAGCGACGTCGTTCGAGCTTCCCACAGTCCTCGCCCGCCCGGTCGAACTGGTCGCCGCCGCCGCGATCCCGATTCAGCTCTTGCTCCTCGGCATGGCGCTCGCCGGAGCGAAGGTCGGCCACCTCGTCCGGCAGGCTACGCCGGTCTCGCTCGCCAAGCTCGTCGTTCCGCCACTCCTCGCCTGGGGACTCTGCGCCGTCCTCGGGTACGACGGGCTGCTCCGCGCGGTGCTGATCCTGGAAGCGAGCACACCGACGGCGGTCAACGCCCTCGTCCTGTCACTTCAGTACAACCGCCGCCCCGAGCTGACGGCGTCGATCATCCTTCTCACAACGATCGGCGGGGTCGCGACGACAACGCTCCTTCTGTGGCTGCTCGCCTGAGTGGAAGGGGCTAGAGCCAAGCCCCATGACCTGGCGATTCCGCTGCGCCGCGCCCCAGCGATTCCCCGAGAAGTGACTCGCAGGAGCCGCCCAGCGTACACTCACAGCAGCGAAGGAGGTTCCCGTGAGAGACGAGATGACGAGCGGCCCCATTCGCGTTCGTGCGTTCCGTGAAACCGACATCGAGCCGCTGCACGAGGCGGTCTCTGAGTCGATCGCCGAAGTGGCACCGTTTGAGACGTGGTGCCACCCCGACTTCTCGCTCGTCGAAGCCGAGGAGTACGTCAAGTGGTGGATCAAGGCGCGCGCGAGGCGACATGCCTTCTACTACGCCGTGGAAGATGCCGCCGCGTCGCGCTTCCTCGGCGCCTGCGGCGTCAGCGGCTACTCGAGCGAGCATCGTCACGCCATGCTCGGGTATTGGGTCCGCACGTCCGAAACCAGGAAAGACGTTGCCACGACAGCGGCCCGCCTCGTCGTTGCGGCCGCCTTCGCCGACCTCGATCTGCTTCGCGTGTCCATCGGCGTCCCTGTCGCGAACATCGCCAGCCATCGCGTGGCCGAGAAACTCGGCGCCGCGCGCGAGGGTGTCATGCGGCAGGAACTCGTCCTCCCGAACGCCCCGTCCGACGTCGTGTTCTACAGCCTGCTTCCCGGCGAGCTGCGAGCGGCTAGGGCGAGAACGGACGAAGTCTCGCACAGGGCCCACGAAGCCGCCTCCGGCCTCCCCCAGGCGACGTTGCCCGCGGAAACGGAACGTCCTTCTTGGCCTCAGCACGCCCTACTTGTCTCGCGACGATCCCGGAACTAGGCTGCTATGATGATGGATGCAACTAGACGAACCGGAGGCAGCAGCCGCGGCGAGGACGGGGCGGAAAGAAGACTGGAGGCGAAGCGATGGCAAGGATGCGTTCGACCGAGGCAGTGACCAAGTTGATCATGGCAGCGCCGGCAGTACAGAAGGCGCTGAAGTTGGATCAGGGACAGGAGGGTGCAGAAGCCGAACTCAGGACGGCGATCCAGGAGGCCGTAGCCGGCGCGGCGTTTCTCAGCGACCGGCTGGTCTACCGCCTGGCCATCGGCGTGCTGAGCCTCCTTGCGCTGACCGCGGCGGGGTGCGCCGTGAAGTTCGGACTCGACGGCAACGCCGTCCCGGAAGTCCTTGTCAGTCTCGGCTCCGCCTCGGTCGGCGCCCTGGTCGGGCTGTTCGCCAACCCCCCATCGAGCACCTAGACGGCCCAGTCACATCACCGAGGCTTGCCGGCTCTGAGCCGGCCGCTTGCGCCACGTTCCCCGCCGGTCCGGAAGGCCCAGACGAGGACACGAGGCGCTGCCTAGCGCCGTGTCTGTTCGTCGTCTCTTCCCGCGACGCCTTGCCCCAGTCAGAGCGGGAGTTCGCCCGCCTCCTAGCTACGGCTTTGCCGTAGCCAGTCTCCCAGCTACGGCTTTGTCGTAGCCAGCCTCCTAGCTACGGCTCTACCGTAGCCCGCTTCCCAGCCACGGCTTTGCCGTAGCCAGCCTCCTAGCTACGACTTCGTCGTAGCCAGCGCCTTTTTCACGTGTGGGATGAGGCCGCCGTCGTTCAGGATGGCGAGGACTTCCTTCGGCAGCGCGGGGA
>CAZLPP010000105.1:0-2717 GCA_964561465.1 uncultured Dehalococcoidales bacterium
TCCGGATTCGGTCCGAGCGGTCCGGAACCGGCGGCCAGTGCAGTGCCAGCGGTAGCCAGTACCAGGGTCAGAACCAGGATGGGTACGAGCAGCTTCTTCATGCGATTCTCCTTCCTCTCCTCTGCCGGGGCGGTTATGAACATCCATAACGCGCCGCTGGAAGAAGTGTCAGGTCGATGTGCAGCTTCGCTTCGTGCCCGGTCCCCCCCCCCACATACGTGGGGAACAGTAGAGTCCCAGGGAGTGGTGTAGGAGGCGAGGGCCGAGGTGCTGCGCCGTGTTCAGGGGAGCCGGCGTTATGAATAATCCAGACTGCGCACCCACGCAGGTCAAGCAGCAGGCGAACTGGTGGCGACGGCTGTACCGGGGCGTCTGCTTCTCAAGGTCGCTGCGCAACTCTCTCCGCGTTGTCACGCCGTATGTCAGCGGCGTGTGAGAGTCACGCGGACACCACATCAGGGTTGCCCGCATGTGCAGAGGCGGATCTGATGGCTCTCCCTGCGTATCTGCCGGGCTTGCATGCGGCTTTGGTGCTGCAGAGACCAGTATGCTGCCCCTTCTGACCACTACCCCGACCCGTGCAGCCGGACGTTCTGAGCTTTCCACGCGAGCAGAGGCTGTCGACTGATGCGCTCTTGAAGCGAGGCGTCGCTGGTCAGCAGGGAGGCGTCGATGTCTCCCCGGTCGAGCAGCCGGTCAAGGAATGCCCGCTCGTTCGCTCTGAGAGGCAGGAAGGCGGAGAGTCCGGCCCGGCACCCCTCCACCAGTTCCTTCCCGAGCGTCTCCGGGCGAACGTTGTCGTTGCGCTGCGCTGTGTTGAGCGTCGGCAGCAGGCGCCGCGCAAGCTCGACCGGATCGGAATCGACATCGCCGGGGGACACGGTCCTCCAGTCTCTGCGATTCATCGCGCCGTACACGGTGAACGCAAGGCGGAGCCGTTCGGGGTCGAGCAGCTTCGATGTCAGCAATCGGTGGCTATCGAACAGGTCCCTCGCCTGCTGCCGTGACAGCAGAGCGGCCAGCTTCCCCGCCGCCAGCTCGTTGGTATCAAGTACCGGGATGTCCAGCGCCCGGAACGGTCCGAAAGCGTGGGAATCACGCCGCTGCACGTCCCAGAGCGGCAGCCTGAACATGAAGTTCAGGTCGACTTCAAGAGCACCGGTCTGCCCCCGGAAGCCGGGATACGTCACCCGCCATTTGCCGCCCGCATGCTCGAGCGGAATCCTCACCATGGAGAGTCCCTCCCGGGAGAATACCGAGTGCACGGCAGCCTCGACGTTCGGTCGCTCCGACTGCATCGCATCGCGTTCGACCGCGCCGATGTAGTTGAGGTCGATGTCCACGGACAGCCTGGGGAGGTCGAACACGAAGAGGTTGAGCGCAGTTCCGCCCTTCAGCGCCCAGCCTCCCTTGAGGTACTGATGTGCGTTGAGCGCGTTCAGGAGGCCGATGAGATGCAGGACCTTCTCCACCATTGCGTCGTCGAACCCCGCTGCACGCGCAACAGGCAGCACGTCCTCAGCGAGGTACTTCACAGCGGTTCCTCCCAAGACCTCTCGAAAACCTGTTCCGGCACGATGAGGTTCCAGTCCTTCGCCAGCCTGGAGCGACCGCGCCCGCGGCGCGAGAGGTAGTGCGGCTGCCTGGGTCGCAGCTCGCGCAGGGCATTGAGGTGCGCCTCATCAACCATGAGGCCATCCCGGTGCTGTTCCAGGAAGAACCCCACCTTCGCGGCCGTGGTCGCGTTCTCCAGCAGATGTACGTACTCGGCGACTCTGTCCAGGTCGAAGAACTCGACCAGTTCGAGCGACCGCCATATCTCCTCCCAGCTTCCGACGAGGTCGGGCCGGTCCAGCACGTCGACGAATGTCCTCTCGAAGTCCGTCACCCTCAGCTCCGCGCCCGAGCGCTGCAGGAACGTGACGCCGAACATCTGTCTGCCTCCGGCGCGCAGCGCAGGCGGGACAGGTACGCTCCGCAGCTCCTTCGAGCCGAGCCGCAATGGCGCCGACCTCATCGCCGACGCGTACGTGATCCGTGAGTAGGTCGAGTAGGCGCGACCGTGGAACTCGAGCGCCGTGTGGTATGCCAGGACGGCATCATCCGCCATCTTGGCGGCCACCAGGTAGGGGTCGATCACGCCTGCATCGGGTCGCGACCCGATGGGAACGACCGCGTACAGTCCCCGCCGCAGCCGGAGCACCCGGCCACGCGCCTGGTAGTAGGTCAGCAGCGACTTGCGCGTGTTGCGACTGCTTGAACCCCTGCCCGAGAGGAAACTGTCGAGTTCCGCAACGGTGAACACGGCGCGTTGCGCCAGGAACTCGCTCACCCGTACCGGCGGCACTTGCTCTTCATACGACATAGTGTCAACAAAATTAGCATTATCACGTCGGAACGTCAAGTGACCGCGCTTGACGACTGGTTGCCATGGTTGGGAGGGAGTTGATGCTATCGCGCGCGGACGTCAAACCGGTCGCGGGCGTGCGAGCCCCCCGCTGCGTCAGGACCGCCCCAGACCTGGACGCCCCAACCTGCAACGTTCGAACGTGAAACGTGCAACGTCTGCCCCGCAAGCATGGAAGCCTGCCGCTACCGGGCGGACGCCCGTGGATGCATCGGCACCCCGTCCACTCCGTCCACGCGGCCCATTTCCGCGGGTAGATGGGCTGCGGTACCCGCTACTTCCCCACGTAGGCGATGGCCTCAATCTCCAC
>CAZLPP010000106.1:0-2693 GCA_964561465.1 uncultured Dehalococcoidales bacterium
GAAGCAGGCCAGTCGACGGCCTCGACATCTGAGTTCACCGCGGGCCAAGCACAGGCAGGCATAGGGCGGAGGTCCGGGAAGGAGTGACGATGGCCACACCAGTCACGGGACTACTCTTCGCGGAGTGGGCTGGCCGAAACGTCGGGAGATGGAGGCGTCTGATTCACCAATGCGTCATTCACCGCGTCCTCGGTCCCGGAGAAGTAGTAGCAGTGCGGCAAGACGGCGAAGGCACAGTACTCGAGGTGCGCTACTCGCCAGACGATGTGCGGCAGTACGTCAGGGCCTACTTCGACGTGACCTTCCGTGTTCTGGAACTCGAGAAGTCGCTGGCGGTGGAAGTGTCGGAGAAACAGGCTCCGGTACGCGCGCTCCGCCTTGAGGATCTGCGGGCCGCGATTGAATCCGGCAGAGTTCTTGAACCACAAGAGCTGCACTGGTTGGGTGCGGGTGAACACATTGAGGAATTGGAGTCCTACTTGGCCAAGCATGGTGCCCGATGGCCAGCAGCCACAGTGGGCGCGTACTGGCGCACATGCGGGTACCCGGACAGGAACCTAATGGTCACTGCAGCAGTCGAGCAGAGCGCAGCGAGGGTCGCGAGCGAGTCTGCTGTGTGGACCACACGTGGTGCAGCGTATGCGGATCTGGAGCAGATGGGCGATGCTGAGCGGTGCGCAGCCAATGCAATTGAGTGCAGGCGAGAGAGTTTCCACCCACACAACCTGCTTGGACGTATCCACCGCTACCTGGGCGATGATGAGCAAGCGGACCGCGACTTCGTTGAGGCCAAGCGACTAGGTGCGAGTGAGGGGATCCGTAGGAGTGCTGACCTGCAGGGGCAGCACGGCACTCCGGTCAAGACCCGGACCGACAGGAAGGAGCAGGCGACGCATAGTGCGACTGAGGTGCCGTTCTAGCCGCTTCTGCACCCTCGTTGAGCACGTGAACTCGGTTCGAGATTCGCCCACCGGGGTTAATCACGAGCCCATACGTGTGGACTCTACTCTGTGCGCCGGAGCCAACAACCAATGGCGACTGGCCACGGGGTGCGTTCTCCGCTGGCTTGCTCCTTGTGATCCCTGCACCCAGCTTGGACCGATGTTCGGAGGGCACGTCAATCGAGGCTACACTCAGAGCATGTACGACGCATTGGAGATGAAGCGGGCCGCAGAATGCGAGCTAAGGGACGTACGCGCGTTTCTCACTACGGCCACGCCATGGCTTCACAAGCAGGAGCGAGAGATGCTTCTAAACTTCATTGATCGTCTGCGACGCGGACGCGTTCTAAGTGAGCGGCAGAGAGAGTGCATGGCAAGCTTCCGCAATAGGGTTGAGTGGCGCAAATGCCCGAAGTTCTACCGTGGGTAGCGGCCGAGTCGCGCGTATTGTCTGACCTCCATGTGCGCCCGTGCTCCTGCGTCTGACGCGTCTGCGAGCCGAGATGAACCTCGCCAGCCCTGGACCCGAACCGGACACAGGACACGTCGGGGTCGCAAGACACCTGTCCCGGTGTTCGGTCCACTTCCCGAGCTGGTCTAGACTCACGTGCCCCCCCCGAAAACCGGCCCAAGTTGAGAGCTACGATCGGGAAGAATGACCCTGCCCCCGTGTCAGGTCCAGTCATTAGGTCTGAACTCCGGCTCGTTGACAACTCGGAATCGCTCCGATGCCCAACAGCTCTGCGATGTACTGCGCCGGCGCCCGATTCCCCAAGCTGAAATGCGGTCGCGTCTCATTGTACTCCGCCTGCCAGGCCGCGAGCTCTGCCCGCACGTCGGCCAAGCTCTCAAACCAGTGTACGTCGAGGCATTCATCCCTTAGCCACCCGTTGAAGCTCTCGATGATCCCGTCCTCTACAGGCTTCCCCGGAGTGATGAAGTCGAGCTGGATTCGGCGGCGGTAGGCCCATTGGTCAAAGTGGTTGCAGGCGAACTCCGTGCCGTTGTCCATCGTGATCGCCTCCGGCTGCCCATAGAGGGCCATCGCTTCATCCAGTGCCTCCGTAACCGCCGGCGAGGGAATGCTCTGTGCCGCTTTGAGGCACACGCACTCGCGGCTCACGTGATCCACGGTCGTCAAGACGCGGAACCGCCTCCCGTCTGCCAACTGGTCGCTCATGAAGTCGACGCTCCAGCGCTCCCCGACCTCAAGTGCCGGCGGTAGCTTCGCCCTTACCTCAACGGCCCGTCGTTTGCTCCGCTTCGTCCGCACCATCAGCTCTTCCTCACGGTAGATGCGGTGAACCCGCTTGTGGTTCGCTATCCACCCTTCCCGCTGGAGGAGCGTTGTCAGCCGGCCGTACCCGTAGCGGGGACGGGCGTAGGCCAGCTCCTTCAGCCGCAGACGCAGTGCCCGATCATCGCGTCCGTGTGGCTTGTATCGGCACACCGAGCGGTGAAGCATCAGGAACCTGCACGCTCTACGCTCCGAGATCGTGTGGTCCTCGAGGATCTCGAAGAGGAGCTCCCGCTTGCGCGCAGGCTTCAGAGCTCTTTTCGCAGCACGTCCTGGAGGATCTCCTTGTCCAGGCTGAGCTCGGCGACCAGCTTCTTCAGCTGGCCGTTCTCGCGCTCCAGCTCCTTCAGCCGCTTCAGCTCGCTCGGGCTGACGCCGTTGTACTTCCTCCGCCACAGGTACACGGTCTTGTCGCTGACGCCGTACTTGCGGGCGATCTCCCGCACGGGGATGCC
>CAZLPP010000107.1:0-2532 GCA_964561465.1 uncultured Dehalococcoidales bacterium
GGCGGCCTCATCCCGCACGTGAAGAAGGCGCTGGCTACGGTGAGGCTGTAGCTAGGAAGCTGGCTACGGTGAAGCTGTAGCCAGCGACGTGACTGAGCCGTCTAGGCGCTCGATGGGGGGTTGGCGAACAGCCCAACCAGAGCGCCGACCGAGGCGGACCCGAGACTGACAAGGACTTCCGGGACGGCGTTGCCGTCGAGTCCGAACTTCACGGCGCACCCCGCCGCGGTCAGCGCAAGGAGGCTCAGCACTCCGATGGCCAGGCGGTAGACCAGCCGGTCGCTGAGAAACGCCGCGCCGGCCACGGCTTCCTGGATCGCCGTCCTGAATTCGGCTTCTGCACCCTCCCGGCCCTGATCCAACTTCAGCGCCTTCTGCACTGCCGGTGCCGCCATGATCAACTTGGTCACTGCCTCGGTCGAACGCATCCTCGCCATCGCTTCGCCTCCAGTCTTCCTTCCGCCCCGTCCTCGTCGCGGCGGCTGCCTCGGGTTCGTCTAGTTTCATCCATCATCATAGCAGCCTAGTTCTGGGATCGTCGCGAGACAAGTGGGGCGTGCTGAGGCGTTCAAGCACGTTCCGTTTCCGCGGGCAACGTCGCCTGGCGAAGGCCGGAGGCAGCTTCGTGGGCCCTGTGCGAGACTCCGTCCGTTCCCCGCCTCAGGTCGCTCGCAGCTCGCCGGGAAGCAGGCTGTAGAGCACGACGTCGGACGGGGCGTTCGGGAGGACGAGTTCCTGCCGCATGACGCCCTCTCGCGCGGCGCCGAGCTTCTCGGCCACGCGATGGCTGGCGACGTTCGCAACAGGGACGCCGATGGACACGCGAAGCAGATCGAGGTCGGCGAAGGCGGCGGCAACCACGAGGCGGGCTGCTGTCGTGGCAACGTCTTTCCTGGTTTCGGACGTGCGGACCCAATACCCGAGCATGGCGTGACGATGCTCGCTCGAGTAGCCGCTGACGCCGCAGGCGCCGAGGAAGCGCGACGCGGCGGCATCTTCCACGGCGTAGTAGAAGGCATGTCGCCTCGCGCGCGCCTTGATCCACCACTTGACGTACTCCTCGGCTTCGACGAGCGAGAAGTCGGGGTGGCACCACGTCTCAAACGGTGCCACTTCGGCGATCGACTCAGAGACCGCCTCGTGCAGCGGCTCGATGTCGGTTTCACGGAACGCACGAACGCGAATGGGGCCGCTCGTCATCTCGTCTCTCACGGGAACCTCCTTCGCTGCTGTGAGTGTACGCTGGGCGGCTCCTGCGAGTCACTTCTCGGGGAATCGCTGGGGCGCGGCGCAGCGGAATCGCCAGGTCATGGGGCTTGGCTCTAGCCCCTTCCACTCAGGCGAGCAGCCACAGAAGGAGCGTTGTCGTCGCGACCCCGCCGATCGTTGTGAGAAGGATGATCGACGCCGTCAGCTCGGGGCGGCGGTTGTACTGAAGTGACAGGACGAGGGCGTTGACCGCCGTCGGTGTGCTCGCTTCCAGGATCAGCACCGCGCGGAGCAGCCCGTCGTACCCGAGGACGGCGCAGAGTCCCCAGGCGAGGAGTGGCGGAACGACGAGCTTGGCGAGCGAGACCGGCGTAGCCTGCCGGACGAGGTGGCCGACCTTCGCTCCGGCGAGCGCCATGCCGAGGAGCAAGAGCTGAATCGGGATCGCGGCGGCGGCGACCAGTTCGACCGGGCGGGCGAGGACTGTGGGAAGCTCGAACGACGTCGCTCGAGCGACGAGGCCGAGGCCAACCGCGTAGAGCCACGGCACGGCAAGCAGTTGCCGCGCCATGGCGAGCGGCGACATTCCCTTCCGCCAGCTAGCAACGGCCACTCCAAAGAGAGTCTGGTACACCTGGTGCGCCACCATGTACACCACTCCGAGGGTGAACCCGGGTTCCCCAAACGCGAAGAGGAGTACAGGTAGCCCATAGTTGCCGCAGTTCGAGAACGTGAACGAGAGGAGCGCTGACGCCTTGGTGTCCGCGTCCCACCCGGTCCAGCGAACGCCGACGGCGCCCAGAAGAAGCAGCGCGCCGTGAGCGGCGAAGACGAAGATCACCACCTGGGAGAGCGTCGTGCCGGAGAGCGACGAGCTGAGCATCGACTGGAAGATGAGCGCAGGGCTGAGGATGTAGAACGACAACCGGGTGAGCGGCGTCGCGTCGAACCTCGTGAGCTTGGCGAACAGGTATCCCGCGCCGGCGATCAGGATGACGGGAACAATGACGTTGACTAGAAGCATGCGCGGCCTCTCATGCCGCAAGGCTACTGCGGCGGCCGCAGACGCGCAACGCCGCACGGGTTTCCGGTGAACCCAAAGACAGCTTGGGCCCACTCACAAGTAGGCGGTCGGTATTCTGTACGAGGAGGCTTTGGATCCCATGACTCAGGAAGAGCGGGAGTTCCCTGCGCTCGGCCCTGATCTTAGGGCGCGCATCGTTCGAAAGACGGCGGAGACGGTGAAAGACACGTACATCTTCGAGGGCGACGCCAAGGCGATGTCGGAGTCGCTGCTCGCGAAGCTCGAGAAGGGTGAGTTCG
>CAZLPP010000108.1:0-2427 GCA_964561465.1 uncultured Dehalococcoidales bacterium
TTCGTGTGGTGGGCAGTACTGGATTTGAACCAGTGACCTCCTGTGTGTAAGACAGGCGCTCTAACCGCTGAGCTAACCGCCCGCCTGCGCTTGTGGGGGATGAAAGGGTGGTACGCCTGGAGGGATTTGAACCCTCGACCTCAGCCTCCGCAGGGCTGCGCTCTATCCAGCTGAGCTACAGGCGCGTGAATCCAGTGGTGCCGAAGGAGGGACTTGAACCCTCATGCCCGTACGGGCACTACGCCCTGAACGTAGCGCGTCTGCCTTTCCGCCACTTCGGCAACTAGGCGTCCTCCGCCCCGAACTCGCCGGAACCCAGCGACACGAATATCAGTGCCAGCAGGCCCAGCGCGTTCACCGGCAGGAACGCGCACAGAGCGCCGACAAGCGCCAGCGCGTAGCTGGATCTCTTCAGGGAGGAGACCCCACCTCCGATAGCCACTATGCCAAGAACCAGAAGCACTATCCCTGCGACGAACAGCGGGGTTGCCCCGGGTGTACTTGGCACAAGGGTGTCCAGGCGCGGCAGCAGCGGCAGGTCCTTCTCCCAGATCGGCAGCTTCAGGACCGATACCGCTACCAGGAGTCCTCCGAAAAGCGCCTCCAGCACTCCCACGATGATGCTGAGAATGCCTCCCGCGCTCAGCAGTCCGCCCCGGTCTCCAGTTCCAGCCATTCCTGCCCTCCACGCGCGTGCATGGACACGTAACTATACCTTCGCTAGCCGCAAAACGCAAGGACACGAACGGCAGGTCCGCGGCCGGGAGCGTGTGCGAGGCTCACCTCTCAGTGCCGTTTTGCTCGGCGCTTCATCTCCGGAGGTGCCCTCTGCCGTGTGCGTCGGGTGCGGCGCCCGGGCTGTCTCCGGCGGGAGGGATGCTGCCGCAGCCCCCTTGCCGCGGTGCACGCCTCGGAACCGGGTCAGTGACGGCGAAGAACCAGGATGATGGCGGTGACGAGGACAGCGACGATGGGAATGAGAACCGCGAGGCCGGTGGTGTCGATGCCTCTCTGCGCTGGGGCGGGGACGGTTGTCGGGGCTGTTCCCGACGTGTTCAGCACCGAGAAGGAGCCGGTCATGCCGCCGATGGAGACCTCGCAGGCGCCGGGAGTGCTGCGCGCGACCTTGAACACGATCTGCCGGCAGCCGCCGCCGGAGAGAGACAGGATCCGGGACTCGACGGGCTCTCCGTTGAGTTCGAGGGTCACGGTTGCGCTTGAGTTCGCTTCGCCAGGATTGCAGATGGTGGCGGAAACGGCGACCTCCTGGCCGGGCATGGCCTGCGCTGGTTCGACGGACAGACCGGTGCAGCGTATGCCCTGCTGCTCCGGGGTGATTCCGTTCGGTTCGGAGTCGGAATCCGAGGCGGAGGCACTGTCCGTGCCGTTGCCGGTGTTCTCCTGCCCGTCTTCGTCGCTGGAGTCCTCGTCGTCGCTCGGAACGCTTGACGGAGTGGTGGGGACCGTTGTCGGTGAGGTCCCTCTGCTCACCGTTATGGTGAGGGTATGTGTTCCGGCCGGGAAGGTGGCTGTGGTGGAAGAGCGCATGTTCAGTGTTGCGCTGCTGCCTGCGAGAGCCAGGGAGACGTCAGACGGCAGCCCGGCGCCGGTCGGGTCGGACCAGGTGAGCGCTATGGGCTGCACCGCCGAGCTGACGGCGAGAGTCCAGGTGATGGAGGCGCCGGAGGCAGCGGGCAGCATCTCGCGATAGTCGGCGTTGAGCTGAGGGAAGACGGCGTCTGTGATGCGGAAGCTGGCGCCAAAGGCTGCGCCTGGTGCCGGCGGCGGACCGGGGATGTCGGTCCCATCGCTGTCGAATCCCGCGGTCGCACCCGAACGCGTCCCGAACTCGAGGAAATGATTCGAACCATCGGAACCGGCATCGGCGGACATCGCGATTGACCATTCATCATCGGCGAGAGCGGTCTCCGGCGACAGCGCGACCATCGCAGACGATGCGAGCAGAACCGCCGGCGCCAGCATCAGCAGCAGCCGGTATCCGCGTGGTCTTTCGAGGAGGGTCCTCACAGCAGCTTCGGCGAGTGGTTACGTGCGCCCGGAGAGACGAATGACTGGAGTGCGGCCCTCTCCGGGCCGCCGACACTATAGGTCCGCACTATGCGTGCCGTCAACTGCCTCCGCCACTTGCCCTTTGCGGCCTCAGCCACGTTGTCCGCGTTGACTTGCCCGCTCCCGGGCGGTGTGCGACGGAGCAGCGCCCGGCGGGTTCCGTACCGTAGCCGGCTCGCGGGGAGACCGTCTGCACCGGTCGTATCCCGCCGTGCTCGCGGCGTCCCTGAAACGAAGTGGGGCGGCTCCGTATGGAGCCGCCCCACTGAGGGCACACGTGAGAGTGGAGTTACCGGCGGAAAAGGAAGATGAGGGCGGCGACGAGGGCTATCGCGATGGCGATGATGGCGATGATGC
>CAZLPP010000109.1:0-2271 GCA_964561465.1 uncultured Dehalococcoidales bacterium
GGCCAACGAGATCAGGTTCCCATCAGACGAGCTCCGGGCGCGCATTGGGCTGCCGGCTCTACGAGGCCGAAGCTGACCTTGATCAGATGTATGGCCTCCTGATGGAGGCTCGTTCGCGCGCGAACGACTGGCGCTACTGGCACGTCGGGGAGCTGGCGTTCTCGTTCTTCATGATCGACTGCCACCTGGATCCGCGGAGGCACGTGCGCCTGTGGCATGACGGCGGGGAGCTGGTCGGCTACGCGACGTTGAACGACGACCCGTTCTTCGATTGGCAGGTGCTTCCCGAGTACGACGGGAAGGGAATCGAGGACGAGGCGCTGGCGTGGGCCGACGGCCTGGTGACTGAGCTGCGCGAGGAAGACCCGGAGCGATGGAAGGGGCCGATGGTTGTCGGGACGCGGATCGACAATGCCGAGCGGATCGCCTTCCTCGAGCAACACGGCTTCCAGCGCCGCGAGTACGTAGAGGTGAACATGCTCCGCTCTTTGGGCGATCCAGTTGGCGAGCAGGAGGCGCCTCCCGGCTACGAGATCCGCTCCCTGTCTCTGGACACAGACGAGGTGCGGAGACGGGCTGAAGCCCAGCGTGAGGTGTGGCATCCGTGGACGGTGGGTGACGTCACGGACGAGCAGTACGTGCGCTTCATGCGGATGCCCGGCTACGACCGCGACCTCGACGTGGTGGCTGTTGCCCCTGACGGCACGATTGCCGCGTACGTGAACGGCTGGCTCGACCCGGTCAACAAGATTGGCGATTTCGGCCCGGTCGGAGCTCGCGAGGCGTACCGACGGCAGGGTTTGACCCGTGCCGTGCTACTCGAGTGCTTGCGTCGGATGAAGGCGCGCGGCATGGATCGCGTCTGTGTGTCGACCGGCGAGCAGAACGCCGCCGCCCGCGGCCTGTACGAGTCCGTCGGCTTCCGGATCGTGAATCGATACGTCGAGTACGCGCGGGCCGGCTAGCAGCCTGTGAGAGCTCCGTTTCGCACCTCACCTTGAGACCAAGGCATGCATACGATACAGGAGGATAGGAGAGAGATTAGTGGATGTCTTGAGCCACATAACCCGCAATAGGAAAGCGTTCTGCGTGCTTCGCCGTGCACATCACCAAACAGGTCGCGCCTCGGCGACATCGCCTCCTTCAACCTCCGGACACCGTTCGGAGGAGTACTCACACAGGCTGCTAGCGTGTACTGAGGTGCTCTTCACTGCCGGGACAGCGAGGGGTACAGTGAGTGGGCCGGCCGTGCTTCGGGAGGCGTGATGCGCAGACGATTGCCGAGTGAGTGGTCGAAGCTGCTGACCGGGCTCCCAGAAAGCGGGATGGGATACCAGCGCGTCGACATCCGTTTCTCCGACGGATCGGTGCAGCGGGACTGCCCTGTATTCAACGCAGAGGAACTGGAGGTTCCCGACCAATTCGCCACGAAAGAGATTGCCGACGTGAAACTGCACGGGGCGGGAAGACCGTCACGTACGTGAGCTGCTGGCTCGACCCGGTCAACAAGGTTGGCGACTTCGGTCCGGTCGGCGCGCGCCCCGCTTATCGCCGCCAGGGCCTAACGCGTGCCGTGCTGCTCGAGTGTCTTCGCCGGATGAAGGCGCGCGGCATGGATCGCGTCTGCGCCTCGACCGGCGAGGGGAACACCGCGGCCCGCGGCCTCTATGAGTCCGTCGGCTTTCGCATTGTGGATTCGTACGTTGAGTACAAGCGGGGTGCGTAGCGGAGACGTGAAGCGCGATCTACAGAAGAGCCGCATCGAGGTTGGTGCCCCTTGCTCCGATTGCCGTCGATCGGCGCCGGTGGTAGGCTTGCCCTATGGAGAAGACGCGCACCGCCAAACACCGCCTGTCGGACGTCCTACGCGGAGATGTCGTTTCGGGAACGCCTGCGGAGCGCATCGGTCTTGTCTGGCCCTTGACCTGTGAGGTCGTCTCTCTCTCGAAGCGCTACGATGCTGAACGAAGACTACAAAGAGATGTTGCACGCGTTCGCCGCCGAGTTGGATCGGCGTCGTGCCGCGGCGCATCGACATCATGACGGGAGCCTCGGGTCTCACGTTCGACGAGGTATTCGCGTGCGCCATCCCCGTGAGGATCGAGGGGCTCGAAGTGCTTGTCCCGTCCGTTGCGGACCTCATCCGCAACAAACGGGCGGCGGGTCGAATGAAGGATCTCGCGGACGTGGAGGCGTTGGAGGATCAGGGCGACTCCAGGGCAGGCGGCCCGGCTGGCTAGTGGCGAACCCCACTGCCGGATGGGGCGTGCC
>CAZLPP010000110.1:0-2236 GCA_964561465.1 uncultured Dehalococcoidales bacterium
GACGTCCCGTGGACCGACCCGTCATGGCTCGTTGCCCTGCCGCGGGCGGCGGCCCGTATCATCTACGAGACGCGCCCCGCGGAACTGCTCCTGCTCGCAGGCTCCGGGGTCGCGTGGCACCTGGGCCGACGCCCGGTGGCGGGAGCGCCTGACTACGGCCGGTTGCTTGGTGACTTCCAGTTCGGCCTCGTCCTGCTGCTCACCGCATTCGTGCTGAGCCACGCGCTGGGCGTCGCCTCACACGGGCAGGTACTGCTTGCGCTGGTCTTCTTCGCCCTGTCTCTGATGGGCGTGGCGCTGTCCCGCGGGGACGAGGGAGCAGGCGCAGGCGCCCTCATCGCCAGAAAGCACTTCTCCACGAGCCTTGTCTCGTTCGTGGCGATCGTCTCGCTCGCCGGCCTGCTGGCCAGCGTAGCAGTCACGCCGGAGGTCATCTCCGCCATCGCCGATGCCTTCCGGTACGTCTGGCATCTCATCGAACGGCTGATGGCCTTCCTGGCTTCGCTCATCCCCGCTTCGGAGGTCGAGCCCCTGGAGCCGGAAGCTCCCGCGACGGGCGACGACTCGGGTCTGCTCGAGTTCTACCGCAACATACCCTTCCCCGTGCTGCTCAGGCGGGTGCTTCGCCTGCTGTACTTCGCGATGGTCATAGGCATGCTCCTCTTCGGGCTGTGGCGACTCCTCGGGCAGGTTCTGGCATGGATGAGACGCCGCTCCCTCTCTTCGGGCATCGAGATGGAGTCGCTGAACTCCGGACTCCTCTCTGACCTGCTGGCACTCATGAGGTGGGTCGAGGAGCGCTTCCGAAGGCTGCTGGGGCGACTGGCCGGACTTGTCGGGCGCACGGGGGTCACGACGGCGCCCACCGTGTTCAGCCTCTACCGCGACCTGCTCAAGTGGGCAGCGAAGAAGCTGCATGCTCGCGAGCCATCTCAATCGCCCTATGAGTACCAGAAGGCCCTGCAGGGCCTTCTGCCGTCCGCGGCGGAAGACCTCGCACTCGTGACAGAAACGTACGTCCGCATCCGGTACGGCAGGTACGAGCCGGAAGACGCCGACATCGAGGCGGTGGCGCGAGCCTCGCGCCGCATACGGCATGCGAAGCGGCCGGGAAAGTCAGAAGCGTTAGCGAAAGAGGGTGAGACACCATGAAGCGAACGGATGGACCCTGCGGGCAGGGCATCAGCCGGATGAAGCAGGCCGCAGACCGGTTCAAGGAGAACGTGGGCCGCGTCATCGTGGGGAAGCCCGACGCGGTCGAGCTATGCTTCGTTGCGCTGCTGTGTGAGGGACATGTCCTCATCGAGGACGTCCCAGGCACCGGCAAGACGACGCTCGCCAAGGCGATTGCGCGTTCCATGGAGGGCAGCTTCCACCGGATACAGTGCACGCCCGACCTGCTCCCATCCGACGTGACCGGCGTCCACTACTTCAACCAGAAGACAGGCGAGTTCGAGTTCAGGCCGGGACCTATCATGGCGAACATCGTGCTCGTCGACGAGATAAACAGAGCAACTCCGCGGACCCAGTCATGCTTCCTCGAGTCCATGCAGGAGCGACAGGTCACGGCGGACCTCGAGACCGTGAATCTGCCGCGGCCGTTCATGCTGCTCGCCACGCAGAACCCCATCGAGCTGGAGGGTACGTTTGCCTTGCCGGAGGCGCAGCTCGACCGGTTCCTGCTGCGCCTGTCCCTCGGCTACCCCTCGGCGGCCGAGGAGGCCGGCATGCTCGAGCGTTTCCGCGAGAACCAGCCGCTCGAGACGCTGTCAAGCGTCATCAGCAAGGAGGAGCTCGGGGCCCTCCAGACCGCGTCGAAGGGCGTCTACGTGTCAGATGCGGTCCGCGACTACGTGACGGCGCTCTGCCGCGCGACGCGCAGCGACACGAGCCTGCGCCTCGGCGCCAGCCCGCGGGCGACGCTGGCAATGCAGCAGGCAGCGCAGGCGCTGGCCGGCGCCGGCGGACGCGACTTCGTGACCCCCGACGACATCAAACGCCTTGCCGTGCCCGTGCTGGCGCACCGCGTGCTGCTGGAGACTGGAGCCTCAGTCCACGGGCTTACGAACGAGGCAGCCATCGAGAGAATCGTGTCGACGGTACCCGTGCCGGTGGAGTAGCGCCGGCCGGAGCCGGCTCCCGGCGTTCTTCACAGGAGAGGGTCAGCCCTGATCGTACAGAGGAGACAGGGGCTCGGCGCCTTCCCGAACGACGCGGAAGAGGTCGTCCGCAACCG
>CAZLPP010000111.1:0-1845 GCA_964561465.1 uncultured Dehalococcoidales bacterium
TTCCTGCGCCTTGGCCAAGGGCCGCGACGCTGCTCCCATCCAGGAGGTCCGCCGGTCGCATTTGGGCGGATCGCAACCAGCGTGCGACTCGGTTGTACTCACCGAGCGTCAGTACCTCGGACCTGTCCGAAGGGCCGAACCGGCTACAGAGCAGAAGGATCACCTGAGCATCTTCTGAGAGGCGGCGATCGGCCATGCTGTTCACTCTCTCCCGAACGAGTTGAGCGCAAGCGCCAGCGGAAAGACGGCGCTGCACCCAGCCCGGCGCAGGAGGGCTGCGGCGACAGTCATCGTCCACCGGGAGTCGACCACGTCGTCTACGAGGAAACAAGGACCGCAGTGAGCTGCGGCCTGTTCCACGTGAAAGACCCCATCGAGGTTGCGCGCTTGCTGGAAGCTGTTCTGCATCTCCTTCTGTGGTCTGTTCCGCGATGCCTTCGTCAACGCTTCGTGGAACGGCAGACCGAGTTCATCGGCAAGACGCGCCGCGAAGTCGGGCACGAGTTCCGGCCTCTCCAGCGAGGGGACACAGGTTACCCACTCCGGCTGTGGCAATGGAGCCCATTCGCGGGTCATCGCTGCGCATGCCCGCACAAGCTTGTCGTCGAACCGATGCGACGTGTACTTGCCGTCGGCCACGAGGTTGCCCCATCCTGCATCCCGCCACGTGCAGAGCGCCCGTCCTTCCTGCGATCGGAGGTCATCACCGATCCTACCCGTGAAACCCTCCGACACAAACGCGCCCTTGGGCCACCGGCCGCGCGGCTCGAGCCTGATGAATGCGTGCTTCAGGAAGAGCGCGGCCTGGTTCGCCAGGTCGTAGGCAACATCGACGGGCAGCAGCGGGTTGCCTCGGCAGTTCGCACACACGCCGCATCGCCTCGCAGCCGGATCATCCAGTGCCCGCTCCAGGAACTCCAGGAGGCAACCTGTGTGCCCCATGTAGCGGATCATCTCTTCTTGCTCTCTACTCCGGATCTCGAGAATCGCACCGACGAGAGCCTGGTTGACTCTGTAGCCGTGGCTCGAAGGCGTTGCCTGCCACTTCTTCGCCGGCCTCGTAACCGGGGCGGGTTCCTCGACCGACATGTACGTCAGGGCTTTGTTTATCTGTGCGCGCCGCAGGTTGAGACAGGCCTCAAGCTCCGCAGCGGACAAGCCGCCATCAGCACTCTGAAGTGCCTGAAGGATCGCGTCGACGTGCTCTTGCGGAGGGAAGGCGGTGTCGCGGAAGTACTGAGCGATGTCATCATCCTCCGCACCACGCAGCAAGACGCCGTAAGCCTCGTCAATGGCGCGGCCCGCTCGCCCAACCTGCTGGTAGTAGTGCACCACTGACGCTGGACGCTGGAAGTGAATGACGAAGCCAAGGTCAGGCTTGTCGAACCCCATTCCGAGTGCCACGGTTGCCACAAGCACCTTGACATCGTTCGCCAGCAGGCGCTGCTCAAGCTCCTCGCGCTGACTCATCGCGTCAGCGTCGGCTTCCTCCTCGCCGCCCTTCCCGACATCCGCGTGGTATGCCACGGCGTCAATCCCGCACGTGCGCAGCCACTCAGCGACGCGCTCCGCGTCTCGCACTGTCAGCGCGTAGACGATGCCGCTGCCGGGCAACGTGGGGATCGCCTGCGCGAGCCACGCCATTCGAGCCGTTGTGTCGGGCATGTCGATGTTCTGCAGCCGGAGGGATTCGCGTGCCAGCGGGCCTCGCACAATGCTGACCCTGCCAAGTTGCTCCGCCACATCATCAGTGACCCGTTGGTTCGCCGTGGCCGTTGTCGCCAAGACGGGAGTGCCTCGCGGAAGCCCTCTGACGATGTGCACGATTCTTCGGTAGTTGGGACG
>CAZLPP010000112.1:0-1718 GCA_964561465.1 uncultured Dehalococcoidales bacterium
GTCTCCGAACCCTCGCACCGAGGTTCGACGCAGGTAGGTGTCGGCGCCGCCCGCGGCGGTTCACGCCACGCAGCGCGACTGACGGGAACCCCCGGGGAGGCGGTCTACAGCCGCTTGATAAGCAAGTCCTCCGCGTGCCCATCGATCGCCACGTCCACGACGCCGTACGTCACGTAGCCCAGCTTGTGGAAGAACCCCGGCGACTGGAAGGAAAGGCAGTGGGTGTTGACAGCGCAGCAGCCTGCTTCTCTCGCGATCCGCTCCGCCTCGAGGAGGAGTCGCTGCCCGTGCCCGCGGCCTCGGAAGCGCTCGTCGATCCAGATCGTCTCCAGCACCATGTTCCGAATCGTCGTGTAGGCGCCGACACCGCCGACCACCTGGCCCGCCTGGTCTTTCAGCACCAGACAAGGGCTGATCCCCGGGGTATCCATCTCCTCCCCCGCGTTGCGCACACAGGACTCGTGGAACCCGCGCCCAACGAAGCGCATGTCGTCCCGTGACGGCGCGGCCACGAGCGTAAACCCCTCGCGGCGGAGGAGAGCGACCTGGTCTGCGGTCTTCGCGGCCGACGCCTCGTCGGGAAGCCGCTTGGTCAGCACGTGCTCGGTGACGCCGAACGGGTATCCCGTGTAGATGCCGCGAAGCTCGTAACCGATCGTCGGATAGAACTCCGGCCCCTGCCAGTTGAACGTCCAGGTTCCCGCGCCCACGCACCCTTTTTCGTGCGCGATCCGTTCCGCCTCGAGGACAAGCCAACCAGCCAGGCCGTGCCTCCGGTACTCCTCGGCGACCCACAGGACCTCGAGCCACATCACGCCGAGGACCGAGCTGACGTTGACACCTCCGACGATCTCGCCGCTCGGGCCGCGAATCGCGAGGTCGAACGCGAGCCCAGGGTCCTCCGTGCCAGGATAGCTGAAGCGCCCATGGGTGGCGTCCAGGTTGGACTGAGCAAACTGGGCGACGACGAAGTCCTTCTCCTCCTTCGTCGGCTCCATGCAGAGGGTGAGTTGCTCTCGAGCGGCGCTGCGAATCATGGTTGCTCCTCCGTGGCCCGCGGCCACAACAACGCAGAAAGGACAAGCAAGCCGGGTGACCGGCTTGCGAGGAACTGCCGCTGCAATCGATGCGTCGCCGGGCGGCATCTTACCCATCACACCCGCTGCCGGCAATGAGGGGAGACTCAAGCCGCTCTCATCACCGAAGCGACGAGCGAGAGACGACGCCCCGGACACACTTCGGCGATGCCCAAGACGCAGACACAAGAGAAGAGGTTTGGCGTGCGCGTCATCGGCGCCATCGGTAAGAACGGCTCGGGCAAGGACGAGATCCCGAAGCACTTGAGCGCCCGCTGCGGCGTGCCGTTCGTCGCCACCGGCGACATTGTGCGCTCCCTCGCCACTGCCCAAGGGCTCGAGCCGACGCGCGGAAACCTCGGCGCCATTTCGGCGCGCTGGTTCGCCAAGCACGGGCCCGGTTGCTTCGTCTGCGCCGCTGCCGAGAGGATCGCCGCGAACAGCTGGCCCGTTGCCGGAATCAGCGGCATCCGCTCCGCCGGCGACGTTCGTCTCCTCAAGAGCCTGCACGGCAGCGACTTCATCCTGATCCACATCGTCGTCAGTGACGACCGCGTTCGTTTCGAGCGCATGAAGAGGCGCGCCGAAGTGCGTGACCCCGCAGATGTCGATCACTTCCGCGAGCTCGACCGTCGTGAGGAG
>CAZLPP010000113.1:0-1716 GCA_964561465.1 uncultured Dehalococcoidales bacterium
TGGACCTCGGTTGGTCCGGCGATGGCCTTGCCCACGAGTCCGCCGAGCGTAACCGACCAGAAGATGGTCCCCGGCGGGCGTATGAAGCCGAGCACTCCCCATATCGCGGCGCCCACGGATGCCGCGCCGAGAAAGACGTTCCAGTGCCGCGCCAGCGGCCCGAAGCCGCTCCATATCAGCTTCACAAGCACACCGAGGGCGACGAGCAGCAAGACGAGGCCGAGACCGAACGCCATCAGAGCCCGCACCCAGAGTTGCGCGCCGGCCTTGAGCAGCAGTGGACCGAAGACCACGGCCAGGACAACTACGGCAACAACCAGCAACAGCCGCATGGCGGCACGCCAGCGGCTGCCGCCTGTCTGGCGCTTGTCGGCCCGTTGACCTGTCCCGTTCGTCGCCGCGCGCGTACGGTCGCTGCGCCGGCGCGACACCGGGCGGCGCGACTCCGTTCGGCTCCTGCTGTCTCGAGCGTTTCGTGCCATAGCTTCAGATGCCCGTCACCACCGGGATGATCACCGGTCGCCGGTGAGTCTTCTCATACAGGTGCCGCGCCAGCGCCTCGCGCACGTGCGATTCCACGGTACTGCGCTTTCGCCCTGTGCGGTGCGCGTGGCCGACGGCCTCGGCGACCACCGTGCGCGCGCCCCGCAGCAGCTCTCCGTTGCCCTCGGGGTCGACGAAGCCCTTGCTGACGAACTCCGGCTCTCCCTGGAGGGCGCCGGTCTCCGGCGACAGCGCCACGGCCACGACGATGAGGCCGTCTCTCGACAGCAGCCTCCGGTCGCGCAGCATGTTGCTGTCCAGCTCTCCGGTTACCGGCCCGTTGGCCACGATGTCGCCCGCAGGCACCTTGCCGACGACCTTGCCGCCGGAAGACGTGAACTCCAGCACGTCACCGTTGTCGAGCACGAACGTGTTCTCCACCGGAACACCCATCGCCTGCGCGACCTTCGCGTGTCGCGCGAGGTGACGGTACTCCCCGTGGACCGGCACGAAGTACTTCGGCCGGACGAGATTCAGTATCGTCTTCAACTCTTCCTCACTGCCGTGGCCGTGCACGTGCACCCTTGACTGGGGCCCGTACACCACGTTCGCCCCGAGGCGGAAGAGGTTGTCGATGGTCTTGCTCACCAGCGCCTCGTTCCCGGGGATCGGCGTCGCAGACATGACAACGGTGTCGCCCGGAACTATCCGCACCTGGGGGTGCTCCTTGTTCGCCATTCGCACGAGCGCGGACGTCGGCTCGCCCTGCGTGCCCGTCGTAATGATAACGACCTTGTCGTGCGGAAGGTTGTGTATCTGGTCGTAGGCACTCACGAGTTTCGGCGGGGCCTTGAGATAGCCGGCCTCGGTCGCCACCTTCACGATGCCCTCCATCGACCGGCCCGTGACAAGTACGGTTCGCTTCGCCTTGGCTGCGGTATCGAACACCTGCTGGATCCTCGCCACGAGAGATGAGAATGTTGCGATTATGACCCTGCCCGGCGCGTCTGCGACGATGCGGTCAAGACTCTCCGCCACGACTCGCTCGGAAGGCGTATATCCCGGCAGCTCGACGTACGTCGAATCGGACATCAGCAGCAGGACCTGCCGTGTGCCGAGCAGCGCCAGGCTGTGCAGGTCGGTCGGCTCGCCGATGACCGGCGTGTGGTCGAGCTTGAAATCGCCCGTGTGCACCACGGTGCCGAGAGGCGTGTAGATGATGAGCCCCATCGC
>CAZLPP010000114.1:0-1693 GCA_964561465.1 uncultured Dehalococcoidales bacterium
CTGCTCGTGCCGTCGCTGGTCACCGAGTAGCCCGCCGGGAGAGCTGCGCCGGGAAACGCGCCGCGCCGTGCCGCGTCTGAGGCTAGATGCCGCTGATGTTCTCGGGCCGGGGCTCTATCTCGCCAAGCTCGACACGCCTGACGAGCGCCGTGAGGGCCGCGTTGGCCGGTGCGGGGATGCCTGCCTCGGCGCCTTTGGCTGCGACAAGTCCGTTGATATAGTCGATCTCCGTCCGGCGTCCCTTGATGATGTCCTGTCCGGTCGATGGCCGTCCCGCCTCGGTCATCCTGCTCATGCTGGCGACGATGGCGGCCTCGATGTCCGCGAGTGCCGTGGCGTCGCCTGCGGCGGCGGCCGCCCACGTCTCCGCCGGCCTTCCGCGGATTGCCTCAAGCTCGTAGCCGAGGGCCTGTCCGACGCGGACGGCTTCGCCTGCCAGCCGGATGGAGAGCCGACGGGTCGTCTCCAGCTCGTACATGGCCTTGCTGCCGAGTCCGGTCGCGGCTGAAATGCCATTGCCCATGCAGTTGATGGCCAGCTTCGACCAGCGCTCGCCCCAGAGGTTCGTGGTCGGCTTGGCGCTGTCGATGGGCTGGAGCATGTCGACCAGCTCCTGCACGCGCGGCGTGATGCGGCCGTGTACCTCGCCGACGCGGAAGACGGTGTAGGAGGCGCCGCCGGGCTGCACGGTGCGCACGACGTGTCCCGCCTTGAAGGCGTCCACACCGATGCTGCTGGCGATGCAGCCGACAACCTTGCCCCAGCCGACGATGCCGGCTATGCGGTCCTCGTTGATGCTGTTCTGGAGAGACACGATGTACCCGTCCGGCGCCAGGTACTGCCGTATCATCATGGTGGCCCACTCGGTGTCGTACGACTTGGTGCAGATGAAGGCGATGTCGACGGGGGTCTTGAAGAGGCTCTGGACCTCGTGCAGGTGCAGTGCGTTGACCGGCACGGAGAAGTCGCCCTGTGTGCCGCTAAGCTGGATGCCGTTGCGCTTGATGAAGTCGATGTGCTCCGGCCACGGGTCGACAAGGGTGGTGTCCTGACCGGTACGGGCGAGGTGGCCGCCGACGTAGCCGCCGACAGCGCCGGCTCCCATGAACACAATGCGTTTGCCCATGACCGTCTCCTTTCGTCCCGCGCGGGCGCGGAGGAACCGCCTCGCAAGTGTACCACAGCAGCGGTCGGCAATCCGGTCAGTGGCTGAGAGGCGCCGGGACCGCGTGGCGCGTGCCGTTCGGGCTGTCGTGACTCGTCACGTGTTGTATCATGACGCCGAACCTGGCAGCGAGGTTGAAAGAACGGGCCGGTTCTCCCGGACCGGAGCGTTCGGGGTGCGACAGAACGGAGGACATACGAGTGAAGGTCTACACCTGGAGTGAGTTACCTGCGACCGAAGTGCGACCCGGAGCGAAGGGCAGGAACATCGATGGCGAGAAGGTGAGCATCAGCCTCTTCGAGATGGCGCCGGGGACCGAGGGCAATCCCCACAGCCACGAGAACGAGCAGGTCAACTACGTGCTCGAGGGCGAACTGCAGTTCACCTCGGGCGATGAAGTGCGGGTGCTGAAAGCGGGCCAGGTGGTCGTCTTTCCACCGAACGTGCCTCACGAGGTCCGGAACGTGAGCAAACTGCCTGCGAAGCACATCGGCATCCTGGCTCCGGCACGGCAGGGCGGTCTGAAGA
>CAZLPP010000115.1:0-1680 GCA_964561465.1 uncultured Dehalococcoidales bacterium
AACACGGCCAAGGCCTGGCTCTCCGTTCTCGAGGCCAGCTTCCAGGTTCTGGTTCTGCGACCGCATTTCGCGAACATCAACAAGCGATTGGTCAAGACGCCAAAGGTGTACTTCACGGACGTGGGGGACCTCTGCTACCTCGTCGGACTGCGCGACCCGGAGCACGCGGCGGCAGGCCCGATGGGGGGAGCGATCCTGGAAACGGCCGTCGTGTCCGAGATCCTGAGAACCCACGTTCATCGAGGCGAGCTGCCCGCTCTCTCGTTCTGGCGCAGCTCGACTGGCTCGGAGGTCGACGTCTTGGTCGCCGCCGGCCGGACCCTTGTGCCGATTGAGGTCAGGCTATCGGCCACCCCGCGGCCGGCGATGGCAGAGACGATCCTCCGCCTGCGCAAGGACCTCGGCTCACGCGTCGGCCCGGGATACGTTGTCCACTCTGGGGATCTCAGTCTGCCCCTCGCGCCGGGAGTGAGGGCCCTCCCGTTCCGCTCGCTGTAGGATGCCTTTTCAGAACAGCGCTGGCGACGCAACACCGGACGCGGAGCTCGAGGATCGTCCGCGACTCCCTGCTTCACAAGGCAGTACCAGCACGTTCTCCGGATCAAGCTCCGTGAGAGCTCGAAGCTTGTCCACTACGGGGAGCCAGTTCTGGTAGGCTCTTCTGTTGGCCCTTCTCATGACGGGCATTGCACACGCGGAACTGCATGCTTGCGGTGCCGGCCCGCTTCACCCGACTGAACAGCCATCCTCCGTCCCAGCGCACTGCTCACGGCAGAGATACACCCAATCCGTGGACCAGTTCTTGGGAATCAGGGCACCTATGCCGTACCGACCCTGAGTTCCGTGCCCTATTCCTCACGTTGCCGCTGAGAACCAAGCCCCTCTGATTGCCTTTTTCCCGTTTTCACCGAGCAGGGAGACCTGAACGGTTCCACCTGCGACCAGTTCGGCGTCAATCGCTACGAGCAGACCGCCACCCCAGATGTGAACCGCGGTCACCGCGCCTCCTCCGAAGACAGTGATGTCCTCGGACTGAAGGATTGTCGCCGCGCTGAATGACAGGACTAGTCTCGTCTGCGTCAGCCCTGTGTTGTTGTCGATGAGATAGACTGTGCCATCGGCAACAGGGATGACACGCAGCGCGATGTTCGCCGAGGTCTGAGAGACCGCAAGACACCCGATTGCCACAGCCAGCACCCAACCAGCCCAAATTGCCCGCTTCACTTGTCCCACCTCCGACTCGAACGCCACTTCGTAGACCACCGCAGGCTTCGTCAACCCACGGTATTGGACTGCACTCGAATCACCAAGGCACTCTATTACATCAGGGGGGCACGCTGTCAAGTGCTCCGGGAAGGGAGCTCCAGACTGCCCGTGGATTGCCATAAACCAGGTACACTCAGGGGACGCTGTCGCGCGAACAGCACGCGACGGCCCTCAGGTGGTGTGGGGGCGGGCGGTTCGAACGGTATTGGAGTACGAGGGCGAGCATGGCTTTCAGTGGGCGGCGACAGCCTCGGTCGGCGAGCAGGGCTTTCGGCCCCGGATCCATCGGAGAACTCAGAGACACAAAACGCCCATGATCTCGGCGTCGATCTCGCTGAGAGTTCGAAGCTCGTTCACTGCGGGGAGCCAGAAGATCGCAGGTCTTCTCCTTCTCAGACAGGTCGCTTCTCGTCT
>CAZLPP010000116.1:0-1583 GCA_964561465.1 uncultured Dehalococcoidales bacterium
GATACCGTCTTGCATGTCAAGCTGCCATAGCTATGGACGGATCGAAAGGTCTGCCACTCTTGAGCACGCCGAAGATGATATGGATGAGTTTGCGCATGGCAGCGCCGACGATGACCATGGGGCACTTGCCGTATCCCTTGAGGCGTTCGCAGAAGGCAGCGATAACCGGGTTCCATCTCATCGCGACCAGCGCGGGCATGTACAGTGCTTTCCTGATGCGGGCGGAGCCCGTCTTCGAGAGTCGGGTCTTGCCTCGCACGGACGAGCCTGACTGGCGTTGCCGTGGCGTGAGGCCGCAGAAGGCCGCCATGCACCGGGCATCCTGGAACCGCGCCACATCACCGAATTCGGCCAGGATCATGGCCGAGGTCGCCGGGCCGACGCCCGGGATGCTCTCCAGCAACTCGCGCTTGCCGCGCAGGTCAGGATGCTGGTCGATGTGCTCGCGGATGAGACGCCGCACTTCTTTGATCTGCTCCTCGATCAGGCTGATGACATTCTCGATGGAGGGCTTGACTACGTCATGGGCGGTGGCCAGGCGGTTTCGCTCCTGGGTGAGCATGCCGGTGAGCTCGTCCATGCGGCGCACCAGGGCCTGCAGTTGCTTCTCCTCCAGCGCGGGCGGTTGCCACGGCTCAGGGCGCATCGCGCGGCAGAAGCGGGCGATGAGACGCGCATCCGCCTTGTCGGTCTTCGTGCGGCTGAGCTCGCTCTGGGCGAAGCCCTTCACCTTGGCAGGATTGACCACGCTCACCACGTGGCCGGCGTCATGCAGGTACCGCGACAGGTCGTCGCCGTACACGCCGGTGGCCTCCATGCAGGCGTGGACGTGCCCGGCGCCGTTCCGTTCCAGCCACCGGACAAACATGGCGAATCCTTCCGGCGTGTTCTGGAACGCCCCGCTCTTCTCCCTGTCCTCCCGCAGCAGCGCAACGTCGAACTTCTTCTTGGCGATGTCGATACCGACGACCGTGGGTTCTTCCATTGACTTCACCTCCGCGAGCCTTTACTGTGACGCCGATGTCGCGGCCACCCCGGGCCAACCTTGTCAATGCAAGCTCTTCCTGCACGGAGGCTTAAGATACCGTCCGGCCTTGGGACTGGCGTCGGGGAGAGGGGATCGTGATCTACAAGACAGGCTCTCACGCCTGAGGGGTCGGGCTGATTCCCCTCCCCCACGACATCGTCGTGAGACTCTACACCAAGATACAAGGGGTCGGTCCCCGCACCGACCCGGTGGAGGGTGGAACCTTCCACCTTCGAACCCTTCACCTTTCAACCTTGAACCTTCGCACCTTTCGACCACCGTCCCGGCGGCTGGTGTGATACCTGCCGCCGACCACCGTATATCATTGTGAAGGAACCGCCCTGCTGCTTTGGACGGGCGGGATATCGCGCAGCAATGGGGGGTGTGGCAATGCAAAAGGCTCTTCTGCTGACGTCGGTGGCGGTACTGGTCCTCGGTCTTGCCGGCTGCGCTCCGGCGGCTTCGGCCGATGAGGTTCGGTCCTCGGTGCCGCGCGAGACGCCGTCCGCCCCTCCCGTGCACGAACTCTCGGAGCTTGTCGACGGCAATACCATGT
>CAZLPP010000117.1:0-1564 GCA_964561465.1 uncultured Dehalococcoidales bacterium
GCCGCCGGCGGCATAGTACCCTTCCTCTCCTACCAGGTTCATGAGCGGGTCGCCGGGCATGAGCCGGGGCAGCAGGAAGTTGAGGCTCACGATGATGAACAGGGCGGCGAGGTACCTCGCCGCCCTGGAGGCCAGCGTAGCCGATGGGTGTTCGTGCCGCTGTGCGGGCACGGCGCTCGTCTCGGCTGCCATGTGCACCCTGCAGAATGCTTCAGTTCCTCGTCACCGTGAACCAGGAGAAGCTGTTGACCACTCCGCCGTAGATGTGGTCGATGGTCCAGCCGTCCCAGCCTTCGCGGTACGGGTAGACGCTCTCTATCCACGTGAGCGCGATGCCCGGCAGATACTCCGCGTGCATCCGCTGCAGCTCCCGGTCGAGGCGCTCCTGCTCGGCGAGGTCCGCAGTGGCGAGCCGGGCATCGCAGGTCGCAAGATACTCAGCCGCGGCAAGGTTGTGCAACACGCCCGAGCCGCTGCGGCGCGAGTCGAAGTAGCCGGAGCCGTGGCTGGCGTGCATCAGCGTACCCCAGGGGGTTGCGCGGAAGAAGACGAGGTCGTAGTCCATGGCGTCCTTGGCCGCGACCCAGGTGGCATTGTCAACGCTCTTGAGACTGCACCCGATGCCGACGGCCTTGAGATCGGCCGCGACCATCTCGGTGGAGCGAAGCGTGCTCGGGACGTCGCCGCGGGTAAGCAGCGTCAGCACGATGTTCTTGCGGTCGGCTCCCTCGCGGATGCCATCGCCGTTCGTGTCCTTCCAACCGAGCGAGTCGAGCAATTGCGCCGCTTTGTCTTTGTCCTGTACCAGTTGCGGAAGGCCGTCGTTGAAGTCCGGATGCGTGGGCGGCACGAAGCCCGCGGTGGGCGTACTGCCGTAGCCCGAGAAGACGAGCTCGGAGATCTGCCTGTAGTTGATGGCCGAGGCGACCGCCTGCCGGAAGACGAGTTCAGACGTCGCGGCGCGGTCAAGATTGAAGCCGATTGCCGCGGGGACGCCGAGGTACGTGGCCGTCGCGAACTCGATGTCGCCGCCCTTCAAGAGAGGAGGGACGTGGGTGTAGGGGAACTCCCCGGAGTAGTCCCACCAGGTGTCTATCTCACCTCTGGAGAGAGCCATGACCAGGGCATCCATGGTGCGATAGATGTTGACCTCAAGGCGGTCGATGTTCGGTTTGCCCTGGAAGTAATCCTCATTGGCCGTGAAGACGAACCTGCCCGCCGCGGGGTCCCAGCTCTCGAAGACGAACGGGCCGGAGCCGATGACCATGTCGGGGCCCTCGTACGTAAGCGGATCCTCGACATCGCTCCAGACGCTCTCGGGGACGACCGGGTACGTCATGAACTCGATGAGCAGATTGCCGTAGGGGCGCGTGAGGGAGAGGATGACGTCGTTGCCGTCGACCGTCACGCTCTCGATCACGTCCTTCATCCATCCCGCCTCCGGGTCGCAGTCGCGGTAGTACTCGATGGAGAACCTGACGTTCTCAGCCGTGAGAGGCGTGCCGTCGTGCCAGGTGGCATTGTCTGCAATCGTGAACGTGAACGTCCTGCTGTCTTCCGAGAC